>JAJUJD010000039.1 GCA_029267315.1 Alcaligenaceae bacterium
GGCTTCCTTGGAGATCTCGCGCCAGATGCGGACACCCAGGTCGCCCGGGTAAGGGGGATAGTCCAGCCCTTCGGCTTCCCGTTTGAGCTTGACGCAGTTCACCATGCGAGTCATGCAATACCTCCAATCTAATGAAGGCCCTATTGTAGCGGCTGAAGCCTGAGCGGCCTGGCTGCCTCAGAGGCGCTTGATGAAGATCAGGCTGTTGCGCGAGCGGTTGTAGGTCAGCTGCCGTTCCTTGGGAAGATCTGCGATGCTGCCCCGAGCGAATCCTCGCTTGATGAACCAGTGCGAGGTGCGGGTGGTCAGCACGAAAAGCCTGCGCAGCCCCATTGAACGGGCCCGCAATTCAGCATGACGCAGCAGAAGCTCGCCTTCCCCTTCACCTTGCCATTCCGGGTGCACGATCAGGCAGGCCATCTCCGCCATGCCGTCCTGAGGATAGGGGATCACGGCCACGCAGCCGTAAATCACGCCGTCGTGTTCCAAAACCGTGAATTTTTCGACATCCCGCTCGATGACCGCACGACCCCGTGGCACCAATGTGCCGTCGGCTTCCAGCGGTTCGATAAGCTGCACGATGGCACCAATGTCGTCCACCTGTGCCGGCCGCAAATCATCAAGCTTGTCTTCAACTACCATGGTGCCCACGCCGTCGTGGGTGAAAATTTCCAGCAGAACCGAACCGTCCAGCGTGTAGGGCAGCATATGCGCGCGTGCCACGCCACGCTTCACGGCGCGCGAAGCATGAGTGAGGAAGGCCTGGGTATCTTCGTCCAGACCACCTTCCGACAGCAGGCGATCCGCCTCAGCCCGTGCGAGCTCGGTTACGGTTTCCCCTTTCTCATTCCGGATCAGGCAGTCCTGTGTCAGGAAAATCAGCTTTTCCGCCCGCAGCGCAATGGCGGCACTGGTTGCCAGGTCTTCCATGGCCAGGTTGAAGGCTTCCCCCGTGGGTGAGAACCCCAGGGGCGACAACAACACGATGGCGCCCTGATTGATGATGGCCTTGATGGCTTCGACGTCGATCTTGCGTACCGAGCCGGTATGCTGATAGTCCAGCCCATCGATGACGCCGACAGGGCGAGCCGTCACAAAATTGCCCGAGATGATGCGGATCTTGGCATGTGACATCGGCGTATTGGGCAGGCCCTGGCTGAAGGACGCCTCGATGTCCAGACGAATTTCCCCGGCGGCCTCTTTGGCGCACTCGAGTGCCTCCGGACCGGTGGGCTCCGTTCCGCGCCCAAACTGTACGTCCAGGCCCTTGAGGCGCAACTGCTCGTTCACCTGAGGACGCGAACCATGCACCAGAATGAGTTTCACGCCCAGGGCGGAAAGCAAGGAAAGATCTTGTATTAGGGGGTTGAGCGCGCCGTCGCGTACCAGCTCCCCTCCAAAGGCGACCACAAAAGTCTTGCCACGGAAATCGTGAACGTAGGGCGCAACCTCGCGAAACCATCGCACGAACTGCGCGGGGGCAAACTCAGGAGCGACTTGTGCGGAATAGGTTTCGTTATCAGCAGGGGACATAGGTGTTGCAAACGGTGAAGATGCTTCATAGAAGAGGAAAATTATAATGAGCGGCTGTAGAGTCCCCATCGGTTTCATGCAAAAGTCTGCTCCATTGTCAGAAAACCCACACAAAGCTGCCGGCTCGCGCCCGCAACGACCCTCGCAACGGCCTTCTCAACGCTCCTCGCCTTCTGCGCCGCAACGCCTGGAACGTCCTCTGCCGCCCATCCACTACCCTGAAGATCTGCCAGTCAGCGCTCACCGTGCGCAATTGGCCCGGGCGATAGACGAAAACCGCGTGGTAATCGTCTGTGGCGAGACGGGCTCCGGCAAAACGACCCAGTTACCTAAAATCTGCCTGGAGCTGGGCCGGGGCAAGAAGGGGATGATCGCTCACACCCAGCCCCGGCGCCTGGCAGCGACCTCTGTAGCCAAACGTATTTCAGAAGAGCTGAGCACCGAATTGGGCGACTGGGTGGGCTATCAGATCCGCTTCAGTGACCGCAGCGGGCCAAACGTCGCCATCAAGCTGATGACAGACGGCATTCTGTTGGCGGAAACCCAGCGTGACCCGCTGCTGCGTCGCTATGACACCATCATCGTGGATGAAGCTCACGAACGCAGCCTGAACATCGACTTCCTGCTCGGCTTTCTGAAAGGGCTGCTGGAGAAGCGGCGTGATCTGAAACTGATCATCACGTCAGCCACCATCGACGCTGACCGCTTCGCCAAGCACTTCACCATGGGCGGCAAACCGGCACCTGTCATCGAAGTGTCGGGTCGGCTCTACCCAGTGGAGCTGCGCTACCGCCCCATTTTGCGTGACAAGGAAGAAGAATCCGGCGGAAAGTCGTCCCGTGACGAAGAGCGCGATTTGATCGACGCCATTGTCGACGGTGTGGACGAGTGTGCCCGACATGGTCCGGGCGATGTGCTGGTATTTCTTCCCGGCGAGCGGGAAATTCGCGAGGCCGCCGAAGCCTTGCGCAAGCATCATCCGCCGGGAACGGATATTCTGCCCCTGTACGCTCGTCTGTCCCAGGCAGAGCAGGAACGCATCTTCCGTCCGCAAAGCAACCTGCGCCGCATAGTGCTGGCCACCAATGTGGCCGAGACTTCGCTGACCGTACCGGGTATCCGTTTCGTGGTGGACAGTGGGTTGGCACGGGTCAAACGCTATTCATGGCGCAACAAGGTCGAGCAGCTTCGCATTGAACCCATCAGCCAGGCATCGGCGAATCAGCGGGCCGGGCGTTGCGGTCGTATTGGTCCGGGCGTCTGTATTCGCCTGTACGATGAGACCGACTTCAAAGCGCGTCCCGCCTTTACCGATCCGGAAGTCCTGCGCTCCTCACTGGCATCCGTCATTCTGCGCATGAAGGCGTTGAAACTCGACGACATTGAAGCCTTCCCCTTTGTGGATGCGCCGGCCGGTCGCGCAGTCGCTGATGGCTACCAGCAGCTACAGGAACTGGGTGCGCTGGACGAGAATAATCGCTTGACGACGGTGGGGCGTGAGCTTGCCAAGCTGCCGGTCGACCCGCGCGTGGCCCGCATGATTCAGGCCGCCCGAGATCATCACTGCCTGGCAGAAATGCTTGTCATCGCATCGGCGCTGTCTGTGCAAGACCCGCGTGATCGACCCATGCAGGATCGTGAAGGCGCTGACGCGGCGCATGCGAAGTTCAACGATGAGCGCTCGGAGTTCCTCTCCTTCCTGAAGTTGTGGCGGTGGTATGGGGAACAGGTGGCGCATAAAGCCTCGCAACGCAAGCTGGTGGCGCTATTGCGGCAGAATTACCTTTCGCCCATGCGTTTACGGGAGTGGCGCGACGTTCACAGCCAGCTATCGGCACTGGTAGGCGAGCAAGGTTGGAAACCCAATGCCAGTGATGCCACGTATGAGCAGATCCACATGGCTCTGCTGGCCGGTCTGCTCGGCAATGTGGGAACGAAGGCGGAAGAAGGCGGCGTGTGGCAGGGTGCCCGCGACATCCGCTTCCACATTCACCCCGGGTCGCCTTTGGGCAAGAAGGCCGGGCGTTGGATTGTGGCCGCCGAACTGGTGGAAACCACGCGCCTGTATGCCCGGTGCGTTGCCCGTATCGACCCCCGATGGGTGGAGAAGGTGGGTGCGCACCTGCTGCGCAAGAGCTGGTCTGACCCACGTTGGGAGAAAAAGGCCGGGCAGGTGGTGGCCAACGAGCGTGCCACCCTGTATGGCCTCACTGTATATGCGGGGCGGCGGGTACATTTTGGTCGTGTCGATCCCAAGCAGGCACGTGAAATTTTCATCCGCGACGCCTTGGTGACGGGCGAGATAGACAGCAATCTGCCATTTTTGAAGCACAACAGCCGCCTGATAACGTCTATCGAGAAGCTGGAACATCAGGCGCGCAGACCCGACATTCTGGTAGATGACGCACTGATTTACGCGTTTTATGACGCCCGCATTCCCGAAGACGTTTTTCAGACGGCTACGCTGGAGCGCTGGTACAGCAGGCTGGACCAAAGCGCAGCTCGTGGCCTGGAACTGAGCCGGGACGAGCTCATGCGGCACGATGCCGCCGGAATTACTACCGACGTCTTCCCCAAAAAGGTCAGTTGGAACGGCGTCGAAATGGCGCTCGATTATCACTTCGAGCCTGGGTCATTGCGGGACGGGGTGACTTTGACCGTTCCGCTCTTTGCGTTGAACCGCATCGACCCGGTGCGCTGCGAATGGCTGGTTCCGGGCATGTTGAAGGAGAAAGTCCACCTGCTTCTGAAGTCGCTGCCGCAGAAATTGCGGCGCCATTGCGTGCCCCTGCCGGATTACGCCGCCGGTTTCGTCGAACGTTGGTTTGACCAGGCATCGGACCCCGGATTGAGCCTGCTTGACGCCATCGCGCAGGACATGTGGCAGCAGGTGAAAGTCAGGCCTCAACGCAGCGATTTCAAGTTGGAGACATTGCCTGCCCACCTATTCATGAACTTCAAGGTGGTGGACGAGCATGGCCGTATGCTGTCTGGCGGCAGGAATCTCGACCAGCTCAAGGCTGAGCATGGGCGCCAGGCACAGGAATCCTTCCAGAAAGTGGCTGGCCGGGATCGCGAAGTGGCACAAGCGCTCGCGCACGAAAATCTGGTGGACTGGACCTTTGGCGAACTCCCGGAAATCATGGAGATCTCGCGGAAGGGTCAGTCCTTTATCGGCTATCCCGCCCTGGTCGATGCCGGCACTCACTGCGAACTGGATGTCTTCGATGACCCGGCTGAAGCAAGGCGGCATCACCGCCGTGGCTTGTGCCGCCTGTTTCGCCTTGCCATGCGCGATCAAGTCAAATTCCTTGAAAAAAACATCCCTGATCTGACGCGCATGAGCATGCTGTTCATGAGCCTGGGTACGCAGGAAGCGCTGCGCGACCAGATTATCGACTGCGGCATTGCACAGGCGTTTCTGAACGAACCTTGGCCACATGACCAAGAAAGCTTTGAGGCGCGCAAGGCCGAGGGCCGTAACCGGCTTGGGCTGATCGTTCAGGAGATTGCCCGCCTCACGGCGCAGATTCTGGGCGAGTGGACCACGCTCATGAAGAAAATGCCTCAGGCCAAAGCGCATGCTGCCGCTTATGCCGACCTGCAGGCGCAGCAATCTGCACTGATGCACGCCTGGTTTCTGAGAGACACTCCCTATGAACGGCTGGCGCATTTTCCGCGGTATCTGAAGGCGGCACATGTGCGCATCGACAAACTGCGCGCCGATCCCGGCCGCGACGCGAAGCTGATGGCAGAAATGGGACCATTGCTCGCACAATACAGGCGCGCCGCGCAGGCGCTGAAAGGAGCGAGCGACAGCCAGTTGGAGGAATTCCGCTGGATGCTCGAAGAGTTGCGGGTTGCCCTGTTTGCGCAGGAGCTTCGTACCCCTGCGCCGGTGTCGGTGAAGCGACTGCAAAAGGCCTGGGCCGCCTTGCAGCGATGAACGTGACGCTGGAAAACATGCCAGCTGGCCTGAGTACAATCCTGACATGACTCACGAATCCACTTCCCCCGCTTTTGTTCATCTGCGCGTGCACTCCGAATTCTCGGTTGTCGACGGCATTGCCAAGATCCCTGCTCTGGTGGGCAAAGCGGTCGAATACAGACAGCCTGCGCTTGCGCTTACCGACCTTTGCAATCTGTTCGGCTTCGTGAAGTTCTATCGTGCCGCCCAGGGCAAGGGAGTCAAGCCCATTGCCGGCGCCGATGTCTGGCTGGAAAACGAGCATGACCGTGACAAACCACAGCGCGTGCTGTTGTTGGCCCGGAATCGCGCGGGCTATCTGAGCCTGTGTGAACTGCTTAGCCAAGCCTGGCTGAACAACCAATACAAGGCAAGGGCGGAAATCAAACGTGAATGGTTGGCCGGAAACGATGGGCTGATCGTTCTGTCGGGCGGTCGGGCGGGCGACGTCGGCCAGGCGCTCGAAGCCGGGAGGGAAGAAGAGGCCGCAGCACTGGCGCGCAGCTGGGCCGAACGTTATCCCGACGCTTATTTCATCGAATTGCAGCGTAGTGGTGCAGACGGAGACGAAAGTTATGTGCAGGCCGCGCTGCGGCTGGCGGCACGGCTTGACCTGCCCGTTGTGGCCACACACCCCGTCCAGTTTCTCAAGCAGGATGATTTCCGTGCGCACGAAGCGCGAGTCTGTATTGCGGAAGGCGAACAGCTTGGCAACCCGCGTCGCCCGCGCCGCTTTACCGACCAGCAATACATGCTGAGCTCCGAGGAAATGGCCAGGCGTTTCGCCGATGTGCCCTCTGCCATTGCCAACACGGTGGAGATCGCCAAGCGCTGCAACCTTGTGCTGGAACTCGGCAAGCCGCGCCTGCCCGACTTTCCCACTCCGGATGGCATCACGCTAGACGATTACATGGTGCAACTGGCCGAGGAAGGTCTGGAGCGTCGCATGCAGCAACTCTTCCCAGACGAGGCGGAGCGCGAAGCCCAATACCCCGCTTACCGTGAACGGCTCGCCTGGGAATGTGAAATCATCATCAAGATGGGGTTCCCCGGCTACTTCCTGATCGTTGCCGACTTCATCAACTGGGGCAAGAGCAACGGCGTGCCGGTGGGACCTGGGCGGGGCTCCGGGGCCGGCTCCTTGGTTGCGTATGCGCTGGGCATTACCGACCTGGATCCGATCCGCTATGACTTGCTGTTCGAGCGCTTCTTGAATCCGGAACGCGTATCCATGCCTGACTTCGATATCGACTTCTGTCAGGACAATCGCGAGCGCGTCATCGAATACGTTAAGCAGAAATATGGCAAGTCAGCCGTCAGTCAGATAGCGACCTTCGGCACGCTGGGCGCCAAAGCGGTGGTGCGCGACGTGGGCCGCGTGCTGGAAATGCCATACTCCCTCTGCGATGGGCTCTCCAAGCTGATACCGTTCAGCCCAATGGACCCATGGTCGCTAGACCGGGCGCTGGCCGAGGAACCCGCCTTCCGCGAACGCTATGATCAGGAAGAAGAGGTGCGAGCCCTTGTCGACCTGGCCAAACCCCTGGAAGGCCTGACACGGAATATCGGCATGCACGCTGGCGGCGTTCTGATCGCACCGGGCAAGCTTACCGATTTCTGTCCGCTTTATTGCCAGCCCGGGCATGAAAGCAGCGTGGTGTCTCAGTACGACAAAGATGATGTCGAAGCTGTCGGCCTGGTGAAGTTCGACTTCCTGGGGCTGCGCAACCTCACCATTCTGGATTGGGCAGTGCGCTACGTGCGGCGGTTCAACCCCGCTAAGCGCGACTTTGACGTGATGGCGCTGTCGCTGGACGACCCCATGGCGTACAAGCTGCTGAGCGAGGGCAACACCACTGCGGTGTTCCAGCTGGAATCGCGCGGCATGAAAGAGCTCCTCAAGAGCCTGCGGCCCAACACCTTTGAAGACGTCATCGCCATGCTGGCGCTGTATCGCCCGGGGCCCCTGGAGTCGGGCATGGTGGTGGACTTCGTCAACCGCAAGCATGGGCGTGCGGAAGTCGATTACTTCCATCCCGATCTGGAACCGGTGCTCAAGAGTACATACGGGGTGATTGTCTACCAGGAGCAGGTGATGCTGATCTCCCAGATCATTGGGGGATACAGCCTGGGCGGGGCCGACCTGCTGCGGCGGGCCATGGGCAAGAAGAAGCCCGAAGAAATGGCCAAACACCGCGAACTCTTCGAAAAAGGAGCGGTCGAAAAGGGCTATGACGCCGAACTAGCCGTCAAGCTGTTCGATCTCATGGAAAAGTTCGCGGGCTACGGCTTCAACAAGAGTCACTCTGCCGCTTATGCACTCATTGCCTACCAGACTGCCTGGCTGAAGCACTATCATCCGGCGGAGTTCCTGGCTGCCACCCTGTCTTCCGACATGGACGACACCGACAAGGTGCAGGTGTTCTGGAAGGATGCCGTGGACAATGGCGTCAAGGTATTGCCGCCCGACGTCAATGCATCGGCCTATCGTTTCGAACCTGTTGAGGACGAATATACGGCGCGTGGCGAGCCACCTCGCTCCATGCGCTATGGCCTGGGCGCAGTCAAAGGCACTGGCCAGGCAGCCGTTGAAGAGATCATCCGTGTGCGAGAAGAAGGCGGCCCTTACACCAGTCTTTTTGACTTCTGCAAACGGGTGGACCGCTCCATCGTCAATCGCCGTACTGTTGAGGCACTGATTCGAGCCGGCGCCTTCGACACCATTGCAGAGAATCGGGCCGCCCTGCTGGCCACGCTGGGCAACGCTATCGAGGCGGCAGAACAGGCCGAACGCAGCGCCAATCAGATTTCCCTATTCGACGACGACGCGGGTAATGTGGTGGAGCTTGAGCTGGCGAAGGTCCAGCCCTGGGATCTTCAAACACGCTTGCGCGAAGAGAAAATCGCTCTGGGTTTTTATTTCAGCGGCCATCTGTTCGACGCCTGGCGTGACGAAGTGCGGCGCTTTGCGCCTACACCGTTGGCGCGCCTGCAACCCTCGCGCAGCCCACAATGGTTTGCCGGCGTGCTTACGACATTACGGCCTCGCATGACCCGGCGCGGCAAAATGCTTTACGCCTTGCTGGATGACGGCTCCGGTCAAATCGAGGTAGCGATTTTCAATGAGCTTTACGAACAACACCGGCTGCGGCTCAAGGAAGACCAGCTCATTATTGTCCAGGGCAAGGTCAGCCACGACGAGTTCTCTGGCGGCCTGCGGGTGACGGCAGATACCATTTATGATCTGCAGTTGGCTCGAGAGTCACGCGCGCACAGCCTGCGCATTACCTTGAATGGCAATGCCGACCCACAGCGGCTGCGTCAGCTGCTCAACCCTTTCCGGGCTGACCCGGAAAACGGCCTGCCCGGGGTGCCGGTCGAGCTGCAGCTGGAACGCGAGGGTTTCCGCTGTTTAATGAGACTGGGCGAAGACTGGCGGGTTCGCATGTCCGACGCCATGCTTGAACAACTGGCGGAGTGGGTGAAGCCCGAAGCCCTGGAGATTACCTACGCATGAGCACACGTCCCGAACGAATTCTGCGCATTCTGCATTCCGAAGCGGCGACCGGCTGGGGCGGACAGGAGCAATATATTCACCGCATGGTATTGGCCATGCGCCAGCGCGGCCACCACCTGGAAATTATCTGTCAGCCCCACGCGCAGTTGGTTGAAAGGCTGCGGCAAGAGGGTTTCACCGTTCATACCATGCCCATGGACGGTCCCTCCAACTACATGCGGGGGGTACCGCGCATACGCAATATTCTTCGGGCAGGGCGCTTCGATGTTCTCAATACGCATAGTCGACGTGACACCATGCTGGCAGGGGTTGCCGCGCGTCTTGCCGGCACGCCTCTTATTGTTCGCACCCGTCACTTGGCCAAAAAACCGGGCTCGCTGATTTCCTATACCGGGGTCCCGCATCGAGTAACGACATCCAGCGAATTCGTTCGCCAAGCCTTGATTTCACGCGGCATACCGGAGGGCCATGTGGCGGTTGTACATCCGTCCGTCGATCTGCCCCCACTGACTGGAACCTCCACACTGCGTAGCGAATTGAAGCTCGCACCGAACGACATCGTGGTCGGATGCGTCGCAGTGATGCGAGCCCAGAAAGGGCATAAGGACCTCATCGATGCAATGGCGCCACTCATTGCGGAACGCCCGAATCTGCATCTGGTACTCGTTGGGGGCGGCTCTCCGATCTTTGAAGAGATACAGGCTTACGTGCGAGAGCAGCGCCTAAGCAAGCGGGTGCATATGCTGGGTCACAGAGACGATGTGGCCAACCTGCTCGAGGGGTTCGATATTTTCGCGTTGGCCACCCGCCAGGAGGCCGCAGGGATGGTCTATGTGGAGGCGGGCGCCATGGGCGTGCCTGTCATAGGAACCCGGGTGGACGGGGTACCGGAAATGGTTCGTGAAGGGGTCAATGGCATGCTGGTGCCGCTGGACGACCTTCCTGCACTTACCGATGCCATCCGCCTTCTGGTGGAGGACCGGGAGCTTCGCGTGCAAATGGGTCAGGCAGGGCTGGAGTTCTGCCGCAGATCAGGCTATTTTGACAGCAGCACAATGGCTTTGCGGGCTGAAGAGGCCTATCTGCGCTGGCTGAAGGAACTAAAAAAATGACACGATCCGTTCCGGTCCTGATGTACCACCACGTCTCGCCCGTCGAGGGCATGATCAACGTGTCCCCCAGCAATTTCGAAGACCAGCTCAAATGGTTGAGCCAGCGCGGCTACCGTTCGCTCACCTGTGAACAGTTCGCTGCCCACCTCGAAGGTGAGCCCGCGCCGTCGCGCTCCGTGTTGATCACTTTCGATGATGGCTACCTCGACAACTGGGTTTATGCCTACCCCTTGATGAAGCGCTATGGCTTCAACGGCGTCATTTTTTTGGTCACCTCCTGGATAGGCGATGGCCCGACGAGGCCGCATCTGGGTCACGACGCCTTGCCCGAAACGCCTTCGCACCATGTCTGCGAAGATGCCATCGAGCAGGGCCAGGCTGACAAGGTAATGCTGCGCTGGAGCGAAGTTCAAGCAATGCGGGCCGATGGCGTGTTTGAATTTCACAGTCATACCCACACCCATACGCGTTGGGATCTTGGCCCGGAAAAGCAGAACAAGAATATCCATATGGCTGAGGAATTGCAGTCATCCGGTGAAGTGCTGACAGAGAGGCTGGGCGGTGTGTCACAACACTTCTGCTGGCCCCAGGGGTATTTCGACGACGAATACATCCAGCTCGCGCGCGAAGCCGGTTTCCGCTATCTCTATACGACGCAAGCATTCGGGCGTAACTTGCCCGGGCACGACCCTGCACACATTCACCGTTTTGCCGTCCGTAATACCACGGGTCAATCGGTGGGTCGGCGCATAGTGGTCGGAACTAATCCCCTTATTGCGCCAGTCTTCCACCGCTTCAAGCTCTGGAAGCGTGCGCGACGGGGGCGCAAATGAACCTGGCAGGCGAGCCCGCGATCCCTCCGAACTCGCTGCGTGCAGAAGGAACGGAAGTCCGGCGTGCCAGCGTTTCGGTCATCATCATCACCTTGAACGAAGCAGCACACATCGCCGAGTGCCTGGAATCCGTGGCGTTTGCAGATGAAATCGTCGTAGTCGATTCCGGAAGCACAGATGCGACGCGCGACATAGCGGAAAGTATGGGCGCCAGAGTAGTAGTGACTGACGACTGGCCTGGTTTCGGGCCACAGAAAAACCGTGCCCTCGACCTTGCCACCAGCGACTGGGTGCTCTCCATCGATGCTGATGAACGCGTGACCCCTGAGCTGCGTCAGGAAATTCTCGACATACTGCAACGCGCCAACGAAACGCCAGTTGGCTCGGCCAATCTGTTGACCGCCTACAAGGTGGCGCGCCTATCCAATTTTGGTGGACGCTGGATCCGTCATAGCGGCTGGTGGCCCGATTACGTTCTGCGCCTGTTCAAACGGGGAACGGCCCGCTTCAAAGACGTCGCAGTGCATGAAAGCGTCATTACCGACCTGCCCGTCGGTACGCTTAAGGGTCATTTTCTGCATTACCCGTACGACAATCTCGAACAATTCATCGCCAAGATCAATCATTACTCGACAGAAGCGGCGGCGATGATGCACGCGCGGGGGAAACGCAGCTCCGTGTTGGGCGCCTGGGGACACTGCGTCTGGACCTTTATCCGGCACTATGTGTTGCGTCGAGGCTTTCTTGACGGCCGCGAGGGATTTATTTTGGCAGTCATGGCAGCTTCAGGCAGCTTTTTTCGCTACACTAAGTTGCTATTTCTTAACAAACAGCGTCCTGGGTAACCAAGCCGCTTGGGCCAATGGTCCCTATATTGATGTATCACCAGGTCGGCGAGCCTGGGCCCAAGGGCACGCCGTATCGCAGTCTCACTGTACATCCCGCTTCATTCAGAAGGCAGATGATCTGGCTGCGTCGTCTGGGCTACCGTGGGCTGTCTATGCGCGACATCATGCCGTATGTACGTGGCGAACGTCGCGGCAAGGTGGTGGGTATCACCTTTGACGATGGCTATCGCAATGTCTATCAGAATGCGCTGCCTGTTCTTCGTGAAGTCGGGTTCACGGCCACCAATTATTTTGTCGTTCATCAGCTGGGCGGCGGCAATGTCTGGGATTACGACGAAGGCGTTGGGCATTCGGACCTCATGTCCCGCGACGAAGTGCTGGACTGGGCGGGGCAGGGCATGGAGGTCGGTTCACACACTTTAAACCATGTCCGTATTCCTGATATCCCGCCGGCAGAAGCGCAGCGCGAAATCGAGGCTTCCCGCAACGCACTTGAAGACTTGGTGCAGCAACCAGTTACGGCGTTCTGTTACCCCTATGGGGCGGAAGACGCCAGAGCGCGCGAGCTTGTCCGGCTGGCTGGTTACACCAACGCCACTACAACAATGCCCGGCTTGGCCCACGCAGGTGATGATGCCTTTGGCCTGCCGCGGGTGATGGTGGCAAGATCCACCCACATTCTGCGATTCCTGCAGAAGTGCCTGACCAAACTGGAAGACGAACGACGTAAAAAATGAACCCAGCAAGCTCGGCGTCGGGGACGGCACGGCGCCTGAACATCGCCTTTGTCGTGGACCGCTTCGGAAACCGCTTTGGGGGTGCCGAGGCATATGGGGTGGAGTTGATGCGGGAGCTGTCGCAGCACCACGATGTCACCGTTTTGGCGCGGGAGTACGACCCGGAATGCGACCTCAGGCTGCCGTTCGTTGCCTTGAGCTCGCCCCGCGGCCTTCCTAGCTGGCTGCGGGTTCTGCTTTTCGCCATTCGGGCCCGCCGCGCCACGCGAGGCCGTTTCGATATCGTCCATTCCCATATGAATGGGTTCTGCGGTGACGTGGAAGTCGTTCACGTCACGCCGGTACGCTACAACTGGCGGGTTAGGTCTTTACCATTCCTCAAGCGTCTGACTTCTTACATCAGCCCTCGCGTTCAAACCTATCTCGGCCTCGAAGGGCTACGGCTTCGGGAACGGCCGGGGCACAGAGCTGTGGCGGTTTCTGAGCTGATTGCCACCCAGCTTAGGCAAGCCTATGGTGCGCAGCGAAATTTTGCCGTCGTGCCCCCAGGCGTGTTGCGCCCCGAACTCGAGCAGACGGGCTTGCGCCTCTCCACCCGGGCTCGGCTCAACTATGGCCCTGACGACACGGTCTGTCTGATGGTTGCCCGCAACCCTATGCGCAAAGGCCTGCCATGTGTGTTAAAGGCGCTGGCGAGCTTGCCTGGCAATTGCCGGCTACTGGTTGTAGGTGCCAATGCGGCTGCCCGCGACCACCTGTATAAAAATCCGGAATACTCAACACTGACTGAACGCGTCACCATGTTGCCGGAAACGGCCGACGTTGCCCCGTATTTTTTGGCCGCTGATATCTACGTTCACCCGACTTTGAATGACAGTTTCGGCATGGCGCCGCTTGAGGCCATGTCCTACGATTTGCCCGTCATTCTGAGCCCCGCTCCTTGGTGCGGCTTCGCGCAATATGTTGAAGCAGGAAGCGCAGCGCTGGTATTGAGTCACCCTGAGGCTCATGAAGAACTTGCAGCGGCGATTTCTTCTATTGCCAACGACCCGCAGCTTGCTGTCAGCTTGCGAGCGGGTGGGGCACAGGTGGTGGCGCGTCATAGCTGGCAGGAAGTCGCTCGGCAGTATGAACAGCTTTACTTAGCCTGTCTGCAAGAGCGGGAGGCGGTCGCAAGTGTCGCTACGGTGGCTCCGGAAATGTGATCATGGTCGGCTGGCCGCTTCAAGAGCCGTCAGCCAGGCAAGGGCATGAGCGCGGTTCTGGCCACACATTTCGGCTTCTGCTTGCAGCGATGCGCATACCGTGGGGCGCTCGGGACGACCAAAGAGCCTGCAGCGGCCCGACTCATCCAACTGAATACACGGAACGCCCGCCGGCTTGCCATTTGGCATGCCTGGAATGGGGCTGGATATGGACGGCGCGATGCAACAGGCCGCGCACCCTGGCCGGCAATCCATCAGAGCCATCCGCGCAGCCAATACACCAGCATGCCAACATATTCCTTAACCACCGACCGGCTGGCTGAAAGCACCTGCATGCTTGGCAGCCAGAACGAGAAAGCGGGATCTTCGGGCACCACAATCTGGGGGGGCGAGCCTGCCGGCAAGGCATCGACCTGTTGCTTGCGGAATACTCCCATAGCGCGCGGCATATGCAGGGCTGACGTCACCAGCAATATACGGTCGATATTCCGTTCCTTGAGAATTCGCGCGGTGTAAACGGCGTTTTCGTAGGTGGTCAGACTTTCGCTTTCCTGGACGATGGCCTCGGCGGGCACACCTTGCTGACGCAGCGCATTTGCCATGATCTGGGCCTCGCTGACCGAGCCCTCCAATGCCGCACCCGATACGATGATAATTGGTGCACGGTCGGCATGGTAGAGCTCGGCGGCAGTATCCACTCGGGCCACCGTCGTCGTTCTGTCATAAGGTTCGAACCAGTTCGGTCGATTACTGGCAGTACTGCCTCCAAGCACGACAATGGCCTCAGTTTGCGGGAGGGCGTCCGGTGGGTGGTAGGGGTAGAGTTGTTCCAGATGTCCGCCCGCCCATAAGGATGATGCGGGCAGTGACCAGAACAGCACCCAGGCGACACCGCTGGCTGCCAAAAAGGAAGCGAGACGCCGGCGCCGCAGTATGAAAAGCAGCGTAGCCAGCACCAACAACGCAATTCCGAGGTTCAGGGGAATCACCAGATTGGTCAGAAGGCTGGACAACGACATGCGGCTTGGCAGGGTTCAGGTTTGGGTTTGCAAGAGGGTGTTCACGTGGTCCTCCACTTCTTCCACCGAAGGCCATGCTTGGCTACTGCCTGCGCAGATGGCCTGGGTGGACCAGGGCCCCGTTCGCTGGGGGTCAGTCACACCGAACAGCGTGATCTGCCGGGCCCCAGCCGCTGCAGACAGGTGCGACACCCCTGAGTCGTTGCAGATGACGAGGCCGGCCAGCTGGGTGAGTGTAGCAAACGCACCTAGTTTCAAGGGAGCCAGGCAAATAGCCGTAGGTGCGTTTTGCCTGGCGGCTTCGACCTCAGCCGGGGGAGGACACATGACAACAGTTTGGCCATTGTCCTGCAGGCGGCGCACCAGGCTGTCGAACTTCGGCCAAACTTTTACCCGCCCTTTATGCAGCCCCGTGGCGGTGGGAGCAACCAAAACGAAATTGCCCGCTTCGAGCCCAGCAGCCTCCAAGGCGTGCATGGCGTCGGCACGGTGGCGAGCGGTGAGGCGCAGTCCAAGGTGGCGTGGAGGGCGGGGTGGCGGAGCGGCGCATCCCCATCGTCGCATTGCTTGCGACGTCAGGTGATACCACGATTCGACCGCATGAAGGCTTTCCACCGGCTTGGCGACCGGCCAGCGTAGAATCAGGCTGCGTCCGTCGTCGCGATAACCCGCGCTGGGAACACCTGCAAAACTGAAAACCATTGCACTCGAAAGAGAGTCAGGCAACAGCAAGCCACGGGGATGCGCGTGTCCTGCCTTCTTGCGAAAACTGTGTACCGCGGCCCGATCTTCTCGCCATCGTCCTTTCATTTCCACAAAGCCTGCCAGCTCGTAGCCGGATAGAAGATCCTTCGCCCAGCCGCGTGCGCAGACGATGACCGGAATCCCGCTCGCCAGGACGGCTTCGAGACTAGGCAGGCTCATGCAGACGTCGCCTATCCAGTTGGGCAAACGCATGTAGACGGCAGAAACGGAATTCATAGGTGGGCGATGCAGCAGGCAAGAGGGCGTGGGACACGCTGAGTGAACGGGCAGGTAAAATGGGCTGCCTGTCTGCCCAATAGTATATAAGCGAGTTCATCCTTGAAGTCAGAAAGCACCGAGGCCGGCACTCAGTCCCGGCCTGTCAATTTGGAACTGTGGCGACGCATCTACGTTCGCGTCGGGCAGTACTGGAAGGCAATAGCCGTTGCTTTGGTGCTGGTGGCCATATCTGCAGCGACCCAACCCACGCTTGCCATCATTACCAAGCCACTGATCGATGAAGGGTTCACGGGGGCCAAGCCCCACTATGTGTGGGCGATTCCTCTCGCTGTTATCGGCTTGATTCTGGTTCGTGGGATCAGCAGTTTCGGCAGCTCCTACTTGCTCGCCTGGGTGGCGAACAACACATTGCTGGGCATTCGTCGTGACATGTTCGAGCGTTTGCTGGGCATGTCAGATGAAGACTTCAAACGCAGCGACACCGGCCGACTTCTTAACCGTTTCACTATCGATGCCGGTAACGTCACAGCCTATGCTACCGATGTAATCACGGTGATCGTGCGTGAAACGCTGGTGGTGATAGCTCTCCTTGTTGTGCTGCTCTACATGTCGTGGGAGCTCACGCTCATCGTTCTGGTGGTGCTGCCAGTTTCCGTCTATACGGCCAGCGTTTTCATTCGTCGCCTGCGTCGCATCAACCGTGAAACCATCACCATGAACGCGGAATTGACCCGTGTTGTACGCGAGGGCATTGAGGGGCAGCGGGTCATTAAGCTGTTCGATGGCTACGAACGTGAGTCGAGCCGCTTCGCCTACGTAAATGCCAGACTGCGGCGGTACGCGATGCGAGCCGCCAGTGCGGATGCAGCCATGTCGCCGCTTTCCCAGTTCTTTATCGCCGTAGCGGTCGCCGCCGTCATTGCCGTGGCGCTGTATCAGGCCAATCACGGTACGCTGACTGTCGGCAGTTTTGCCGCCTTCATGGCGGCGCTGGGTCAGATCTTCGACCCGGTGAAGAAGCTCACGAAAATCGCGAGTGCCATGCAGCGCATGCTGACATCTGCCGAAAGTGTGTTCACTTTGGTTGATAGTCTCCCCGAAAAAGACGAGGGCAAGGTAGAGCTTGATAAGCGAGTTCGCGGACGCATCGAGTTCCGTCACGTGACGCACCGGTTTGAAGGCTCCGAATCTGACGTACTCCGGGATATTTCCCTCGTCGTGGAGCCGGGTAAAACCGTCGCGCTGGTCGGCCGCTCGGGAAGTGGCAAGACCACTCTGGTGAACACCATCCCTCGTTTTGTGGTGCCGACCGGAGGGCAGGTTCTGATTGACGATCACGACGTCCGAGACATTTCATTGAAGAGCCTGCGGAGCCAATTGTCCCTGGTCAGCCAGGACGTTGTGCTGTTTGATGGCACCATTGCGGAGAATGTGGGCTACGGCGCCTTGCATGAGGCCAGCCCGGAAGAAATCCGTGAGGCTCTGAAATCCGCGGATCTGTTGAGTTTCGTCGACAGCTTGCCGGAAGGTATTCATACGCAGGTTGGGGAAAAAGCCGGGCAGCTGTCGGGCGGCCAGCGCCAGAGGTTGGCCATCGCGCGGGCCCTCATCAAAAATGCACCGATTCTCATCCTCGATGAGGCCACGTCCGCATTGGATAACGAATCTGAGCGGCAGGTTCAGGCCTCACTCGAACATCTCATGAGCGGCCGCACGACCCTAGTGATTGCGCATCGCCTGTCCACCGTACAAAAAGCTGACCTGATTGTCGTGCTCGACGCAGGTCAAATCGTGGAGCAGGGCCGGCACGAAGAACTTTTGGAGAAGGGCGGCGTGTATGCTTCTCTATATCGAATGCAGTTTCGTGAAGAATAGGAGCCGGATGTAATGTCGACGAGAAGTTTTATTCTTGGCCTGCTTTCCGTAGGCGTGCTGGCCGGGTGTGCCACCTCGGGAACATCTGGCGTCCAAGCCGACGACCTACGCCGTTCCGTCCATTTCGTGACGGAAACCGTAATCAGTGATCTGGACTTTCCCACCCTGCAGCGGAACCTGTACAAGCATCGAGCAGCGTGCGGAACTGCACCGCGCTTCGTCATGCATGAGGGCCAAACAAGCTTTGCCAGTTTGATCGAGACGCAGGAAATCCCGGAAAGCTACGAAAACGTGGTGCTGGCGGATCTTACCCAGTATCTTGAGTCGATGCGGGCCCCCAAGCGCGTGGCTGTGCGCGTGTACAGCTATTACTATAACGATGAGGTTCAGGAACGTGTTGACCGTATGATGGGGGCCGTGCGCCGCCCCGGTGTATGTGAGCCGTAAGGTCTGGCGCGTAACCCTTACATCAGCACAATGTCATATTGTTCCTGGGTGTAGTTGCTTTCCACCTGCAAAGAGATTGGCTTGCCGATAAAGTCTCCCAAAATCGCAAGGTGGTCGCTTTCCTCTTCCAGGAACAAATCAACCACGGCTTGTGAAGCCAGTATCCGGAATTCCTTCGGGTTGAATTGCCGTGATTCCCGCAGGATTTCCCTCAGGATCTCATAACATAGCGTGCGCGGGGTTCTTACATTGCCGCGTGATTGGCAGGTGGGGCAGGGTTCGCACAACTGGTGTGCCAATGAATCGCGTGTGCGTTTGCGGGTCATTTCAACCAGGCCCAACTGGCTGAAGCCGCTTACTGTGACGCGGGTTCTGTCGCGAGACAGGGCCTTGCGCAACTCCGCCAGCACGGCTTCTTTGTGTTCGGGGTCTTCCATATCAATGAAGTCCAGAATCACGATGCCGCCAAGGTTCCTCAGGCGCAGCTGACGAGCAATCGCCACGGCAGCTTCAAGATTGGTCTTGAAAATCGTGTCGCCGAAGTTGCGGCCGCCTACATAGCCGCCGGTATTCACGTCAACGGTGGTCAGCGCTTCAGTCTGGTCGATGATCAGATAGCCCCCCGACTTGAGGTCTACCCGCCGAGATAGCGCGCGCGAAATTTCTTCATCAACATTGGCCGTGTCGAAAAGCGGCCGCTCGCCGCTGTAATGATGAATGCGCTCAACGACTGACGGGGTATAGCGGCGGGCCCACTCCTTCAGTTCCTGCGTGGTACTGCGTGAGTCCACCATGATTTGAGTGGTCGAGGGAGTGACCATGTCGCGCAATACGCGCTGGGGCAGGGTCAGATCGGCATATAACAAGGAAGGGGCCGGCAGCGTTTTTAGCTTCTCCTGAATGCTCTGCCACAAGGTGCGCAAATAAGAGCAGTCTGCAGCCAGCTCTTCATCCGTTGCGCCTTCGGCCTGGGTTCGAACGATGAACCCGCCCGTATCGCCTTCCTTGATAAGCTTTGCGACGCGCTCTCGCAAGGTGGCTCGTTCTGCATCCGAATCAATTCGCTGGGAAATGCCTATGTGCGGATCGAAGGGCAGGTAGACCAACATACGACCTGCGATACTGATCTGTGTGGAGAGCCGTGCGCCTTTGCTACCCAAGGGGTCTTTAATGACCTGCACCATGATGGACTGGCCTTCGAAGAGCAGCTTCTCGATGGGGGTGGTCGGGAGGCCTTGCGCTCGTTCGCTACGGTTCTGGCGAAGATCCGCCACATGAATGAAGGCGGCACGTTCCAGCCCGATATCGACGAAGGCGCTTTGCATGCCGGGCAATACGCGCACCACTTTGCCCAAATACAGGTTGCCAACATGCCCCCGCTGAATGCTGCGTTCTATATGGAGTTCCTGTACTGCCCCCTGTTCGACCAGGGCCACCCTTGTTTCGAAGGGCGTCACGTTAATCAGAATGTCTTCAGTCATGAATGGCTGGTTCCGGTGCTACGACTGCCTGCGTCAGGGCAGGCAATGTGATTGTTATATTGGTTCTTGAGTATGAGAGCATAAGCGTTAGCCATGCTCAAGCAAGTATTTTTCGCCCCCATTTGCACACTTCAATTTATTCGTGCTATAGTTCGTTTCCTCGCTGATCGAGACCTAGGGTTTTCCCGGATTTCGAAGCGTTTTCCAACCGAGAGTGTCGTACCATATAGGTAGCGCTGGCAGGTTGTTGAAAACACAGCGGGCTGGGTTGAAGTTGTTTTTTAGCCCAGTTGCAGAACTTGATTTTCATGTTATGATTACGAGTTCCGCAAGCGAGATTGCAGCGGTCCACGCCGCCAGGAAGGTAACTTTCTAGTGCGAGTGGGGCGGCAGTTAAGCGGCCAAGGTAGTTTGAAAGCGGTGGTTTACCGGTTTTAAAAAAACTTCCTCCAGTCGCTTGACACGCTGAAAAAACTGCTTCATAATCTCGTTTCTCTGCTTCTAGCGCAGTTAGCGCTTCACAGCAGAACAGGATTTGCCGCCACAGCCGGTTCGTTAAGCCAGCTGGGGTGAGAAAGCCGACTTAGGCAGGTTTTAAGTCGCACTGCTCTTTAACAATTGAACAGCCGATAAGTGTGGGCGCTTGGAATGCGCAGGCGCGAAGACTTTCTCACGGAAGTCTCGCCAACAAGTTATACCAAGTGCTCGCACAAAATGAAGAAAGTAATGGTTTATTCGTAAACCGGTCTTTTTTCTTTGAGCAAGCAAAGCGAACCGTCTTCCTTCATCTTTATGGTGAAAAGGAAAGACGATTACAGGAATTAAACTGAAGAGTTTGATCCTGGCTCAGATTGAACGCTAGCGGGATGCTTTACACATGCAAGTCGAACGGCAGCGCGAGGTAAGCTTGCTTACCTTGGCGGCGAGTGGCGAACGGGTGAGTAATGTATCGGAA
>JAJUJD010000005.1 GCA_029267315.1 Alcaligenaceae bacterium
ATTCTGGTGTTCTGCACCATCGGGGTCTACTCGTTGAACTACAACGTGTTCGACATCTGGGTGACAGCCGCCTTCGGCCTGGTGGGGTACATATGGGTGAAGCTGAAATGCGAAGGCGCTCCGCTGTTGCTGGGCCTGGTGCTTGGGCCCATGATGGAAGAAAACTTCCGTCGGGCACTGCTGCTCGCTCGCGGTGACTACTCCACCTTCGTCACGCGGCCGCTTTCACTCAGCCTCCTAGTGATGGCGGTGATTCTGGTTGCACTGGTGGCGTTGCCCTCCATCAAGGCCAAGCGCGAGGAAGCCTTCGTGGAAGAAGGCTGACGAGCCCACCTGTGGACCAAGGCCACGCGCCTTGGTCCCGCTTTACAGGCCTACGGAGAGAGCGGAGACCAGCTTCGGTTACATTAGCTGTTCCGCTCTCTCTCGTTTTCCAGGCGATGGCCCCAAAGAATCCTGCTACCAACGTCAAGACAGCGCTGCGTGTCATCGAGATCATTGAGATCTTCGCCCGTGAAGGCAAACCCTTGTCCCTCACTGAACTGTCCCGGCAGTTGGGCGCCCCGGTCTCCAGCTGTCTGAACCTGCTGCGCACATTGACCGGTCTGGGCTATCTATACGAAACCGCCCCCCGCCAAGGTTATTACCCTACTGGCCGCTTGCTTGCCATGGCGCAGCGTATCGCGCGCGCCGATCCCATTCTCGAAAAAATCGGGCCCACGCTCGCTGCCTTGCGCGATGCGGTTGCTGAAACCGTGGTGTTGGCCAAGCTCGCTCCAGATGCCGAAGTCGTTTACCTGGAAGTCTTCCCCTCTCCGCATCCGATCAGCTATGTGGCTGACCCCGGTGCCCAGCGCCACCTCCATAGCAATTCCCTGGGCAAGGCCTTGCTGTCGCTCATGAGCGAACAGGAAAGAAGCCGGCTGCTGAAGAGTCGCAAGCTGGAGAAGCTGACGGATCGCACCCTGGTGACCCTGGAAGACATCGAGCGCGAAATTGCCGTTTCCAAGGACCGGGGCTGGTTTCAAAACCTGGGTGAATCCATTCCGGACGTCGGGGCAGTCGCCTGGCCCCTGCAAATTTCCGGGGCGGAATACGCCGTATCCATTGCCGGGCCGCTCTACCGTATCGAACCGAACCGTGAAAGCCTGGCCCAGCAACTGCGCGTGGCCTGCCAGGTCATGGGGCAGCGGCGCTAGCGCGATGCATGAGCCAGGTGGCGCACTTCGTAAGCGAGCACCACAAGGCCGTCGTTAAGTGGCGCGCCGTAGAGAGATCAATACGACTTGGGCAAACCCAGTACTTTCTCAGCAATAAAACACAGAATGAGCTGCGGGCTGACCGGCGCAATGCGCGGAATGAAGCTCTCGCGCAGATAGCGTTCCACATGGTATTCCCGCGCGTAGCCCATGCCCCCCAGGGTCTGGATGGCAGTCTGACAGGCGTTGAACGCGGCTTCGGCGGCCAGATACTTCGCGCTATTGGCATAAGGCCCGCAAGGCTGGTCGGCATCGTAAAGCGTGGCGGCTTTCTGCACCATCAGATCCGCGGCTTCCAGCTGCATCCAAGCATTTGCCAGCGGGTGCTGAATTCCCTGGTTTTGGCCAATGGGACGGCCAAAGACCACACGTTCCTTGGCGTACTCGGTGGCTTTGCGTAGCGCCGCGTGTCCAAGACCAACCGCCTCTGAAGCGATGAGAATGCGTTCCGGGTTAAGACCATGGAGAATGTATTCAAAGCCTCGGCCTTCCTCGCCAATGCGATCCGCCTCGGGGATCTCCAGCCCATCAATGAACAGCATGTTGGAATCGACCGCCTTGCGCCCCATTTTGTCGATTTCCCTGACCTCGATGCGACTGCGGTCCAGATCGGTATAGAAGAGCGACAGGCCCTGGGTAGGCTTTTGCACATCAGCAAGCGGAGTGGTGCGCGCCAGCAGCAACATTTTGTCGGCCACCTGTGCCGTGGAAATCCAGATTTTCCGGCCGTGCACAATGTAGCGGCTTCCTTCCTTGCGTGCGCGCGTTGTCAGCCGCGTCGTGTCCAGGCCAGCGTCGGGCTCTGTCACCGCGAAACAGGCCTTTTGTTCCCCGGCGATCAACGGGGGAAGGAAGCGGGCACGCTGCTCATCATTCCCGAACACCACCACCGGATTCAGCCCGAAGATATTCATGTGGACCGCCGAGGCTCCAGTGAACCCGGCTCCCGAACGTGCAATGGTGTGCATCATCAGCGCCGCTTCACGCATGCCGAGCCCCGCTCCGCCGTATTCTTCCGGCATGGCAATGCCGAGCCATCCAGCCTGGGCCAGGTCGCGATGAAAATCATGGGGAAACTCGCCGTCATGGTCACGAGCGTGCCAGTATTCATCGTCGTAACGGCTGCAGAGGTTTTCGATGGCGGCGACCAGTGCTTTGTGATCGTCTGATTGAATGAAACTCATCGGGGCTCCTGATTGTTTGGCCGATTCCCTGAAAACCGGGCCTCAATGTCTGCTGTCGAATAGCCTGCTTCGGCGAGGATTTCCTCTGTGTGTTCCCCCAGGCGCGGCGCGTGCCGGCGAAGATCGGCCGGTGTGCGTGAATAGCGCCCCACCGGCGCAGGGGTATGGATCTCCCCTTCCGAGGGATGTTGCTGTGCCCGCACCATGCCCACGGCGCGCATGTGCGGGTCGTCGAGCAAGTCTTCGATGCTGTAGAGCGGTGCTACTGGAATATCCGCCGCCGCCAGTACTTCGAGCCAATGGCTGGAACTTCGCGTGGCGAGCACTTCCGCCACGAGCCGGTAGGCGGCATCGATATTCTGAGAACGCGCCGTATGCGTGCTGAACTGTGGGTCGGACTTCAGATCGGGCCTGTCAATAATCTCGAAGAATCGCGCCCAATGTTTGTCGTTGTAGATCAATGCGCTGATGTAGCCATCGGCGGTGGCGTAGGGCTTGCGATGTTCCACCAGCAAGCGCGCGTAACCGGTTTCACCATTGACGGGGTCGAAGCTGCGGCCGCCAAGGTGGTCGCCCAGCACTAGCTGGGCCATGGCCTCGAACATGGGCACTTCGATCGCCTGGCCTCGGCCGGATGCGCGGGCCTCGACCACGCCCGCCAGAATGGCGATGGCGACATGCATGCCCACCGCACGGTCGGCCAAGGTTAGCGGCGCATAACGGGGGACATCGCCGGAATTGCGCTGATACAGTGAGGGCAGCCCAGTCATTCCCTGTATGAGGTCGTCATAGGCGGGCTTGCCGGCATAAGGCCCCTGCTCACCGAAGCCATACGCGCCTACATACACAATGGCCGGGTTGACTGCCGCCACGGATTCATAATCCAGCCCAAGGCGCTGCATGGATTGTGGCCGTGTGTTGTACAGCAGGACATCCGCCGATTGCGTGAGACGCAGGCAGGCTTCCCGCCCCGCTTCTGACTTGAGATCCAGCACAATCGACCGCTTGTTTCGATTCAGGTGCAAATAAAGTGCACCCATGCCCGGGTTGCGCATGGGACCGACCGCGCGCAAGTTGTCGCCCGAGGGCGGCTCAATCTTGATGACGTCGGCGCCCAGGTCGCCCAGAATTTGTGTGGCATACGGCCCCATCACCACGGCGCTGAGGTCCAGTATGCGTACTCCGGACAGCGGCCCCTGGGGGGCCACCGACCTTGCTGCGTTTGCTTCTGTCATGACACCTACCGTCTACTGAGGAATCAGGTTGGCTTCCCGTATCCACTTGCCCCACAGCTCATACTGTTCCTCGACGAACTGGGCGAACTCTTCCGGCGTACCGCTGAAGGCATCGAAACCCAGTTCCGCCAGACGCTTCTTTGTGTCAGGGTTGCTGACGATTTTGTTGATGGCCGCATTGAGCGTCTTCACCACTTCGGGATCCATGCCCGCCGGGCCGAAGTATCCATTCCAGGAGTTGATATCGAAATCGGGCACTCCGGCTTCCTCCATGGAAGGCAAGTCGGGTAACAGCTCACTGCGCTGGGCAGTGGATACCGCCATGGCATGCAGCCGCCCGGCCGTAACGAATGGAGTGCCTGAAGTCAGATCGGTGAACATGAAATCCACCTCTCCCGCCACAAGATCAGTCAGAGCCTGGGGCGTTCCCTTGTATGGGACGTGCAGCATCTCTGTGCCGGTGGCCACCGCTAGTCGGCCCCCTGCCACGATGCCCGTGCTATTGCCCGTGGCATAAGTTGCCTTGCCCGGATTCGATTTGGCGTATTCAACCAGCTCCTTCACAGTTTTGTAGGGCCGAGTGGGATTAGTCACGAGAATAAAGGGCAAGTTGCCGCCACGTGCGATGGGGGTGAAATCCTTCACCGGGTCGTACCCAATGTCCTTCATCAGCCAGGGTGCAGCAGAATGCGAGGTGTTGGTGGTGACGAACAGGGTGTAGCCGTCGGGTTTGGCCCGTGCCACAAAATTGGCGGCAATCGTCGCGTTTGCCCCAGGCTTGTTCTCCACAATGAAAGGTTGCCCCAGCTCCTTGCTGAGTTCCTCTGCGAAGATGCGCCCGACAGAGTCGGTTCCAGACCCCGCAGGAAACGGCACGATCAGGGTAACGGGTTTTTCAGGGTAGGCAGCCTGTGCTGGCGCCGCAGCCACCATGCCCGCCACCATCACTGCGGCGGCCAGTGCCAACCCAAGCCCGTTCGCGGGCTTGCCAATAAAACGTGTCCTCATGCCTCTCTCCTTTCTTGTTCAAGGGTTGCTCAGCGTATGACCCGTGTGGGGTTCTCTTCATAAGGTGGGGAATAGATCACCAGCACACGCGCAGGCTCGTCGCTGGTAACTGTGAACACATGCTTTTTATCAGCTGGGAAGAAACAACAGTCGCCCGCCTCAAGGACGCCTTGTTCTCCCTCGACCTCGACAAGGGCGGTGCCTTCCAGCAGATAGCAGACTTGTTCGATACCGGGATGGGCATGGGGCAACGCCCCTTCGCCTTTCTCGATGGTGCCGACGAGAACTTCCAGATGCCGGGCCCCCACCGTGTCAGGCGAAATCAGGCGGCGGTTCACCGTGCCGCTGTGATTGGCGGGGGAATAGCCGTTCACCTCCGCTTCACGAACAATCCATGAGGGCCGCGCCATAGTTGCCTCCTCTTTTTTCATAGTAATGAAAACAATTTTATCCTTATGAACAATTCGTGCAAGAGGAAAGCATTGGCCGACCATTCGCACGCCAGTTCTTCGAGCCCGATATAATCGATCTTTCGGCCATTTACCGAATCACTTCAACGCGGGAAGCTTCCAACGCTGCAGCTTCCCATTGGTCGTGCCCGCCTGCCTGGGCGCATCTTCGCTTTTATCGTGCGCTGCACCTTCGAGAAATGAAAAAACTGACTGGTATTCTTCTGGCATCCGCCGCTGTCTTTTTGACCGCCTGCGGGCCGGCCGACGACTCTTCCGCCAAGGCTGAAGCGCCTGCGCAGCCGAGCAAGGTTGTCATCGGGCTTGATGACAACTTTCCGCCCATGGGTTTCCGTGACGAGAAGAACCAGTTGGTCGGCTTTGACATCGACCTGGCACGCGAGGCCGCCAAGCGCCTTGGTGTGGAAGTCGAATTCAAGCCCATTGACTGGAGCGCCAAGGAAGCCGAACTGCACGGCAAGCGTGTGGACGTTCTCTGGAATGGCCTGACCATCACCGAAGAACGTAAGAAACACATCAAGTTCACCAAGCCTTACATGGCAAACCACCAGATCATTGTGGTCACTGAGGCCTCCGGCATTCAGTCCAAGGCCGACCTAGCCCAGAAAGTGGTCGGTGCGCAAGAAGGCAGTAGCGCTGTCGACGCCATCAAGAAGGAAACGGACGTCTTCGAAAGCTTCAAGGAGCTCAAGACCTTCGGTGACAACGTGACCGCCCTGATGGACTTGTCCGCCGGCCGTCTGGATGCCGTCGTGCTCGATGAAGTCGTGGGTCGTTATCTGGCTGACAAGCGCAAGGGCGAATACCGTGTGCTCGAAGACCACTTCGGTACTGAAGACTACGGCGTGGGTGTACACCTGGAGAACACCGAGCTGCATGCAAAGCTTGAGAAAGCGCTCGACGAAATGAAGCAGGACGGTACCGCCGGTCGCATCGCCACTCAGTGGTTCGGTGCCGACATCATCAAGTAAGCTTCCTTTCCTGACGAGGTCCACGGCACACACTGTGGACCTTCTGAACTTATAGACGCGTGGCAGCCGCCCCAGCATGGATTATGTTCTTTCTTTGATCGGGCCAATGGCAGAAGGTGCGAAAGTAACGCTTTCGCTCTTCTTCATTACCCTGGTCCTGTCTGTCCCCCTGGGGCTGGTTCTGGCGCTTGCTCGCATCAGCAAATGGCGCAGTCTCAGTACCGCCGTCAACGGCTACATATGGCTGATGCGCGGCACCCCCCTGATGCTGCAGCTGCTGTTCGTCTATTTCGCACTCCCCTTCGTGCCGGTCATCGGGGTTCGACTTCCCGATTTCCCTGCCGCCATCGTTGCCTTTGCACTGAACTACGCCGCCTACTTCGCGGAAATTTTTCGCGCCGGCATACAGTCAGTGGACCGCGGCCAATATGAAGGCAGCAAGGTACTGGGCCTGAGCTATCTGCAGACGCTGCGCCGCATTGTTCTGCCGCAGATGGTGCGCCGCGTCCTGCCTCCCATGAGCAATGAAACCATCACGCTGGTGAAGGACACCTCGCTCATTTACGTGCTGGCCCTGAACGACATTCTGCGGACGGCGCGCGGCATCGTTCAACGCGACTTCACCACCACCCCTTTCCTGGTGGCAGCCGTCTTTTACCTGCTCATGACCTTGGTTCTGACCTGGTTCTTCCAGCGCATGGAAAAACGCTATGCCAAATTCGATGAATAGCAGCGCCGTTCCGGTGCCCGGCCTGGACCCTCGAGAAGTCATGATCGACGCCCAGGGCATCACCAAGTCCTTTGGCGATAACCTGGTGCTGGACGGGGTTTCGCTGACCCTGCGCAAGGGCGAAGTGGTTGCCATAATCGGCCCCTCTGGCTCGGGCAAGAGCACGTTCCTACGCTGCCTGAACCACCTGGAGATAATCGACGGAGGCTCCATCACCGTTCAGGGCGAGCCACTGGCCGTGGCCGCTGAGCACGGCACGAGCAAATATGTCGGTGACGCCGATGTACGCCGCCTCTGCCGCAAGATGGGCATGGTGTTCCAGTCGTTCAACCTCTTTCCCCACATGACGGTGCTGGAAAACATCATCGAAGCGCCCATTACCGTCAAACGCATGTCCCGGCAGTCCGCCGTGGCCAAAGCGGAGGAATTGCTGGAAAAGGTCGGTCTGCTGGCCAAGCGGGACAACTACCCGGGCAGGCTTTCCGGTGGGCAAAAGCAGCGTGTGGCCATTGCCCGCGCGCTGGCCATGGAGCCAGCCATCATGCTGTTCGATGAGCCAACCTCGGCACTAGACCCGGAACTGACCGTCGAGGTGCTGCGCACCATGCGCCAGTTGGCCGAAGAACACATGACCATGCTGGTCGTCACGCACGAAATGGGGTTTGCGCGCGAAGTCGCGCACCGGGTGGTGTTCATGGACAACGGCCGCATTGTCGAATCAGCCGATTCATCGGTGTTTTTCAGTGCTCCGCAGCATGAGCGCACCCGCGCTTTCCTGGGGCAGATGCTATAAGCGCCTGAGAGCGCAGTTTTTCAGGCCATGGTCTGATTGGCGGGCAGGTTAAAGTCCTGGCGCTCCAACTCGTCGATCTGCTCCACCAGCTGTACTTCCCATTCCAGATAGCGCCGCGAAGCTTCCTTGTTGCCACTGTGCCGGTCATGCACAAAGAACAGGTAGTCTATGCACTCGGCATCAGGAGGGAAGTCAGGGCTGGCTTCCAGTGGCAGCCCGGCTGCCCGCCATGACTCAAGGCCGCCGGCAAGATATTGCACGGACAGCCCCAATTCGCCCAGCTCAATGGCTGCGCAGGCAGCCAAGCCGGGTTCATCAGCAACCAACACGACCTCGCCCTTAACGCCCCCCAATACGGCCTTGAATCGGGGGCGAATCGACCAGCGGGAGGTGGGAATGTGCGATTGTCGGAACCGCATGCTGGAACCGATATCGATAAGCATTGGCGGTTCAGCAGACCGCAATCGCTCTGCCAGCGCTTCAGGGCTAATGGCCGGGGGCAGCGATACCGCGGGGAGTTCCTTCACGTGCAGCCCGGCGTCGCACCCCGCAGCAAGCCCTCCAGCCAGGACGTAAGCCGCGTGCCCCATCTGCCGCAACCAGCTGGCCACCACAGGCGCACGTACACCATCGTCGTCAAACAACACCAGGCGCGCACGGCGTACGCCGATGTACTGATCAGTCGCCTGAATAAGCTGGCCGCCCGGGGTGTGCTGGGCACCCGGCAAGGTGCCCGCGGTGAATTCTTCTGGCGTGCGCACATCGCAAAGAAAAAGTGTGCGCGCCGAATCCTGCGCCCAAGCGGCCACGACCGAGGCATCGACTTCCTCGACGCCGTACTTCACGGCCAGCGCTTGCGCAGATCGACGCATGTCGTCGAGCGTGTCCGCTGGCAGCCCATAGCGGCGGTCTGCCCCATGCTCGAGTTCATAGTCCGCCAGCGTCCACCCCTGCGTTCCACTCTGTAGCGCGGCAACTGGATTGGGCAGGCCCAGATTGATGAGCGTTTGCGCACCAATAATGCTGCGCGTGCGGCCAGCACAATTGATGATGATGCGCGTATCCGGGTGAGGCACCATGCGGCCCACGCGGTAAGCCAACTCGCCATTAGGGCAGTTCTGCGCCGAGGGAATGGCCATCTTGTGGTATTCGGAAAAAGGCCGCCCATCCAGCACCACAAGGTCTTCCCCTGCATCAAGCATGGCTTTGAGCTCCTCCGCCGTAACGTGAGGCGTTTCGTAAACGTGCTCCACCAGTTCGCCGAATGTCTTGGAAGGCACGTTTACCCCGGCAAACAGGGCATAGCCGGCCGCTTCCCATGCAGGCGTGCCACCCTCAAGCACGCAGACGTCGGTGTAGCCAAGAGCCGACAGACGTTGGGCCGCTTTTACGGCCACGCCCTCACCATCGTCATAGACCACTACCCGCACCTGTCGCCTGGGGGCCAAACGGGGTGCGTCCAGCTCCAGCCGGCTATAGGGCAGCGAAATGCCGTAAAACAAATGTGACTCGCCATACTGGCCGTGCTCCCGTACATCGAACAGCGCTATCTCTTCGCCGTCATGCAGCCAGCTTTTCAGTGTTCGCGCATCAATGGAATTCATTTGCCTTCACAGTCAGATCAAAATCATTCAGGAAGCATCCGGAGTGGGAAACGTTGCAGCTGCCGCGGCTTCAGCGACGTGTCGTGACCCCGATCGACATCACTTCACAACTACCGGTCTCAAGGTCGTAAGCGATGCGCTCGTTCAAGGTCTCCAGCGCACGGCCATACATGTGAAGATGACGGATAACCTGGCCGGGAAGGATTTCGACGGAATGGATATCATCCGCCATGAGCGCGATACCGGTGCCCGGTTCCACCATGACCTGGCGAACCTCCTTCAGCTCCGCCTTACCCGGCACGCTGCCATCGTCAATTCGCTCATACACGCGGTTGAGCTCAACACCTTCCACCGCGCTGATGCAGGCCCAGGTGGTGTGATTGTGCGGCACGATCTTCTTACCCGGCCGCATGACGTTCAGATACAGCGCGTAGGTTTGGTCTGGTTCCTCGGAAATCAGATAGCGCGCCTGCAGTTCACCTACCTGTGGGGCGGCGAATTCCTCTTCCGACCAGAAAGCCTTCTGGGCCGCCAGCCCGTTAACCTGGTCCAGAATCTGCTCCAGGGATGTGCGTGTGAGGCTGCCTTCCTCCGCAATTTGTTTGATGCGCTGAACGGCGGCCTGAACCGCCTCGCGGCGTTGAGTCGATATGGTCATGGTTTTGTCTCGATTGACTGCTGGAATCGCATGAATATAGGCAGCCGGGCGCCAGTAAACAATCTAGAATCCAAGAAAAACCCATTAGCAACGCTTATATATGGAAACGCTAGATCTTGATGCTCTCCGGACCTTGGTGGCCATTCAGGAACAGAATGGGTTTGCAGCGGCGGCCCTGTTCCTGGGCAAAACGCAGTCTGCGGTAACTCAGCAGATGCAACGCCTGGAGTCGCAGTTGGGCAGAGTGCTGTTTGAACGACGCGGGCGCCAGAAACACCTCACCCCGCAGGGGCTGCAGCTGCTGGACTATGCAAGACACCTGCTGGCCGTGAACGACGAGGCCATGCGCAACTTACAGCAAGGCAGCCTGGAAGGCGTGTTGCGCATTGGCGCGCCTCACGACGTTGCCAATAACATGCTGCCTCCACTACTGGCACAAGTGGCGCGTAGTTCTCCCCTGCTGCAAATCGACATTCACGTAGGGCGCAGCCCTTTCCTGATGGAATCCCTACACCGTGGGGAAATCGATATGACCATCTCCAACCGGCAGGATCCGTCGCTTGAGGGAGTGGTATTGCGCAGCTCACCTACCGTGTGGATGTCTTCCGCCAGTTATGTTCATGACGTGAACAAGCCCATACCGTTGGTGCTTGCCGATGGCCCCAGCCTATTTCGCCGCCTTGCCCAGGAAGCCTTGGACAATGCGGGCATCCGTTGGACCCCGAGCTACACGTCCTCGAGCCTGATCGGCGTCAAAGCGGCGTTGCGGGCGGGCCTCGGGGTCACGGCGCGGGGCGTCGAACAAGTGGATTCCGACTTCCGCGTGCTGGGCGAGAGCGATGGCATGCCCCGCCTGCCTGATGTGGTGTACTACCTGTTCGTGCGCAGCAATGTACTTCGGCCTGTCACGCGGCGCGTGTTTGAAATGCTGAAGAGCAATCTGGGCCTGATCCGCCGCGCCGATGCCTCCTCGACAAGGGCTCCGGTATGACGCCAAACCCAGATTCCGGCCAGATATCCAATCGCACTACGGCGACTGAGCCGGATGCTCACACCGAAGCGAAACGTCGCAAGCTGCGCATTGCGCGACGCCGTGCCACCGGCCTGCTCATTGCATCGGCGCTCATATATGTTCTGGCGACCCACTACGGCCCAGCTCACGGCGCGCTCGCCTGGGTGGCGGCTTTTGCCGAAGCGGCCATGGTGGGTGCGTTGGCAGACTGGTATGCCGTGGTGGCTCTGTTTCGCCATCCGCTGGGTATCCGTCGCCTGCCACATACCGCCATCATTCCGCGCAATAAGGATCGCATCGCCGACAACCTTGGGGAATTCATTCAGGGGGAGTTCTTTTCACGGGAACGCATGGAAGGCCTGGTTGTGACTGTCGACCCAGCCGCCCGTGCCGCCCGATGGTTGCTCAAGGAGGAAAACGCGGCTCGAGTGGCGGCGTGGCTGCGCACCGGGGTACGCAATGCAGGCGGTCTGCTTAATGAAAACGAGGTGCGCGCATATCTGCAGCGCAGCGTTTCGCGCCATTTGCTTTCCACAGACCTGGCCGCACTGGCCGGCAGGATCCTGGCCAGCCTCACCCGCAGCGGGCGCCACCAGGAAGTGCTGGACTTGCTGCTGCGCTACAGCGCCGGTCAGCTTCGGCGGCCCGAACTGCAGCAAACCCTGAACGACATCTTCGCAGAGAAACTGCCACTGTACTTTCAGCGCCTCAAGCATTGGGCAGGCACCAAGGGTGGGGCCTTTACCGCGCGCACGGTAGCCGACCTTCTCGAAGAAATCGAAGAGAATCCCCAGCATCCTTTACGAGGCCACTTCGACGACTGGCTGCGTGAGTTCACCGATAAGCTGCAGAATGACCCCGAATATCGTTGGCGACTAGAACAGCTGACCCAGAAAATTGCCGATCACCCTGCCCTGCATCGTTATGTGGATGAAGTCTGGCGCGAATGGCGCGACGCGGCTCTGGCCGATCTCGCCGCCGATGATTCCCGCTTTGAAGCCTTTCTGGCTCGCCAGATCCTTCGTTTCGGCCAAGTCCTGGAAGACGACGACGGCATGCGCCGCTGGGTCAATGAACGCGCACAGGCCTATGTGCCGCAGTTGGTAGAACGTTACCGGCATCGACTGGGCCAGTTCATTTCAGCCAAGATGAAGGAATGGAACGAGACCGAGCTGGTGGAGAAGCTGGAACTGAATATTGGTGCAGATCTGCAGTACATCCGCATCAATGGGGCCTTGGTCGGCGGGCTCGTCGGCCTGGTACTGCATGCGATCTCCTTATGGCTGTAAGCCTTTGATTTCAATCAAGCTATTTGAAATATACCTCTTGAATCAGGGGTCATTGTCCCTACATTCTATGTAGACGGACGCCCCATGGGTGCTCCGGAATGTTGAGATCAACAACCACTAGCAAGGAGCAGAATATGAACGATATCGTGCGCAGAGATCCCTTTGCCGATCTTCTTCGTGGCTTCTTTGTCCGCCCTGTAGACTTCGACCTGGACCCTACCGCCCGTGCTCCGGAGATGCGTGTGGACGTGAAGGAAAATGCCGATGACTACACGGTAGTGGCTGAGCTGCCGGGCGTCGCCAAGGAAGACATCAACGTGAATATCGATGGTCAGCTGGTGTCAATCAGTGCCGAGCGCAAGCAGGAAAAAGAAACCCGGGACGGCGAACGCCTACTCCGGACGGAACGCTATTACGGAAAAATTTCGCGCAGCTTCCAACTTGGACAGGAAATCGACGAATCCCGGGCTTCAGCCAAGTTCACTGATGGTGTTCTTCAGCTGATGCTTCCCAAGAAAGCGCCCGTGCAAGCCAAACGACTCACCATTGAGTAAGGAGCCTCCGGTGCTTCATGCCGGCATTTCGAGGCCACGCAGTATAAGCGTGGCCTTTTTATTTCATGCTGGTGTAAAACATCGAAGCGGCGTCTGCGGCTTCCCGCCTGTTCGACACGCACAGAACAAATCCAAGTAATCAGGAGACTCCATGACCTCTCGTTTCACCGTGCTTTTTTCCGCAGCCTGTTTCAGCCTCGCCATGGGCGCCCCCGCGCTTGCCGCAGATGCGCCAGAAAATTGGCCGACCCAGCCCATCAAGTTTGTCGTTCCGTTCCCGCCCGGGGGTCCGACTGATCTCATGGCACGGTTGATTTCCGAACCCCTGGCGAAAAAACTGGGAACTAATGTGGTCGTGGAAAACAGGGCTGGCGCCAGCGGCAACATTGGTTCCGCAACGGTGGCACAGGCCAAACCAGATGGCTACACCATTTTGCTGGCAGCCAGTGGCAATATGTCGGTAAACCAGACGCTGTTCAAGAATCTGCAATACGACCCAATCAAGGACTTTGCCTCCATCATCCAGATTTCGCGATTCCCGCTGGTACTTGAAGTTAAGTCCAGCACACCGATCAAATCGGTACAGGAATACATCGACCACGCCAAGGCCAAACCCGGCGAAGTCACATTCGGTTCAGCCGGGAATGGCTCTCCGCAGCACCTGGGCGGCGAGCTCTTCAAAAAGGTTACCGGTGCCCCCATTCAACACGTACCGTACAAAGGGGCGGGCCCCGCGCTCACCGACATGATGGGCGGGCATATCTTCAGCATGTTCGATATTCTGGGCAGTTCCATGCAGTACATCGCGCGCGGGGATTTCCGCCCGCTTGCAGTGACAACAGCCAAACGCTCGCAACAGCTGCCCGATGTACCCACCATGCAGGAAGCGGGTGTGGACGGCTTCGACTATTACGCCTGGCACGGCATTGTGACGACAGCTGGCACCCCCGAGGCAATCATCAAGAAGTACAACACGGCCTTGAACGAAATTTTCGCTGACCCTGAATTTGCGGCTCGCTGGGAAGGCATTGGCAGCGAAGTCGTCGGCGGCAGCCCCGAACAGTTCGATCAGCTGGTGAGGTCGGAAGCCGAGCGACTTGGGGAGTTGGTGCGCAGCCTTGGTGTTCAACTGGACTAAGGGCGAGGCACGCCGCTGGCCAGTTCAGCCAGGGCCTGCTCTGCGCCGGGATGCAAAGGAATAGTGAGCCCCATTCTGGCCGTCCGAACCGAGACCTGACTGCCCTGTGCCGAACCCCTGGCAAGCAGGTCATTCCCATGCTGATAGACGCTCTGCACGAGGCGGGCCGCCTCGTCAGGGCTCAGCTCTTCAGTAGTAACGAGCAAAGCCGGAACGGCAACCGTTGCCACAGGAATGCGCTGCCCCGGGTAGACATGAGCGGCTATCCGGGCGGCGACCATGCCGTCATGGGCCTGGCTGAGGCGCTCCACCGCTTCATCGGCGAGCGGCAGGAGTTTAATCCCCTGCTCGCCCTCTGCCAGCATGTTTCGCAGCGGTGCAGCGGGCAGTCCAATGACATGCGCCGCTGCGTCAATATCGCCACTGATAAGCGCAGGCAGCGCCTCGTTCAAGCGCAGTTCCACAGGCTCGTAGTCACGCCCCGCCTCCAATCCGTGCGCCGCGAGCACGCGCTGTAGCGTTGCGCGCACCGCTGAGCCTTCCGGACCAAGAGCGATGCGGGCACCTTTAAGATCAAACGCCGACTGCATCACCGCACTTTGCCTGACAACAATATGCACGTACTCGGGGTACAGGCTTCCCAATGCCCGTAAATTTCCGAAACCACCCTGGCCCTGAAAGGGCCCCGTACTGCTCAAGGCTGCATGGGCGGTGTCAGCCTGTGCCAGCGCGAGAATCACGCTGCCGCTGCGCAGAAGTTCGAGATTTTCTTCGCTGCCCCCGGTCGCCACGGGCGCGATCTTCAATTGTTCGCCGGCAGCAATCGCGGCCCATGCATTGGCAAAGGCAGCATATTCACCTCTTTCGGCGCCCGCGGCCAAGGGGTAGCCCTGTTCGATTCGGGTCAGACGCCCGGATATCCGTGCCAGTGAGCGCTGCAGCTCGCGATCGACCACGCGCTGGGCCGTCGGCGAACCACCGGCTTCAACCGAGCGGGTGATCTCCGCCAAGCGGTCCAGTGCAGCTTGCGCAGAGTTGGGTGCCGGGCCAGCCTGCACCCGCGGCCGCCCCGGCTCCTGAATGCCGGCGGGCATGACAAACTCCCAGCTGTCAGCCTCCTTGCGATAGATTGCACTGGCATGAGCGACGATGCGGTCGCCGGCAACATTTCCCCCTGCCTTCACCCCTCGCACACTGAGCGGACCAGCCCCAAGAGCAGTCACCAGTGACGCGGCCCCCGGTTCCGCCCAATCCCCCAGCACGAGGTCGCGCTGTAACTCGAGTTCCACATCGTAATAAACAACCCGACGTCGCTCGTCGTCCGGCGCAGTGCTATCCGCCGCGGTACCACGGCGAGAGAAAGCCGCCACGTCGAAAACGCCTTCGCCGAAGGTTTGATCCAGCACCTGCTCGACATCATTGCGTACCACTGCTTCTTCGGGTTGCCGACCACAAGCGGCTAACGTCAGAGCCAGCAGCGTTATAAAAAAAAGGCGCAACATGATCAGAGGCCTCCTACAAACGGCAAGGAAAGAAGCAGGGACAGAACGATCACATTGAGAATGTCAACGAGGAAGGCACCGGTAATGGGCACCACGATAAAGGCTTCCGGCGCGTGCCCATGGCGCCGCGATAAGGCCTGCATATTGGCCACGGCGGTCGCGGTGGCACCCATTCCGAAACCGCAGAAGGCGGCGGATATGACGACCGCTTCGTAATCCCTGCGCATGATGCGAAAAACGACAAAGGCAGCATAGGCCACGCACGCCGCGGCCTGGATCGCCAGGATGATCATTAGTGGTCCTGCCAGCTGGCGTGCACTGGCCAGGTCAATCGTCATCATCGAGAACGCAAGAAACAGCGAGAGTGCCACACTGCCGATGATTTCACTGGCGCGGTCGTTAAGCTGGATCTTGGCGAAAGGGCCTAGGTTGCGAATCAAAATGCCAGTGATGAGACACCAGAGAAAGCCAGGAATATTGACCGGAAGGTCGGCAAACGCCTCTGCCAAAAACTCTCCAACGCCAAGGCAGACAAACACTGCTGCCAGCGCTGCAATGAAGATGGAGGCGTCCAGCCTAGATTTTCTGGCTGCGGGGTCTTGAAGTTCAGTGGGTTCCTCATGCGCTTCCGCGGTGCCGCCAGGCACAGGCACTTTGTATCGCCGCAACAGCCACTCGCCAAGCGGGCCGCCGACCACACCCCCCATGATCAAGCCTATGGTGGCCGACATCATGGCAAGCGCCATAATGTCCTGGATGTTATAGGTATCGGAAAAACCAATGGCGTAAGCGGCACCGGTTCCATGCCCTCCCACCAGCGTGATGGAGCCGGCCAATACCCCCATGAGCGGGTGCAGGTCGAGCACCCAGGCCATGCCCAGCCCGACCAGGTTCTGCAATACAAGGAAGGGGGCCAGCGCCACGAGGAAAAGTATCAGACGGGGCCCACCTCGCTTGAGCAGGCGCAGATCAGCCGTGAGTCCAATGCAGCTGAAGAAGATCAGCAGAAAGGTGGAGCTCATGCTGGTATCCACACTGATCTGGACGTCCATATAGGTGGATGCCACAAACACGCCGATTGCGAATAGCAAGCCGCCTATGACTGGGTCGGGAATGCTATAGCGGCCGAGAAAGCCAATGCGCGTAGACAGCAACCTGCCGACCAGCAACACCAGTGTTGCAACGAGCAGTGAATCCACAGCAGATAAAGAGATCATGCCTGCCTCTCCGTCGCGCGCCTGGGGGCACGTATATAAGCCGAATTATACGGACTCGGCATTGGCCACAGTGGTAATGGCTCGAACTTGAGGGCACTGGGCATCAATACAGCGAATGGGCTTTGCGGTACATTTCGGAACGAGTGCACCGATTGACCACCACGGTGTGCAGATAAAGCAAACAAGGAGAAGCAGAGAATGAGTGGAAAGAAATACGCCCTGGTCACAGGGGCCGGCTCGGGCATCGGCAAGGCTGTCGCGCTGGCGCTGATGAAGGAAGGCTACGCGGTGGCCCTGGCCGGCCGGCGTATCGAGGCGCTGGAGGAAACGGCCCATGAAGGCAGCAAGTTCGGCGGGCAAAGCCTCGTGCAATCCACCGATGTTGGCAACCCGGAGAGCGTGGACAAACTATACGCCCGCATCAGCGAGGAATTCGGTCGCCTGGATGTGCTCTTCAACAACGCCGGCATTTTCACCAAACCTGCCAGCATCGAGGACATCCCCTTCGATAAATGGAAGGCAGCACTGGACGTCAACCTGACCGGTTATTTTCTTTGCACTCAGGGCGCGTTCCGCATCATGAAGGCGCAGGAGCCACGCGGCGGCCGCATCATCAATAACGGGTCGATCTCGGCGCACGCGCCCCGCCCTCAGGCTACTTGTTACACCACGACGAAACATGCCATCACTGGCCTGACCAAGGCCACGTCCCTGGACGGGCGCGCCTACGATATCGCCTGCGGGCAGATCGATATTGGCAATGCCGCCAGCGACATGACTGACGTCATGCGCCGGGGCGTCATGCAAGCTGATGGCTCCGTGCGCCCCGAGCCGTTGATGGATGTTGAGCACGTTGCAAGCTCCGTCGTCTACATGGCCGGCCTGCCGCTCGATGCGAATGTCCAGTTCATGACCATTATGGCGACCAAGATGCCCTTCATCGGGCGGGGTTAAACGCAGCAGGCGTCTTCCCAGGCTGTTAAACTCGCCGCTTCTACAAGCACCGCCGCAAGGCGGTGTTTGCTTTTTTCAGCACTGTCATCCGGCGGTGCATATTCAGTTTGTAGGACCCATCGACCTGACTACAGGAGTCTTTTCCTCATGGCCAGCACCTTGGCAATCATTCTCTCCCTGATACTGCTGATGTATCTGGCGTATCGCGGAATCACTGTTCTGCTTCTCGCGCCGCTCATGGCCGCCTTGGCTGTTCTGCTCTCCGGCGATATCGGCTTTCTTCTGCCCATTTATACAGACACCTTCATGAAGGCCCTGGGCGGATACGTCATGCAGTTTCTGCCCATCTTCCTGCTTGGCGCCCTGTTTGGCCGCCTCATGGCCGACTCCGGCGCCGCGGAAACCATTTCGCGCTGGATCGTTAACCGACTGGGCGAAAAGCACGCGATCATCACCGTGGTACTCGCCTGCGGCATTCTCACCTATGGCGGCGTATCCCTGTTTGTCGTAGCCTTTGCCATCTACCCGATCGCACGAGACCTGTTCCGCGCAGCCGACATTCCCAAGCGTCTCATCCCCGCCACCATCGCGCTGGGTTCCTTCACCTTCACGATGACCGCCCTGCCGGGCACGCCGGCCATTCAGAACGCCATCCCCATTCCGTATTACGGTACTAACGTTTTCGCCGCACCTGGGCTTGGCATCATTGGCAGCCTCATCATGCTGGGGCTGGGGCTCGCGTGGCTGCATTCTCGCGCTGGCAAGGCGGCCGTGGCCGGAGAAGGCTACGGCATTCATGAAGACAACGAGGAGGCTGTGGCCGCAGAAGCAGAAAGTGCAGCTGGCAATACCATGCCACTCACTCTTGCACTGCTTCCCCTGGTGCTGGTGGTCGGTGTCAACGCCCTGTTCACTTATATTGTGTTCCCGGGCATGGACCTGTCTTTTATCCAGACACGCTTCCCCAATGTAGACCCCGCCAAGATCGCCGGGCTCTGGGCACTGATCATTGCCTTGGTGGTCGCCTGCGCCACACTGATCGTTTCACGCCTGGGTCATTGGAAGGACCTTTCCGATACCGTCAACAAGGGTGTATTTGGTTTCATGCTGCCGCTGTTCAACACGGCATCGGAAGTTGGCTATGGAGCGGTGATCGCCGGCCTTGCGGGTTTCGCCATCATCCGTGACGCGGTACTGAATGTTGCGCCAGGCAATCCGCTCATTTCCGAAGCCGTGGCCATGAATGTGCTGGCCGGCATCACGGGTTCATCTTCCGGGGGTCTGAGTATCGCCTTGCAAACTCTGGGCGCTGACTATCTTCGCATGGCCCAGGAAGTGGGCATCAGCCCCGATTTGCTGCACCGCGTCGCTGTGATGGCGGCGGGTGGTTTCGATACCTTGCCGCATTGCGGCGCCATCATCACGCTGTTGTCGATCTGCCGCCTCTCTCACAGGCAGTCCTACCTGAACATCGCCGCCGTCACTATGGGTGGGCCTTTCATCGCGCTGGTTTCGGTGATCACGCTCGGCACCATTTTCGGCAGTTTCTGACCCCGTAACGGCGCCTGGGGGCGCCGCCCCCAGGAAGCTCTTCAACCTCGCCTGAGCCGCGCCGGCTGTTGCATTGCAGCAGCCGGCGGGCATCTCAGGACTTCCCCTAGACCGGCTGAATACCCCTCCGCCGAGTGCTGTTTTCCCACGAATACCCGCTATACTGAAGTGGACTTATTCCCTTTCAGAGGCGGCGCTCGCCTCTGCCGAGCGCTCCGAAGCGCCCCGCAACCCACTTTGATTCAAGCAGCAAAAGTCATGACTACGAAGGCTTAAAACAACCAGATGGGCACGCAGACCGGGAACGGAATCTGCCTTACGCCCACAGGAGACAGGAGGTTCGTATGCAGTTGCTGGCTACACGACAGGTATCACAGCTTTTGACGCACCCCAACCTCGACCTGCGCAAGTACGCAGGCCTGTGGTACGAGTATGCAAGGTTGCCCAACGGCTATCAGGTAGACTGCACGGGTGAAGTCACCGTCGATTACACCCTGCTTGATGATGGCACCATGGATGTCCACTTCGAATGTGAGAATCCTGAATGCCATATTCTGAGCGCCGACGCGGAAATGCGCCCGTCACGCCGCTTTGATAAGCTTGACCCTGCCAAGTTGGAAATTCGTTTCCGCACCGACTGGCTGTCTGCCCCCTCTTCGGTCTGGCGCGACCACTGGGTGCTATATGTGGACCCCGACTATCAGCATGCCATGATCGGCACGCCCGACCGGCGCTGCCTTTGGATGCTGGGGCGTGACCGCAGCCCGAATCGCGCTGCATTGCAGACCATGTTGCGCTATGCGGCCCAGTTGGGCTTCAAGGTGAATAAGGTTCTGCGCACCGGAGAAACCGGTTAGCGCTACACGCCAATATGCCTGGCGTCATACCCAGCAAAAGTGCGCCGCAGACATGTCCTGGCTGCGGCGCCCATAACGCCGACCTCGCCTGGAGGGCGGCGTTTTTTGTTTACAGCCCGGATTCCCGCTTCACATACGCGGACACCACCGTCAGCAACTCGCCGAGATCGCGCTGCAGATTCGCAAACCCCTGATTCGGCTGGCGCGTGGCTTCGTCCATATAAAGTGGCCTGCGGATTTCGATTTGCAGGCTATGACGCTTTTCTGCCGGCCTTCCGATCCGTTCGATCAACTGCACCCCTTTATAGGGGTCGTTCCACGCGACTGTGTAGCCCTTGCCGCGAAGGAAAGAGGCAATCAGCTCCACAAAGGCGGGTTCACAGGTGGCGCCGTCCCGGTCGCCCAGAACGAAATCCGCCAAAGGTTTGTCGGTTTTAATGCCAAGCCGTTCGTAGGCATCGTTGGGCATGGAGTGCAGATTCAAATGCCACAGAGCGCCGAATTGCTCATACCGCTCCTGAACCGCCTGCTCCAGGGCACGGTGATACGGCACGTAGTAATTCTGAATGCGGCTCTGGACTTCCGACACGCTCAATCTGCGGTCGTAGATCGGCGTTTGCGGGTCCATCCGTGACCAGATCAGGCCTTTGCCCAGCCCCGTCTTCACGCCGGGCGTGAGCGGTTCGGGCCATACGCCATCCAGCATATCCGGATCGAGATCGGCGAGATCCCGATTGGGGTCGATATAGGTACGCGGAAACGTGGCCGCAATCAATGTGGCGCCGACATCGGGCGCCGCCAGCCATAACGCGTCCACATGCGTATCTTCCCCCTGGCGCAGCTTTTCCAGCGCGACGGAATAACGGAAATCCTCTGGGTAGTTCACCCCGCTATGCGGGGAATCGCACACCAAGGGAATCGCCGGCCCTGCCGGGTCGTGCTGGACCACGGCAGGGGCTTTCGAGCGTTCCGGCGCTGTCATTATCGTTGCGGCGTGATGTTGGCAGCCTTCGCCACACGGGTGTAGCGCGCGATGGCAGCCTCGATATCCTTGGCGAAGTCCTCTGGCGAACCAACGCGAATGGTGCCGCCCAGGTTACGCGCACGCTCTTGGAAAGCGGGGTCCTTGGCTGCATCCTGGATGGCTGCATTTACCTTGTCAACGACTTCCTGCGGTGTGCCTGCCGGTGCAACCACACCAAACCAGCCGCCCGTGCCCATTTCAGGGAACCCCAGTTCCGTATAGGTGGGAACGTCAGGCAGCACTTCCGAACGCTCGGCGGCCAGCACGGCCAAGGGGCGCAGGCGGCCTTCCTTGAGGTGAGGCAGGGTGGAAGACAGATTATCGGTAATGGCGTTCACTTGGCCTGCAAGTGCATCGTTCAGCGCGGGGCCTGCGCCGCGGTAAGGAACATGCAGCAACTCAATGCCAGAGAGCATCATGAAGTTTTCGATATTGGCATGGCCCAGCGAAGCCACACCGGGGGATGCGAAGGAGTACTTGCCTGGCTCAGCCTTGGCCAGCGCAATGAATTCCTGCATGGTCTTGGCCGGAACGTCGGGGTGCACCGCGAAGACGCTGGGCACGCTCATGACATTGGAAATGGGAACGAAGTCCTTGATGGCGTCGTACTTCAAGTCGGAGTAAATGGCTGGGTTGGACCCATGGGTGCTGACCGAAGCCATGCCCAGTGTGTAGCCGTCGGGTTTGGAGCGGGCAATGTATTCAGCGCCCAACGCACCACCGGCGCCCGCCTTGTTCTCTACTACCACGGATTGCCCCAGGCTCTTGCCAATGTATTCGGCAATCATGCGCCCGACCAGATCGGTGGAGCCGCCCGGTGCAAAAGGCACCACCAGGCGAATGGGGGCGTTGGGATAGCTTTCCTGAGCGACAACTGGCGCAGTGAAGCCGAACAGAGCAGTGGCGGCGCCTGCAGCGACGCCACGCAGAATTTTGCTTGAGAACACAGACATGAGAGCCTCCTTGAAATGACGAGCAACGTAGTGCCTGTTGGTCATGCCGGATAGGCCCGCGGCGTCACTTCAGGTGTTTTGTGCGCACCACAGGCCGGCGTTTCCTAGGTGAAGGCCAGTATCAGCAATTTACCGAAGAGCGACAAACGACTATATTGCACCCGGCCATGACCTTTAGTCATACCCCTGTGATTCGTCTGAACGGTCCGTGAACGATGAAGATACATTCGCCCTCCATGTCAGAACTGCATGCCTTTGTCACGGCCGTGCGTCTTGGCAGTTTCACGCGCGCAGCGGACCAACTGTGTGTCACCCAGGGTGCGGTCAGCCGGGCCGTGTCACGCCTGGAAAGCCATCTGGGCGTCACCCTGGTCTCGCGTACGCCGACGGGGCTCACACTTACTGCAGCAGGTCGGCGACTGCTGGAAGGCACAGCCTCCGCGCTGGATCAGATCGAACAGGTATCGCGGGAACTCCGGGTGCCCGCGGTGCGCAATACGCTCAGGCTGGCCGTGGTGCCGACGCTCGCCAGTGTCTGGTTGATGCCCCGCCTGCCCGATTTCCACCGCCAGTACCCGGACATCCGGGTGGAGTTCTGTCCCTATCGCCGGGACGAAGACTTTTCCGGTGACGGGCCACACGCGGCCATTCTGGCCGGCATACCCGGTGAACGGGCAGGCTGGCGCAGTGACTACATCATTGGCCGTGAAGTGGTGGCTATATGTCATCCTGAACGCCTGCGGCAACGCCGCGCCGAAGGACGCTGGAAGGCGCCAGCCGAACTACTGCGGGAACCCTTACTACGCCACGCCAATGCACCGGAAAACTGGGCCAATTGGTTTCGGGCAGTGGGGGTGCTTGCCGGCCCTCCGGAGGGCCCGCGCATGGACCAGGTTTCGATTATTGTGCGGGCCGTCATGGCCGACATCGGCCTGGCTGTGTTGCAGCGATGTCTGGTGCAGGAAGAGATCGACAATGGCCGCGTGGCGGTTCCCTTCGACCTGCCCGTTCAATTGCAGCATGGCTACATTCTGTGCAGCCCCGAACGCAACAGTCGGCACCCCGCCCTTACCGCCTTCCGGGAATGGCTGCTGGAAACGGCGGGCCACACTCTGCCGGAAACGACCGCCCCCGCCCCCTAGGCGCCCTCCGCAGCAGCCGAAGTCTGCAGGCCGAGCATCGGTCTTTCCGCTACGTAATCGAAGACAAATCGGCGGAAATCTTCGGCGGCCGGCGATAGCGAGCGACCCTGGCGGGTGAACACGTAAAAACTACGGAAAATTTCGGGGTCGCGCAATGGCCGCAGGGTCAGACCATACAAACTCACCAATGACGCGGCATAACTGACGCAAACCGTAATGCCCATGCCGGCATTGACCATGGCCAAAGCGGTGGAGAGAAAGCTGACTTCATGGGCCGGAGACAGATTCACGTCGCGCAAGGCGGCGCGCAGGTCCAGCGCAAGCCGCTTGGTGAACTGACCTTGCAATGTAGTCAGCGGGTAGCCAAGAATATCGCGCCAAGTAAGCTCCGATTTCGATTCCAAAGGGTGGCCCGGCGGGAACACCACCATGAACGGGCCGCGAAACAAGGTGGTGGCGGTGATATCCGAATTGGGGTCGCGCTCCGGGCCTATGCCGAAATCGACTTCACCGGAAAATACGCGCGACATCACACTTTCCACGGCGCAATCGACGAGCTCTACGCGAATGGCGGATCTTTGAGCGGCATAAGCCGCCACAATTTCCGGCAACAGGGTGGATGCCATCAATTGGGGCGCAGCAACACGGACTACTCCTGTCTTGAGCGCCTGGCGTTGTGCCACCTCATCCATGACGCGATCCAGGTCGTTGAGAATCTTCTCGACCAAAGGGTAGAGATCTCTGCCTACGTCAGAAAGGCTAGTGCGCCGTGTACTGCGGTCCACTACACGCAAGCCGAGCGCCTGCTCAAAATCGCGAATGAGGCCGCTAAGCGCGGACTGCGTAATGAACATGCTCTCCGCAGCCAGCGTAAAACTCTCGGTGCGCCCCACCGCCACAAATGCTCTCAGCTGGCGCAAGGTCACGTTCATTAGATAAACCTATAAATTGATCAATAAATACTGTTTGAATGATAAATCATCTCAGCGTTTAATTGAGGCATGAACGAAGGCGATGCCACTCGACCCATCGCTTCCCTGAATTTGAGGAGACCACATGAAAATCCAGCGCATTCACCACGTTGCCTACCGCTGCAAGGACGCAAAGGAAACGGTGGAGTGGTATGTCAAATACTTGAATATGGATTTCATCTTGGCGATTGCCGAAGACGCAGTCCCTTCCACCAAAGAACCAGACCCTTACATGCACGTTTTTCTAGATGCCGGCAATGGCAACGTGCTGGCTTTCTTCGAACTGCCTACCAAACCTGAAATGGGGCGCGACCCGAACACCCCGGCGTGGACGCAGCATATCGCCTTCGAGGTTGATTCCGAGGAGGCATTGCTGGAAACGAAGGCACGGCTGGAAGCAGACGGCATCAAGGTAGTCGGCCCTACCGACCACACGCTATTCCAGTCGATTTACTTCTTCGACCCGTCTGGCCACCGCCTTGAGCTGGCGTGGAATTGCGGCACTCCGGACATGCACCGCATGCTGGACGAAGTGAAGTGGGACATGCTCAACGAATGGGCAGAAACCAAGCGCGCCCCGCAGCATGCCCGCTGGATGCACGACGGCAGCATGAGCAGGAAATAGCGGGGCGCGAAGGGGCTATTCGTCGAGGGTAAAGCCTATTTTCAGGGTGACCTGCCAATAGGCGACTTTGCCCTCCTGAACGTGGCCCCGAGTTTCCACCACTTCGAACCAGCTAATGTTGCGCACGGTCTCGCTCGCCCGCTCGATGGCTCGGGTGACTGCGTCTTCGATGCCGATTGTCGATGACCCGGTCAGCTCTATGCTTTTGTAGACGTGGTTGCTCATGTTTGCTCCTGGTTGAAGGGGTAAGCGTTACAGGTGTTCAGGCCAGCTCTGCCTCCAGGCGGCCGTGCACATTCAAAAGGGCCTGGGGCAGCGGGCTGCCTAACTGCCGGAACCACTGTGCGTGGGAATCCAGTTCCTGCCGCCATGCATCAGCATCTATACGCGTGATCCGGGCGAAATCCTCGGGGCTGAAGTCCAGGCCATCCCAGGTCAGGTCGGCATAGTCAGGCACAATGCCAAAAAGGCTTCCCCGGCCACCCCCCTGCCCTTCCATACGGCGGAACATCCACCCCAGAACACGCATGTTTTCGCCAAAGCCTGGCCAAAGAAAACGACCATCATCGCCCTTCTGGAACCAGTTCACGCAATAAATCGGCGGGAGTGCGGCCCCGGAGTCGGCCAGCCGCCGACCCAAGTCAAGCCAATGACCGAAATACTGCTTCATGTCATAACCGCAGAACGGCAGCATGGCAAAGGGGTCGCGCCGGACGATGCCCTGCGCTCCGGCAGCGGCTGCTGTCGTCTGTGAGCCCATGGTAGCCGCCATATAGACGCCTTCTTCCCAGTCGCGCGCCTCGGTAACCAGAGGAACCGTATCGGAGCGGCGCCCGCCGAAGACGAAGGCATCGATAGCAACACCGGCCGGGTCATCCCAGGCAGGATCGATGGCCGGGTTTTGGCTGGCCGCAACCGTGAAACGGGCATTGGGGTGCGCTGCCTTGCGCCCACAGCCTGGTGTCCAGTCATTGCCCTGCCAATCAATACAGTGATCGGGTTCGGGCCCCATGCCTTCCCACCAGACATCGCCGTCGTCAGTCAGCGCCACATTGGTGAAGATGACGTTCTCACTCAGGGCCGCCATGCAATTGGGGTTGGTTTCGTAGCCCGTGCCCGGCGCAACCCCGAAGTAACCGGCTTCGGGGTTAATGGCATAGAGCCGGCCGTCGGCACCGGGCTTGATCCAGGCAATGTCGTCGCCAATTGTGGTCACGCTCCAGCCTTTCATGGCTGGCGGCGGAATGAGCATGGCGAAATTAGTCTTGCCACAAGCCGAGGGGAATGCGGCGGCCACATGTTTCTTTTTCCCTTCAGGGGATGTCACGCCCAAAATGAGCATGTGTTCGGCCAGCCAGCCTTCATCGCGCCCCATGGTCGAGGCAATGCGTAGCGCCAGACACTTCTTGCCCAGCAGGGCGTTCCCGCCGTAGCCGGAACCAAAAGACCAGATCTCACGCGATTCCGGATAATGAACAATGTATTTGGTGGGGTTGCAGGGCCAGGAGACGTCAGGCTCGCCCGCGGCCAGAGGTTTGCCCACCGAATGCACGCATGGCACGAAGAAACCGTCCTTCCCCAAAACCCCATACACTGCCCGCCCCATGCGGGTCATGAGACGCATGTTCACCACTACATAAGGGGAATCGGTGACTTCCACCCCAATATGCGCAATTGGGGAACCCAGCGGCCCCATGGAAAAAGGCACAACGTACATGGTTCGGCCGCGCATGCAGCCTTGAAATAGGCCAGACAGGGTGGCACGCATTTCGTCCGGCGCCACCCAGTTATTCGTGGGACCCGCATCATCGCGACGTTCGCTGCAGATGAAGGTGCGGTCTTCCACGCGGGCGACGTCATCCGGGTCGGACCAGGCCAGCCAGGAGTTGGGACGCTTCTCGGGATTCAGGCGCCGCAGTGTACCTGCTGCTTCCATCTGTTCGCATAGGCGGCTCGCTTCTTCCGCCGAGCCATCACACCAATGTATGGCATCGGGCTCGGTCAAACGGGCGATCTCTGCGACCCATTGCTTCAAGCCCTCGTGTTCCACCCACTCAGGTGCTGACAGTGCGTGCTTGAGCGCTTCCTCACTCTGTTGCGTCCCCATCGTATCCATTGCTCGTCAATCCTCCTCAGAAACCTACAGTGTCATCCAAACTGGGGCCGCGCGCCACGGGTGAATTCACCGAGGCTGGAATTCCTACTCATCTTCCATGCTCCCGCGCCCGGCGGTCTGGCAATTTGTCGACGCGTCGGTCGAGATCGCTGGGTAGCGGTTGCCGCTCCAGACTGGGCGCGGGGCGCGGGCGCTCCGTCTGCCCTGGGCCCACATGCCGCTCGAACTGACCATCTCGGTGAATATTCTGCATACCGCGCCGCTGAATGCCTTCGCTTCCGGGCGACTGCATGCGAGAGCTCCCTGGCGTATTCAGCGAGGGATGCTCGAATTGTTGCGGACGAGGCTCATCTTCCGCGCTCGGAACAGTCCTGGTCGAGGAGGAGGCCACGCCCTGTGCACCAACCGGGATGCACGCTCCCAGCAATACGGCAGTCAGGCTGATTCGTCCAAGCATGTTCGTCATGGTTCGTCTCCACAAAACATGTTTCGGGCAACCCGCATGCCTGCTATGTCATAAGGCGCGGGGGTCGCCATAGTTAAAGGCCCGCGACTTGCTTGACGCAAAACCGCCCTTACCACGCTGGAGACGATGATGGCTACGCAGGCAAAGACGAAAAGGATTGAAGATGTGGCCGATTACATGCGCGAGCACAAGCTGCTGTTAGTGACAGCCGAATCGTGCACCTCGGGTTTGATAGCGGCGACCCTGGCGGATATTCCAGGCGCGGGTCAACTGTTGGACTGCGCGTTTGTCACGTACTCGGTGCAGGCCAAACAGCGCTGCCTGGGTGTGAGCGAGCTCACGATACATCGACACAATCTGACGAGCGAACCGGTAGCCCGAGAAATGGCCTTGGGTGCCTTGAAGCGCAGCCGCGCAAACCTGGCCATTTCCAACACGGGGCTGGCAGACGACACTGACGACGAACTGCCCGCGGGCACCCAGTGCTTTGCCTGGGCCTTTCGTTCCAATAGCGTGCCGGAGGGTGTAGGGGTGTTTTCCGCAACCTGCCAGTTTGAAGGTGACCGAATAGAAATACGGCAGAAAAGTGCTGAGTACGCCTTGCTGCAAATACCGTTGTATCACGCGCAACACAGCTAAAAGCATCAGCGGAACTCGATAGTTTAAGCAATTAAGCCGACCACTCACCGAATACCCTAGTAATGTAGTGGAACAATTCGTAACGTTTATGCTACGAACTGAGTATGCTTGATAACTGTCAAATGTGAAGCCACTTCGGCATGATGAGATACCCCTATAACTAAAAAGGAAATAACCTTCTTACTCATAGGGGTACAAATTATGTATAAACGCCTCACCGCCGCCTTATTGTCGGCTTTCGCGCTCAGCTCGCCCGTCATGGCAAGCGAAATCAATGTCGAAGAACTGCGCACTCTGGCCAATAACCTGTTCAAGCCCATTCCTACGGCCGATGTCATCATCAAGGAAAAAGGCCTCACGCCAGAACAAATCGAGCTGGGCCAGTGGCTGTGGTTCGAACCGCGCCTGTCCAAGAGCCACATCATCACCTGTAACACCTGCCACAGCGTAGGCACTGGTGGCGCAGACAACATCCCCACGTCGGTGGGTCACGGCTGGCAACATGGCCCGCGCAACTCTCCGACTGTACTGAACGCCGTGTTCAACGTTGCACAGTTCTGGGATGGCCGTGCCGCCGACCTGGCGGAACAGGCAAAGGGCCCTGTTCAAGCCAGTGTTGAAATGAACGCCACGCCGGACCTCGTCGAAGAGACGCTGCGCAGCATCCCTGACTACGTCGAAAAATTCGCCGCCGCCTTCCCCCAGGAAAAGGATCCGGTGAACTTCGACAATATGGCCAAGGCATTGGAAGCCTTTGAGTCGACCCTTGTGACTCCCAACTCACGCATGGACCAGTTCCTGCTCGGCAAGGACACCCTCAACAAACAGGAACTCACCGGCCTGCGTACCTTCATCGACAAGGGTTGTATTGCCTGCCACTCTGGCGTGAACTTCGGTGGCCAAAACTACTATCCCTTCGGTTTGGTGAAGCGGCCTGGCGCTGACATTCTGCCCGAGGGCGACCGCGGCCGTTTCGACGTGACCAAGACGGCTTCCGATGAATACGTATTCCGCGCAGCTCCGCTGCGAAACGTAGCGCTGACGGCCCCCTACTTCCATAGCGGCGAAGTCTGGAGTCTGGAAGAGGCCGTTGCGCTGATGGGTACCAGCCAGCTGGGCACCGAGTTGAATGAGGAAGAAGTGAAGAACATCACCGCCTTCCTGCACACGCTCACCGGGGACCAACCGGTGGTGACGTATCCCGCCCTGCCCGCCAGCACGGCCCAAACTCCGCGCCCATCGCGCATGTAAGCAGTGACGTTGGCCCTGGGTTGCAGAACACAGGGCCAGCCCCCCGCGCCCCGCGTGAGACCTGAACATCAGAATTCCAATGGTCAGTTCAGCGCCGGAGCGTTGTCATTTTCGGCCCCAACTATGACAAAGCTTGGCGTCAGCCGTTTCGTGGCGGCGGGAAGGCCGGCAATGCCCGCTTATGTGCCGTACGCCTGAAGGTGGCAAGAATCACCTCATAGGCTTCGTCGGACACCTGCTTGCCCTCCAGGAAGTTGTCGATGTCGTTGTAACTGACGCCCAAAGCCACTTCGTCGGGTTTCAGCGGGCTCAATGATTCCAGATCAGCGGTAGGAACCTTGTTAACTTGCTCGTCCGGCGCGCCCATGACCTTGGCCAGCGTGCGCACGCGGCGCTTATTCAAGCCAGTGAGGGGAGTGACATCCGCCGCGCCGTCGCCATATTTGGTGAAGAACCCCACCAGCGCCTCAGCAGCGTGATCCGTACCCACGACCAGGCCTTGGCGCGCACCCGCCACGGTGAACTGAGCAATCATGCGCTGGCGCGCCTTGATATTCCCCAGCACGAAATCTTTCTGCGCCTCGTCGCGGAACTCCAGACCACCGGCAATGCACTTTTCCAGAATGGCGTCGCTGGCGGGCTTAATGTTTACCACCAGGGTTTCGTCGGGCTGGATCACTTTCAGGCTCATCTGCGCGTCGGACTCATCGCGTTGCTCGCCATAAGGCAGGCGCATTGCGATAAAGCTGGCCTCGTAGCCGCGGGAACGGCACAGTTCCACCGCCCGCTGCGACAGGCAGCCACCCACCAATGAATCCACGCCACCGCTAATGCCCAGCACCAGGGTGCGCATGCCTGCAGACTGCAGGTAGTTGGCCAGGAACTCCGTGCGATGCTCGATTTCTGCCTCTGCATCGAAGCTGGGGCTGACATAGAGCTGTTCAATGATGTCGCGCTGCATGGCGCGTTGTTCAGGTGTTGCCACGTTGTCTTCCTCAGACAGGGTTAAAACCGGTCCAGCACCGCGCCCGTGCTGGCGTTGGAAACATTAAATGCGAATTTGGCCTGCACGCCGCGGGTATAGCGCGGGGGCGGTGCCGACCAGGCCGCCCGCCTGCGGGCGAGCTCGTCGTCATCGACATGCAATTCCAGAGCCTGACGATGGGCATCAATGGTGATGCGGTCCCCCTCATGAACCAGGGCAATGCATCCGCCTTCAGCCGCTTCTGGCGCCACATGGCCGACAACCATGCCCCAGGTACCGCCAGAGAAACGTCCGTCGGTAATGAGTCCAACCGAGTCGCCAAGCCCGGCGCCAATTAGGGCGCTCGTTGGCGCCAGCATTTCCGGCATGCCCGGACCGCCGCGCGGGCCGAGATAGCGCAGAACGAGGATGTCGCCGGCCTGGATACGCCCTTCGAGAATAGCCTTCAGAGCGGACTGTTCATCGTCGAATACTCGTGCCGGGCCGGACATGACCGGGTTCTTCAGACCCGTGATCTTGGCCACCGAACCTTCGGGTGCCAGATTGCCCTTCAGAATGGCAAGATGGCCCTCCGAATAGAGTGCCTTGTCGAGGGGGCGAATGACATCCTGCCCTTCCGGGGGAGAGGAAGGCACGTCTTTGAGAGTTTCTGCAATGGTGAGACCAGTGATGGTCTTGCATTCGCCGTGCAGCAAGCCGGCATCCAGCAACAACTTCATCACCTGGGGCACGCCGCCTGCCTTGTGGAAGTCCACAGTGAGGTAGCGCCCGCTGGGCTTCAAATCACAGATTACCGGCACTTTGCGGCGTACCCGCTCGAAGTCGTCAATGCTCCATTCCACCTCTGCGGCGTGGGCAATTGCCAGCAGATGCAGCACAGCATTCGTAGAGCCCCCCACCGCCATCATCACGGCAGTGGCGTTTTCAATGGCTTCGCGGGTAATGATGTCACGCGGCTTGATGTCGCGCTCGATAGCCTGCAGCAGCACCCGCGCCGATTCGGCCGCAGATTTAACCTTTTCCTCATGCACGTTCGCCATACTGGAGGAATAGGGCAAGCTCATGCCCATGGCTTCGAACGCGGCGCTCATGGAATTTGCGGAATACATGCCGCCACAAGAGCCCGGCCCTGGAATGGCATGGCGCTCAATGTCTTTCAGCCCCGCATCGTTCAGCCGGCCGGCAGCATGTTCGCCAACGGCTTCGAAAACACTGACAATATTCAGATCTTTGCCATTCAAGCGGCCCGGCATAATGGTGCCGCCGTACACATAGATGGCTGGCACGTTGGCCCGCAAGATGCCCATCATGCCGCCAGGCATGTTCTTGTCGCAGCCGCCGATCACCAGCACCCCGTCCATCCACTGCCCCTGGACGCAGGTTTCCACGCAGTCGGCAATGACTTCGCGCGACACCAGCGAATACTTCATCCCTTCTGTCCCCATGGACATGCCATCAGAGATGGTGGGCGTACCAAAGACCTGCGGGTTGCCACCGGCTTCACGTATGGCTGCCTCGGCGGCATCGGCCAGTTTCTGCAAGCCACTATTGCACGGAGTAATGGTGCTATGGCCGTTCGCTATGCCCACCATCGGCTTGGAGAAATCAGAGTCGGTGTAGCCCAGGGCGTAGTACATGGAACGGTTGGGAGCCCGTTCGGACCCTTCAACTATGTTTGCGGAGCGCCTGCGTCGGGAAATGCTCATTCGGTCCTCTCGTCAGAAATGGGGCGTGTCTACATGAATGAATGTTAAGGCACATCAAGGTCTCTGCGTTCAGATTCGTGCGATCATTCATCGGAAAAATTGCCAGCGCATCATGCCTTATCCCCTGTTACTCGTTATCCATTTATTCGCCGCCATCATGTTCGTGGGCACGGTTTTCTTTGAAGTGCTGATGCTGGAGGGCGTACGCAAACACGTGCCCAAGGAGGCGATGCGTAGCGTGGAAGGGGCAATCGGCCAACGCGCCCGGGCTGTCATGCCATGGGTATTGTTACTTCTGTTTGGCGCAGGCTTCGGTCTGGCCTGGTTTCACCGCGCGGCACTTGCGACACCGATGACCAGTCACTTCGGCCTGCTGCTCTTCATCAAGATAATGCTCGCACTCAGCGTCTTCGGGCATTTCCTCACCGCCATGGCTCTGCACAGCCTGGGGCGTCTGCGCTCTCGCGCCTCGCAGCGCATACACATCAGCGTATTCATCCACGTTGTCCTGATCGTGCTGCTTGCAAAGATCATGTTTTACGCAGGCTGATCGTACCGATTGCCAAGCGGGGGGTCTCCCCGTGCTAAAAAACGGCCAGCGATTCCGGGCTGTGCCCTGCACCTCACATGCGTCATAATGGGTACAAAGCATATCTATCCTGGGAGGTTGTATGGCAAACACTTCACCTGTCGTCCTGATAACCGGTGCGAGCCGTGGAATCGGCGCCGCGGCAGCAACGCTGGCAGCGCGCGACGGCTTTGATGTGGCCATCGGCTATGTCAAGAACGAGGCCGCAGCACAGCAGGTTGCCGAGGCCGTACGCAGACGCGGGCGTCGTGCCGTCACTGTGCAAGGTGACGTCGCCAATCTCGAAGACATATCCCGCATGTTCATCCAGGCTGAAGAGCAATTAGGCACAGTGACCGCCCTGGTTAACAACAGCGGCATCACCGGCCCCATCGGGCCTTTTTCCAAAACCACCAGCGAAACCGTTGAGCAGGTGTTTAGGGTGAACGTCTTCGGCACCATAGAAGCCTGCCGCCAGGCCGTGGAACGGTTCCGGCATAACGGCATTCCCGGGGTCATTGTCAATGTTTCGTCAGTGGCAGCCAGCACAGGCAGCCCCAACGAATATATCCACTATGCAGCCAGCAAGGCGGCAGTAGAGACATTCACCGTTGGGCTGGCACGCGAAGTGGCGGAACACGGGATTCGGGTATGCGCCGTGGCGCCGGGTTCCACGCTGACTGACATCCATGCCACCGCCGGCGAACCCGACCGGCCCCTGCGCGTCGCGCCGCGTATTCCCATGGGCCGCCTGGCCCAGCCGGAAGAAATTGCCGAGACCATCACCTGGCTGCTTTCACCGGCCGCTTCGTACCTGACTGGCACGGTAGTGCGCTGTTCCGGCGGGGTGTGATCTCAGCGAAACGGGCCCACCAGCAACAGCTGGTGGGCCCGCCTCAAATCAGTGCTGCAGCCGAATTCAGGCGGTCACACTGCCTTCCGTCTGGCGCTGTGAAGTTGCTGCCGTGCCACGCAGCTGAGAAAGGTCGCGTACTGCGCCGCGGTCGGCCGACGTTGCCAGCGCGGCGTAGGCACGCAATGCCTGAGACACTACGCGTTCGCGGTTTTCAGGCTGCCAGGCGCGGTCACCGCGCGCTTCCATTTCAGCGCGCCGGTCTTCAAGCTCTTCATCGCTGATCGCCAGGTGAATACGACGATTCGGAATGTCGATTTCAATTGTGTCACCATCACGCACCAAGCCAATATTGCCGCCTTCAGCGGCTTCCGGCGATGCGTGGCCAATTACCAGCCCGGATGAACCTCCGGAGAAGCGACCGTCGGTCAGCAGTGCGGATGACGCCCCCAGACCCTTGGACTTCAGATAGGAGGTGGGATAGAGCATCTCCTGCATGCCTGGACCGCCCTTGGGCCCTTCGTAACGGATGATGACCACATCACCCGCTTTCACCTTGTCGCCCAGAATGCCGTCCACGGCATCTTCCTGGCTTTCGAAAACGCGGGCCTTACCTGTGAAGGTGAGAATGCTTTCGTCCACGCCGGCCGTCTTGACGATGCAGCCATTCACCGCCAAATTCCCGTACAGCACGGCCAGGCCGCCGTCCTTGGAATAGGCGTGTTCAACAGAGCGGATGCAGCCGTTCTGGCGGTCGGTATCGAGTTCGGCGTAATAAGTATTCTGGCTGAAGGCTTCCTTGCTGCGCACATTGCCCGGTGCCGTCTTGTAGAACTGCTTCACTTCTTCGGAAACGCCCGGGTTCATAATGTCCCAGGTTTCGATTGCCTTACCTAAGGTGCCGCTGGCGATATTGCCCACGTCCAGGTGCAGGAGATCGGCCCGGGCCAGCTCACCCAAGATGCCCAGAATACCGCCAGCGCGGTGCACATCCTCGATATGGTATTTGTCCGTGGCCGGCGCCAGCTTACTCAGGCAGGGCACACGGCGTGACAGACGGTCGATGTCCGACATGGTGAAGTCGACGCCTGCTTCCTGAGCGGCCGCCAGCAGGTGAAGCACGGTATTGGTGGACCCACCCATGGCGATGTCCAGTGTCATGGCGTTCTCAAACGCCTTGAAGTTGGCGATATTGCGCGGCAGCACAGAAGCGTCGTCCTGCTCGTAATAGCGGCGGCACAGTTCCACAATCTTCTTGCCGGCCTCCTCGAACAGTGTCTTGCGCCGTGCGTGGGTGGCCAGCACGGTGCCGTTGCCGGGCAGCGCCAACCCCAGGGCCTCCGTCAGGCAGTTCATGGAGTTCGCAGTGAACATGCCCGAACAGGAGCCACAGGTTGGGCAGGCGGCGCGCTCGGCCTCGGCCGCTTCCTCGTCCGTTACGTTGGGATCAGCCGCCTTGATCATGGCATCGACCAGATCCAGCTTCTGAACCACCATGCGCGTGTTCGGGTCATAGACCTTGCCGGCCTCCATGGGGCCGCCCGACACGAATACGACGGGAATGTTCAGCCGGAGAGCGGCCATCAACATTCCCGGTGTGATCTTGTCGCAGTTCGAGATGCAGACCATGGCGTCGGCGCAGTGGCCGTTCACCATGTACTCGACCGAATCGGCAATGAGTTCGCGGGAAGGCAGCGAATAAAGCATTCCGCCATGCCCCATGGCGATGCCGTCATCAATGGCGATCGTGTTGAATTCTTTCGCCACACCGCCTGCCGCTTCGATCTGCCGCGCCACCAGTTGGCCCAGGTCCTTCAGGTGGACGTGTCCGGGAACGAACTGGGTGAAGGAGTTCACGACGGCAATAATCGGCTTGTTGAAGTCGTCGTCGTTCATGCCCGTAGCGCGCCAAAGCGCACGGGCCCCGGCCATATTGCGGCCATGCGTGGAGGTACGTGATCGATATTGCGGCATTTTTCTCTCTGCTAGGAATCCAATGAAGGCGGGATATGGTGAAACAGGCTTTGAAAGACTTGTTCTAAGCGTGCCCGCAGCACACAATGATAATCTTCATCAGCAAAACTTTCCTTTGTAACGCAAAATCACACCGCGTTTTCCCTTTGATAGCCTCGAGGAGCAGCAGTGACCAAGCAACAACCGGCATCACCCCATAGCGCACTTCGACAAGATATTCGCCTGCTTGGCAAAACGCTCGGGGAAGTCATCAAAGAAACAGACGGCAAAGCCATCTATGACACCATAGAAAAACTGCGCCGCGCAGCCGTGAAATTTCGCCGCGAAGGGGACGCCAGCCAGGAGCCCGTTCTGGAACGTGCCATTCGGCGTCTGGATGATGAACAGGTCAACCTGGTGGCGCGAGCCTTCGGCTATTTCCTTCATCTTTCCAATATTGCCGAGGACCGCGAACAGAAGCGTCGGCAAAGGGAACACGAGCTGAGTGAACGGCCGCCCGTCCGGGGCAGCCTGCGCGACGCTCTGAGTTTTCTGAGGGAACGCGGCGTTAAACCACGCAAGGTGCTGAGGGCTCTGCAGGAAATGAGCATCGTACCCGTGCTGACCGCCCACCCAACGGAGGTCCAGCGTAAAAGCACCTTGGATTTGCACCGGGAGATTGCCCGGCAATTGCTGCAAGCCGATGACCCGCTGACACCTTGGGAACGGCAAGCCACCCTGCATCGGCTCACAGGCCTGGTGGCCACCATGTGGCAGACGCGCATGCTGCGCCAGCAAAAGCTCACCGTGCTGGATGAAATCGACAATGCCCTCGGTTATTACGAACACACATTTCTTAAGGCCATCCCGCGCCTTTATCAAGAACTGGCCACTCTGCTGGACGCTCAGGGCAAGGACACGCTGCACGCCCGCCCTGCTTTGCTGCCCCCCTTTCTTACCACGGGCAGCTGGATAGGCGGGGACCGCGACGGCAACCCCAATGTGGATGCCGAAACCCTCGAACAGGCCCTTCTGCGGCAGTCCACCCGCGCTTTCCGCCATTATCTAGAGGAAGTGAAGGCATTGGGCACTGAGTTGTCTATGTCTCGTACCCTCGTGAGGGTCAGCCCGGAACTGGAAGCGCTCTCCACGGAAAGCCGCGACACATCCCTGCATCGAATCGACGAACCCTATCGGCGCGCCTGCATTCACATTTATGCCAGGCTGAACGCCACAGCACAGAAGATCGTTGGTCGCCCTTTAGCGAGTCGTCCCACCTACGAAGCCGACGCCTACGCCGACCCGGCTGAGCTCGAAGCCGATCTGAACCTCATCGCTGCCTCCCTGGAAGCCAACCATGGCAATGCCATTGCCCACCTGCGTCTGGGCGAGCTGCTTCAGGCGGTGCAGGTGTTTGGGTTCCATCTGGCCACGCTCGACCTGCGCCAGAGCTCCGACGTGCATGAGCGCGTGCTGGACGAGCTTTTCTCAGCGGCCGGTGTTCAGCTCGATGGCAAGCCCGTGCGCTATCTGGAGCTCGGCGAAGCCCGCCGTATCGAATTGCTGCGCAGTGAGCTCGCTCAGGCGCGCCCGCTTTACTCACCCTGGCTGCAATACTCAGAAGAGACCACCAAGGAACTGAAAATTCTGCAGATGGCCGCCCGCTGCCGCGCACGCTTCGGGCCACGCGCCATTGAACAAGCAATCATCTCGCATACGGAAACGCTCAGCGACCTTCTCGAGGTGCTGGTATTGCAGCAGGAAACCGGGCTGTTGCGCCCCGACGCGCTTCGCGCCGACACGCAGCGCAGCGACGGCGACGGCGAGCCAAGCCAGCGCGATACCCAACTGGCTGCCGGCCTCATGGTGGTACCTTTGTTCGAAACCATTCCCGACCTGGAACGGGCGCCGGACATCATGGCTGCCTGGCTGGATCTCCCTGAAGTCCGCCAGCGCGTACGCACTGCCCAGGGCGGCATCCAGGAAGTCATGCTGGGCTATTCCGACAGCAATAAAGACGGCGGCTACCTGACTTCAAACTGGTCGCTGTACTGTGCCGAACGCGAACTGGTGAAGGTGTTCCAGAAACGCCATACAAGGCTACGCCTGTTTCACGGGCGCGGGGGCTCGGTGGCGCGAGGCGGCGGTCCCAGCTTCGAAGCCATTGTTGCCCAACCTCCAGGCACGGTGAACGGCCAGATCCGGCTGACCGAACAGGGGGAAGTCATACAGGGCAAGTACAAGGACGCCGAAGTCGGTCGCTGGCATTTGGAGAACATCGTTGCCGCCACCTTGGAGGCCAGCCTGACCCCACTGGCCGAGGCCACTGCCGCGGAGAATGCCCGCCTGGAAAAATATTTCGATGCCATGCGTTGGATGTCCGAACAGGCGCAGGCAGCCTATCGCAAGCTGGTATACGGAACGGAAGGCTTTACGGAGTATTTTTTCGCCGCCACGCCGATTCGTGAGATTGCCGAGCTGAATATTGGTTCGCGGCCTTCCGCCCGCAAGGCAACGCAGCGTATTGAAGATCTGCGCGCCATTCCCTGGGGCTTCTCCTGGGCTCAGTGCCGCCTGATGCTCACCGGTTGGTATGGAATGGGCACGGCAATGAAGCGTTATGTTGAAGAAGGCTGCAAGGGTGCGCCGCCCAGCGCGGAGAAGCGTTTGGCCCAGCTCCAGGAAATGGCAAGAGAATGGCCATTTTTCCGCACCCTGCTGTCCAATATGGAACAGGTCCTGGCCAAGACAGACCTCACCATCGCGCGCCGCTATGCAACCCTGGTCGCCAACCGGCGGCTACGGGAACACATATTCACTGATGTGTCGGCAGAGTTCCACACCACCCTGGACATGTTCCGACAGGTATGCGGACATGACTTGCTCGAACATGACCCGCAGCTGGCCGCTGCATTGCTGGAGCGCTTTGCCTATATCGACCCGCTGAATCATCTCCAAGTCGAACTGTTGCGGCGCCACCGTAAGCGTGGCCCCGTCGATTTCACCAGCAACGATGCCGAAAGCCGCAGCCAGCGGGCTATTCACATGACCATTAATGGTATTGCTGCAGGGCTGCGTAACTCCGGGTGAAGCATGAACTCGCAGGACACACACAGCAAACCCTCCCCTGCCGAGGCGCTGACGCGCATGTCACTCAGTTCTCTGCAGGATACGCTCTCCAACCGAAGGCATTCCCGCGACTTCGCCTTTGCCCGTGGCGACTTCCTGCGCAACCGGGTGATGGTTGTCGGCGCGGTATTCCTCGTGCTGCTGCCACTATGGAGTGTGATCGACTGGTTCGCACTTCCGGCCGACAGCACCAAAATGGCCTTGGCCGCGCGCCTGGTCATGTTCGCAGTGCTGGCCCTTACCCTCTTGCTAGCACAGCGCAGCAAGGCTCGCTTGCAGCTGGCGCGTTTTACGGCTGGCCTGCTACTGGCTACGCCGGCCGTCTTCTATGCCGTGGTCATGTCAACAGTGACGACTGGACAGGCTGAAACCGTCTCCCTGGCCGGTTATAGCTTCATTCCGTACATGCTGGTGGCCATGCTGGCCATCTTCCCCTTCACTCTGGTCGAGTCTTCGGTGCTCGGCGGCGCCATCATCCTATTGGAAGCGTGGGCGCTGTACGCCACTGGCGTCCTTTTTAGCCTGAGCGGCCTGCAGGCAATATGGCTGCTGGCCGCTCTGCTGGTCATTGCGCTCACGTCCAATTACTTCCAGCTGGCCCTCATGATGCGCCTTTACCGGGAGGCCACACACGACCCACTCACCGGCCTGCTCAACCGGGGCGCGCTGGTGCAGTCCATGGAACAGTATGCTCTGCATGCTCCTGATGCAGGACGCTGCCTGCTGGTCATGGACCTTGACCATTTCAAGCGCATCAATGACACGCATGGTCATGCGTTCGGCGACGACATCCTGCGCCACTTTTCCGGCATCCTGCGGCGCTCCTTGCGGCCGGCCGATCTCGCCTGTCGCTATGGTGGCGAAGAGTTCGTGGCGATTCTGATGGACATCGACAAGGAAGCCGCCATGGCGGTCGCCGAGGACATCCGCACACAGACCGAGGCCAGCATCCTGCACAACTACGATGGACAAGCCGTACGCTACACCGTCAGCATTGGCGTGGCGTCCCTTCATCACGACGAGACTTTCCAACAGGCGGCCATGCGAGCAGACCACCGCCTTTACGAGGCCAAGAAAAGCTCCCGCAATCGTGTGGTCGGCGTGTAAGAGATCCGTGGTGAGCCCTTGCGACGCCCGCCTCGCACAGGCTGCTGTATCATGATGTTTGCCCGCACCCGGAAAACCGGGGCGGGCTGTATGTTTTTCCGCTTTCGCCTTCTTTATGTCCACGCAGCAACATTTATCGGACGCGCACTCTGCGCCTCTATCTCTATTCAGCCTGACCGCCCCCGTTGCCATGGGATATATTCCGCTGGGCATGGTCTTCGGCTTTCTTTTTGTCCAGGCCGGCGCAAGTTGGATCATGGCCCTGGTTGCCAGCGTGGTCGTCTATGCGGGCGCTGCACAATACATGATGGTTCCCATGCTGGCCGCCGGCATGCCGGTCAGCGCCATCGCCCTGGCCACGCTGCTGGTCAATCTGCGCCATGTTTTCTATGGCCTATCCTTGCTGGACACATTCCCGCGAGGCCGGCTGTTGCGCTGGTATACGGCGTTCGCCCTTACTGACGAAACCTATTCCGTCCTCACCACCCTGCCTCGGGGCACGCCTGCGCAGCGCATGGCGCTGCTCGCCTTGCTGAACCAAACATGGTGGGTTTCGGGCACGCTGCTGGGCGCCATCATCGGAAGCCAAGCTCAAGTGCCTCTGGACGGTCTGGACTTTGTGCTGAGCTCGCTTTTTGCGGTGCTGACGGTGGAGCAGTGGCGCGCGCGCAGCAGCCCCTTACCCCTGTGGACCGCCATCGTGGCCTACGCCTTAGCCAGCGCCCTGTTCCCGCAGCACGCCCTGGTGCTGGCCATCGTGCTGAGCATCACTGTGGGCATTTTCAGCTACAAGCGCGAGGGCCGCTGACATGCAGGACATCCGCTATCTGCTCACCGCGATTCTGGCCATGGGCGCCGTCACCTTCGCTCTGCGCGCGCTGCCCTTCCTGAGCGCCCGACTGCTGCGCCGATCCGCGGTAGTACAGCATCTGGGCCGCTTCCTGCCGCTGGCCATCATGACGCTGCTGCTGGTGCACTCAGCCGTGGGCTCGGCCCGTGAACACGCCAATGGCCCCTGGCCCGAACTGCTGGCCATCGCGGTGACCGCGCTATTGCAATGGCGTAGCCGCAACCCGTTGCTTAGCATCGTGGGGGGAACGGCGCTGTACGTGTTGCTGCGCAACTGGCAGTGAACGCAACCTGTAAAAGCGCATCAGGCTTCTGAAGGCAGAGGCGGCGGTGCAGCGGGCTCCATCCCCAGGCGAGTGAGGGGATCTTGCCGGAAGTACTGTGCCAGTAGCCTGTACCAGTCCGGATAACAAGCGGCGAGCGACGCCGGGTTCACGAAGAACGACTCTGCGCTAACCGCGAAAAATTCTGCGGTATCGGTTGCCGCGTAAGCGTCTAGCGGCAAGGTCACATACCAGGGCTCGGCATCATGGGACTCGGGATCGATATCGGCCGGAATGGCGGCTTCCACCGTCTCAACTCTCGCACAGAAATCATCGTAGCTCGCGTGCAATACCGCGTGCCAACGGGCAGCGGACAAGGGTCCGTGCTGGCCCAGCCAGGGCATACCGTCTGCTTCGCCATGATAAAGATCCAGTTTATGGACAAACTCGTGGATAACAACATTCACGTCATCACGCGGACCGGGGGCGCAGTCCTCCCACGACAGAATCAGTGGCCCGCCTTCCCAGGCCTCGCCTGAGGCCTCTTCCAGATACTCGTGGACCACCCCGCTTTCGTCAACATCAGTGCGGGGAATCACAAAACCGCCGGGGTACAGCACGATCTCCGTCCACCCTTCATATAGACGGGGGTCGAGGTGCATGATGGGCAGTGCGGCCTGGACCGCGACGGCCAGCTTCATTTCATCGGTTACGAGCAAGCCCTGCGCGCCGCTGAAACCTTTGCTGGCCAATACCCATGCGCTGCGGTGACGCAAGGCTGCCTCTTCATCAGCGTTCAGGCCGCGCAGGAAGGCATAGCGCTCCAGCACACGTGACCACCTTGCCGGCTCAATGGCAGCTAGTTCACGTTCAACGCGTGCCGATTTGGCTCCCTTCCCTAACAACCACCGCAGCATTCTGATCTGACTCCCGCTTCACACAGGGAAGCTGACGGCTGTCAGTGCGCGCAGCGGCCCTGCCTTGCGCATGGCGTCGAGCTGGACTTCGTCGCGCACATAGAAAACCCCACCAAAGGACAGCGCATTCAAGGACACGCCCTCGAAGTGCTCCTGGCTGCGAGGCACGACCAACATCCAGCCTTCCTCAACCAGCATATTGGAGGGCGGCACGTGTCCGCTGGAATTCGGCTCCAGACGTAGCGTTTCAAGTGCCCGCCGGTAGCCTCGCAACATACTTTGCGCGGCAAGCTCAGGGGCCTCCCCTTTCCCTGCTCTTACGCGCACAAAACAGTGCTGCATGGGCAATTGCAGGTGAATGAAGACCGTATGTTCGCGCACATCGGGGTCCAGCACGGGACGAAACATTGCCAGCCCTGGGTTGTGCGGAGCAGGCGGCACCCACTGCACATGCTTGTGTCGTTGGCTGGCCCCCGCTGGCGCCCCACCGTTGTGGAAGCCCAACCCACCGCATTCCGCCATAATTTCCGCCAAGGCCTCAAAGTCGCATAGCTCCAGAGGCTCCAGCTGCTCTGCGTAGGCCTTGCGGGCCAGCACCAAGTGGCGCTCGCTGACCGGATATTTGTTGAGTATGGCAAGATGGTGGTCGCCGACAGGACCCACAGTGAGCGCCGGGTCCGGCGGGAGAAAGGGGTTGAAGTTCGGGTCACGCGGCCCCCCGGGCAGTGCCTGTTTTTTCTCAAGCGCCTTGACTCGCCGCACTCTGAAGACAAGCCCGTCGCCATCGAGCACCACTTCTTCGGATTCGATAGGCTGCAATGCTCCCGAAGCTATGGCCGCCTCGCTACGGGCATCCACCTGCTGCAGAAAGGGCGTGGTTTCTGTCGCGTGAACGCTGCTCATGTCTGATCCTCCTGATTCTTGTCATCATAGGTAAGAGGTTTCCTTTGATCTTACCCGACCCCCTCGGTTTGAGGCCGCAGGCACCGAATTTGCTGAACGCTCGGCGCGCGCAGACGGTACAGTCATCCGTCCCGGTCGCCCCACGGCACCACGATGCAGTTCCGTCGCGACACTCAACGACTTCGAACCGAGTATGGGAGAAACAAAATGAGAAAATCACTGTTGGTGCCGATCATGCTAGCCCTCGCCGCTCTGACTGCCGGCTGCAACACCATGGAAGGCATGGGTGAAGATATCGAACGCGGCGGCGAGAAGATTCAACGGGAAGCCCGCTAAGCCAGCGGCCGGCCGGTCGAGTTTGCAACGGGCAAACCAAGCGGCAGCCACGGATGGGGCCTGCGCCCCTCCCTGTAGAACGCCTCGCAGTGTGAGCGAGGCGTTTTGCATTCAGGCTTCTGTATTACCTGCCATACGTTGCAGCGCTTCAAGTTCCCGGTCATCAAAACCGGCCTGGCGGCGCGCATCGAGATTGAAGGGGCCGCGCAGCCTTGGCGCCCGATAGCGCTGCGAGAGTTCTTCGTAGGTCGCCACGGGTTCGAGGTTGCGGCGCTCGCACAGCCACTTGTACCAGTGGTTCCCAATCGCGACGTGGCCTACTTCATCACGCAAAATAATGTCCAACAGGGCGGCACTTTGCTCGTCACCTGCCTGCAACAAGCGCTGACGAATGGCGGGTGAGACGTCCAGCCCACGGGCTTCCAGCGTTCGCGGCACCAGGGCAATACGTGCCAGAATGTCATGGCATGTTTTCTCGGCCATCTCCCAAAGCCCGTTGTGCGCCGGGAAATCACCGTAGGAATAACCCATCTCGTTTAACCGCCGGGCCAGCATGCTGAAGTGCTCGGCTTCTTCGTAGGCAACCGTATACCAATCGCGATAGAAGGGTTCCGGCATACCCGGGAAACGCCAGACGATATCGAGCGCCAGGTTGATTGCGTTGAATTCGATATGCGCCAGGGCATGCAACAGGCAGGCTCGGCCATCTTCGGTGGCCATGGAGCGGCGCGGCACCTTAGCTGGGGGAACCAGTTCCGGGCGGGCTGGGCGTCCAGGCAGTTTTGCCGGCACAGGCAAGGAAGCTTCCGTATCTACCGCTGAATCACCCTGCAGCTGGCGGACGGCATCGCACTTCAGGGCGGGCCCCTCAATTAGCAGCGCCTGCAGCGCTGCACGCCGCAGCTCAAAGTCGGAAGCCCGGTTTGGCCCAGGGACTTCGGTGCGAAACTTCAATTTACTTCTCCACATCGTTGCGCCGCCGACGTTCGGCGATGCGCACAATCACATAGGCAATCAGGGCGAACAGGAAGACCACCAGATACATCCACGCCATGCTCTGCAGGCACTCAATGACGGTGCGGTAGATTTCCAGGGTCCAGCGCTCGGCTGTGAGCGAGAGCATCTGCTGCTGGCCATCGGGCAGGCGCTGGGGTTCAACGTAGCGCTCCAGCGAATAAATACGCACCCCGCCCGACACTCCCACCACCAACGCAGCGAAGGTGATGTAGCGATGCCATGCCTCACTGATGCGGTCATCAATGATGCGATCCAGGATACCGCGTACCGGCCGGCTGAAAGCTTTCACGACGGCAACGGACACGGCGAGTGCAATGAGAAAGGTGGCAATGAGCAGGGAAAAGAACATCAGATTCTCCGAGAGAGCCGGGAGTATAAAAATTTGTCTGAAACGTCGCACCACCATATGCTCTTACGCTTACACGCAACGAGGACAACATGAGCGACATTCTTCATTTCGAACAGGATGAACACGGTATTGTCACCTTGACGATGGACTACCCGCCCACTCGCAACGCGCTGACCGGCAGCGGCCTGGTGGACGCCTTTCTGCAGGCCATTCACCGCATCCAGACAGAACATACGGCCCGAGTCGTCATTATCACCGCAAGCGGTTCCGTATTCTCCTCCGGAGGCAGCATTGATGAAATGGAGCGTCAGTTGCGACCGGAGTTCAGCAGTGCAGACCTGCGCCATGAATACCGGGAAGGCATACAACGCTTGCCGTTGGCCCTTTACAACCTGGAGGTCCCCACCATTGCTGCCATCAACGGCCATGCCATCGGAGCCGGCTTCGACCTGGCCTGCATGTGTGACCTGCGTATCGCTGTGGAAGACGCCAAAATGGCGGAGAGCTTCGTCAAACTGGGCATTATCCCCGGTGACGGTGGCGCTTGGTTTCTCCCGCGTCTGGTCGGGCCCGCCAAGGCCGCGGAACTGGCGCTGACCGGAGACACCTTCACGGCGCAGCAGGCGCTGGAATGGGGCATTGTTTCACGACTAGTGCCGGCCGCCTCGCTCATGCAGGAGGCCCGTGCGCTTGCCATGCGCATTGCAGGAAATCCGCCAGAAAGCGTCCGCATGGCCAAGCGGTTGCTGAGGGACGCCCAATTCAGCCGCCTCGACTCCCACCTGGAGCTGTGCGCCGCCTTCCAGGCGATCGCGCATAAATCGCCCCAGCACGCCGAAGCAGTTGAAGCCTTCATGATCGCCAAACGGGGCAGGAAATCATCACCGGGGTCCGCATAAGTGTCGCCGATTGGTAGCAGGCCTGGGCATTGCTCTCATGCCTGCTACCGCGACCTATAATCGCTAGCCTCGTCCAGTGGAAGCCCTCTTATGAACCAGAATTCGAACCGCCCGGAAATTGTCGACGTTGAAGTCTTGGAACCCGCCAATTCCGAAGCGGCGCGTTCCATGAAGACCTACAGCATGATCGTCTACGGGATGTTTGCGCTGGGGCTGTTCCTGGGCGGCCTGCCTTCCATCATCGGTCTGGTCATGGCCTATGTGAAGCGCCGGAGTTTTTCGGGCAGCATCTATGAAGAACACATGGGGTTGCTGATCCGCACCTTCTGGTATTCCCTGCTGTTCTCGATCCTGGGGGCGATGACGGTGTGGATATATATCGGCTCGGTGATTCTGTTTGGTGTGGCCGTCTGGTATATCTACCGTCTGGTGCGCGGTTTTGCCCGCCTGAGTGACGGTAAGGGGGCATGGTAGTCGGTGGCCGCCAGGCCCCGGCTAATCTAGCGCTGATAGCGCAACAACCGCCCCTTGTAGCTTCGCTCGCCATCCGCCGCAATATCGTCGTCGATACGCGTTTGTTCAACGAGCTCGAAGCCATACAGGGCCATCTGCCGTGTGAAGGCCGGTCGATGTCCCCGGTCCGGGTCGATGATCCACACTTCCGCCCTCGCTTCGGCGTGATCATCAACGAAATACGCCAGTTCCGCCGGCGCATCACGGTCGTATAGAAGGTCGCTGCCTATGATGAGGTCATAGCGTGCGGACAGCGGTTCTGCTCCGGTATCCTTGATGCAAACATTCCCTTCGAGACCCCACTGACCATGACGGTACTTGACGGGGCCAATGTCATTCAGCTGTGCGTTGGCCTCCAGGAAGGGCCGCGTCATGGGGTGCCGGTCACTGGCCGTCACGCGTGCTCCACGGCGTCGGCCCACTAGTGTCGGCAATGCCAACCCGCAACCGATTTCCAGTATGCGTTCGTCGGGGTCAAGCGGACGTTGTAGAAGACGCTCCGCCAGATACACACTCGACGGCCAAACCAGGCCGAACAGAGGCCAGGATGCGGAACAGATGCCGAGACGTTGGGCTGCCCCATTAGGGTCGTAGTACTGCTGATGATCCTTCAGCCTACGAATGACCAAAGGATCACCCCCGGGGATGTCGACACGCTGGGTGCGGGTCTTAAGCCCGGGGTAATGCGAAGAGAAGATCGGCAATTTGGGGAAACTCCTTGAAAAACAAAGACTTTCCTAGTATGAGCGATATTCCCTTTAAAAGCCAGTTTGCTCTGAAGACAGCCCGTCAGCCGGCGTGTGCCGCTTGCGTGTTGGCAATGATAAAGTCCAACGCAGACCCTCTCGATGCCAGCACGGCGGCGCCCAATTTACGGGCCCACCAAGCTTCGCTGCCGGCGGCGCGCCGCCACTCCCGCAGTCGCCTGGTATAGAGCTGCAAGGCGTGCTCTTCCGTGATGCCGATGGCTCCATGCAAGGCATGGGCGATATCCGCCACCTGCACCGCCGCTTCACCGCAACGGGCCTTGGCCAGGGCCACACGGGCCTCGCAAGGCTCATGTCCCGCCGAGTGGAAGGCCAGACGCGCCGCCATGCGCATTGCCCACACCCGCTCAGCCATCATACTCAGCTGGTTTTGCACCGCTTGAAACTGCGAAATGGGCCGGCCAAACTGCTCGCGCTCGCCCACATAGGCCAGTGTCATATCCAGCACGCGAGCAGCTGCACCCGCCAGGAGCGGAACCAAGGCTGTGGCTGCCAGCACAGCCGGAGACGTACCGACGTGCTGATGGCTGACTGATAGCGCGTCAGATGGCAGGCTGGCCCAATGGAAATCCGCGAACAAACTTCCGCGTACTCCTTCGGCCACCACCTGTGCTGCTGCAACCGGCAATAGTACCCAAAGCCCTTCGAAGCCCGCCAGCACCCATTCTGCGACCGGACCAAATGCGACCCCCTGCGCAGTCAGGCTGCCGTCACCCCGCCGGGAAACTTCAGGACCTGCAATCGCGATTCTGCCACCAGGCGGCGCTATGCCGTTCGTCAGCAGCCATGCTCGAGCTAGAACGGTCTGTACAAAGGGCAATGGCAGCGCGTGCGTGCCCGCAGCCATAAAGCCTGGAAAGGCCTCAGCCATCGTCAAGCCGGCCCCACCCTGCTCTTCCGGTAGCAGCATATCGAGAAAACCACCGCCCTCCAGCTGGGACCAAAGCGTCTCCACACTTCCGCCGGTTTCAATTTCGCGTATGGTGTCCGGTGTGAAGCGCTCACGAAACAGCCTGTCCAGGGCTTGGGTCAGCATATCCATGGAAAACTCCTAGCGAAGTTTGAGGCCGCGGGCGATGATGCCCCGCATGATCTCGCGCGTGCCACCGCGCAGCGAAAACGAGGGTGCCAATTGCTCCAGATACGAGAGCGTGCGACGCAGTTCTGGCGACACGGCAATCTCGGGCTCCGCGCCAATAACATCGGCAATCCACCGCGGAATGGCCTGTTCTATTTCAGTGCCCATGTCCTTCACCAGGGATGCCTCAATGGCGGGGCTTTCTCCACGCGCCAGTTTGGCCGTCAGTGCCAGCGAAAGCGAACGCAAAACTGTCAGCCAGGCGGTAATGTGGCCCAGCGCCTCCAGTCTTGCGTCGGACCCACCACCTTGCTGGCGGCAGTGTCGTAACCAGCTTTCCACCAGAACCATGCTGGAATAGATCCGTTCGGGGCCACTGCGCTCAAAAGCGAGTTCGGCGTTGACCTGTGCCCAGCCATTGCCTTCTTCACCGATCAATGCATCAGCCGGACATTCAACGTTGTCGAAGAACACTTCTGAAAAATGGGCGTCTCCCGACATATCGTCGATTGGGCGCACCGTAACGCCGGGCAGGCTAAGGTCCACAATCAATTGGGACAGCCCCTTGTAGCGGTCTTGCGGTTCACCAGAGCTGCGCACTAGCGCGATCATGTAGTGCGAATGTTGAGCGTTTGTCGTCCAGACCTTGCTTCCATTCAACAACCAGCCATTGCCCGTGCGCACGGCACGAGTGCGAATGCTTGCCAGGTCCGAACCTGAGCCCGGCTCGCTCATGCCTATGCAAAAAAATGCCTCGGCACGGCTGATACGAGGAAGATAGAACTGTTTCTGGGCCTCCGTGCCGTACTTAAGGATCAGAGGACCACTCTGGCGATCCGCGATCCAGTGGGCAGAGACCGGGGCCCCGGCGGCCAGCAATTCTTCAGACACCACGAAACGGGCAAAAGGCCCGCGCCCGGCGCCGCCGTATTCCCTGGGTAGCGTCAGGCCCAACCAACCCTGCTGCGCCAACGCCCGACTGAATTCAGCATCAAAGCCCATCCAGCTACGTGCGCGCCGGTCAGCCGGCATGTCTGATAGGGTCTTCTCAAGAAACTGACGCACTGGCGCGCGCAGGGCCTCGTCTTCCAGAGGGATGAACGCCAGCTCCAAAGCGTCTATTGTCATATCCTGCTTCCATATAATTCGTTGACGCATCCACTGATTTACCGTGAGCGTCTAATATTCTTGGTTTTCTTCTGTAGATTTCGCATCAACATCACATAGGAACACTTCCATGCCCATTCTCACCGCCCACATCACCGCCGGCTGCACCTCTGAACAGAAGAAGGCCCTGCTGGAGCAGTCCACTCAGGCAGTCGTCAAATCCTTGAATGCACCGCTGCACAGCATACGCATGACGCTGCAAGAATACCCCGACGACTGCTCCATTGTCGCCGGCGAGGTTGGCGCCAAGCAGCTGATTTACGTGGCCTACTTGATCGAAGGCCGTGGGCCTGAATTGAAATCGGCACTCATCGCCGCATTGACCGAAGCTGCTGGCTCGGCGGTAGGTTTGTCGTCAGACGATGTCCGCGTCATCATTCGCGACGTCCCCAAGACGGACATGGGCGTGGCCGGCGGTATCTCTGCCCTGGCGGCAGGCCGCTAAACAAGAACTGTAGGAGGAGACACAATGATTTTGAGAACAAGCATCAACCTCGCACTGGCCACGGCGTTGTTCGGCACCGCCACAGCCCTTGCCGCAGCCCCCAAACCGGCTTGCAAGACAACGGCAGAATGCAACGCCCAGGCGGCAAAAATCGGTACCTCAGCCGGCATCAGGGAAGCCGGCCCCACCAGCGAACTGGACGCGCAGGAAGACCAGTTCTACTGGCTGAACAAGATCAACAAAGCGTCGGCAGTCATGCTGCTGGAACAAGGCATCATCAACAAAGAAATGGCCGCAACCCTGGCAAGGGGCGTGGATCACACGATCCGGCAGGCTTCGACAGAAGGCGGCAAGCGCCCCTCTGATGTCCTGCAGATTGAACGCATCATCAGCGATGAAGTTGGCCCGGATGCCTCTCTGATTCACACCGGCCGCAGCCGCCAGGACATGTATGCCACCTTCCGCATGGCGCGGCTGCGCACTCAGATGCTGGATTACTACGAAGCAATGCTGGAGCTGCGCAGCAATCTGCAGAAGCTGGCCGCAGAGAATGTGGACACCATCCTGCCGGCTTACACCAACGGCGTGCAGGCCATGCCCATCTCCCTGGCGCATTACCTCCTCGCCTACGATGCTTCATTTGAGCGTGACGTACAACGCTTCCACAGCCTCTACACTCGAATGAACCGCAGCGCCATGGGCACCGCCGTTTTGGCAAATTCGAGCTGGCCTCTGAACCGGGAACGCATGGCGGATCTGCTCGGCTTCGACGGCATTATCGAGAACTCCCTTGACGCCGGCCAAGTTGCGCCCTCTGATGTCTCTCTGGAAGCCATGGGGCTGCTCAGCTCAGGCGCCATCCGTATCGGTGCCATACTTGCTGATATCCACACGCAGTATCACCAAACCCGCCCCTGGCTGCTTCTGGATGAAAGCGCCACATACTCCAGCAGCGCCATGCCGCAGAAGCGCAACCCCGGCCTCATCATGCGCGCCCGCGAGGCCGCCTCGAATGTGGTGGGCCTCACCCATACCGTCACTCTGCGCGCACACAATGTCAGCACCGGCATGACAGACTACAAGAACCCATGGTCGGAAATCGGTGCGATCACCCAGGCCGTGGCGACCATCAAGAGCACCAATCGCGTTCTGGCAGCCCTCAAGGTCAATCCCGAGCGAGCATTGGAAGAGCTTGAAGATGATTGGACCACGTCCATGGAACTGGCCGAAGTGCTGCAGCGTGAACACGCCGTTCCCTTCCGCGTGGGCCATAGTTTCGCATCGGCCATTGTCTCGCATGCTCGTAAGGAGAACCTGCGGCCCAAGGAGTTTCCATATTCCGTAGCAGCCGAACTCTACAAGAAAGGGTTGCAAGACTACTCCCTGCCTGAGGCGGAATTCCCACTCAGTGAGGAGCGCTTCCACGACGTACTCTCACCGCGCACCATGGTGGAAACACGTCAGGGCACGGGCGGCCCGCAGCCACAGGAAGTCAAACGCATGCTGGAGCAGGCTCGTGACCAGCAGCAGAACGCCGAGCAATGGCTGACGGAAAAGCGCCAGAAGCTCGCCGAAGCAGATAAGCGTCTGGACGAACAGTTCACAGCCCTGTTGCCGAAGTAGTCATCTGGCTCGCAGCACCTGGTATGGGTGCTGCGGGCCTCCTAGACGTGCTACGCAAGCAGCCCAATATGTTCGCAGCGCTTGAGCGGTGCAGCAGTCATGCTTTGCAGGATATCGAACGACAGTCCTTCGGTCATTGCCGTCACCACCAGGCCATCGGGTGTGACATCAATGACGGCGAGGTCCGTGTAAATGCGGTCCACAACTCCGTAGCCCGTGAGCGGATAGCTGCACTGCTCTACGATTTTTGGG
>JAJUJD010000195.1 GCA_029267315.1 Alcaligenaceae bacterium
CACATTGCACAATGCCATCACACAGGCCCAGGAAATCGCAAAAACCGAGTAGCACACCATGATGCATTTGAAGAGCGAAGAGATTGAAGTCCTGCGCGATTGCCCCGCGGTGACCATCCCCTATGGTTCGCCGGTGACAATCGAGAAAGGTTGCATCGCTGTGATCACCCAGCAGCTGGGAAGCAGCGTGACCGTTATGGTGCAAGGCAACCTGTACCGGGTGGAAGCCCAGGATGTCGACGCATTGGGACTGGAAGTCCAGACTGAAGAACGGCTCAAGCCAGACGGCCCTGTCACTGAAGACTTCGTGCGATCGGCCACCTGGGAGGTGCTCAGCACGTGCTTCGACCCAGAAATTCCGGTGGATATCGTTAACCTGGGGCTGATTTACGGTTGCGACATCATTCCACTGGGCGACGAAAAATTCCGGGTGGAAATCCGCATGACTTTAACGGCGCCTGGTTGTGGAATGGGCACAATGATTGCTGATGAAGCGCGCAGCAAGGTTCTCAACATTCACGGCGTGGAAGAGGTTACGGTCGATCTCGTATGGGATCCACCATGGAGTCGGGAAATGATGAGCGAGTCCGCGCGTTTGCAACTGGGCATGCTCTGATTCTGACGCTTCTTGCCGGGCTCTGTCAGAGCCCGGCGTCCCGCCAGCAACAGGAGCAGACATGACGATAAAGAAAGGCTCGGCCGTATGGGAAGGCAGCTTCAAGCAGGGCAGCGGATCGATCTCTACTGAATCTGGAGCATTGAAGAAAGCCCCTTATGGGGTCTCAGCCAGATTTGAAGACCAGCCCGGTAGCAACCCGGAGGAACTCATTGCGGCTGCCCACGCATCATGTTTTTCCATGGCGCTATCGTTAATGCTGGGTGAGGCCGGGTTCGAGCCTGCTAGCATCGAAACTGAGGCCGCGGTGAAGCTGGAGAAGGTAGGCGACGGGTTTGCCATCACATCCAGTCACCTTTCCGTGCACGCACGCATTCCTGGCATAGACGCCGACAAATTCAGTGAAATTGCGACTCAGGCCAAGGCGGGATGCCCGGTGTCGAAGGTACTCAATGCCGAAATCACCATGGATGCCACATTGCTAGCAGAATAATAGTTGGCGGCAATTTGGTGGAAAAACGCAGGCTCAAGTTGAGCCTGCGTTTGCTTGTACCAATGCAGGTGGGCGAGCCCATCCCAAGGTAGCACCCCGAGTCACGGCCGCATACACGGCGGCGTTTCGATTATGTACGTCGAGTCGCTGGTACAGCGTTTCAGTATGGGCTTTTGCTGTAGCGACTGAAATGTTAAGGGCACGCCCCACTTTCTTCATGGGATACCCACGTGCAAGAAGGACCAGAACCTCATACTGTCGGGGTGTCAGCCCGAGCAACTGACATTCTTTGTGCGCTGCGGAACCTGGCCTGATAGGTGTCTTGAATTCTCCATCCATGCCGTCGGGTACATTATGGCCCCCTGCGTCAACCTGTGTCGCTGCCCGGGTCGCCGGAGCGGCAATGGCAGTAGGGTACCACCTGGTCGGCTCATAACGGCTCGCTGTGCTCGCAGCTTGTGGCACCTGCGCAGCTACAGTAGGGGGCGTCTGTATATTTTGACTCCAACGGGCAGGAAAACACGTTCCACCGGCGAGCACCAGGCTGACCGAGGCTGTCAATACTTCCGGTGGCGAAGACCTGCGCACAGCACCGGCTACGCATTGGGGCATAGCGGAGACATGAGGAGGCAGCTGCTCATCATCCGCCAGGAGCAGCATGGATTTCGGATGGAAACGCTCGCGTGCGGACTCGGCGTCTTCGACGACTTGTCTGGAATCGTCTACCGATAGAAGTAGCAGGTCGCAGCTGTCTTGTGACGGGGCCGGGGGCTCGGCGAGGCAGAAGGAGTCGTAGACTTTGACAATTAAATTGGGGAACGCGTCGCTGATAAGCTGACGCAAACCGAGCCGAAACAAAGGATGAGGCTCGACAATGACGACGGTACGCATTTCTTCTTTCCTAGACTGGTATCGCATCGATGCATTGCCGTTTCCAGTACAGCTCAAACTGGCCCGACTGCCATCGCTGCTTGATTGCGGAATCCGACTTCTTAGTGCCTGTGCGTGAGACAGTTTTTCAGTGGAAGCATGACTGTCATCGCGGGGCTATCGTATGCAAGCTTCAAGAGCCACACAATATGTGCTTAGGAACCAGTAACTATTTTGGAACCGTTACAAGCACTTGTTGCACCCCCCGTTTGAAACACGCTTGGGTTTATTCAAGTCGGGCATTCAAAATGGTAGTGAAGCGATTTCATATCGTTACGTGTAAGAATTATCTCTATATCGCACGTCGAATTTTTCTGACGGCTCACAGAGAAACTGGATAGTGCGGCTGGCGTGCTTGGCTGCAAGCGCACCGCGCCGGTCTGGCCTATTACACTGCGACCGGCTTGCCCGTCTTGAATGACTTTCACCCGATAGCTCAGCGACTCTGCCTGCTCACTCTGAACGTAGGGAACCACTACGGGGGGGTTAACACGTTCGATCATGTCTAACCAGACGTGGATGTCAGCATCTGAGACCACAAGCCCTCCTGTTCTATTTTGTAACGTAGCAACAGTTACATAATTGACATATTTAGATAAATCTTGAAATGCGGATAGGCCGTTGGCCTATCCGCTTTAGGACATCCCTTAGTTCGACTGAGTGACCCGTGCCGTATTGCCCCATCCACCTTGGATGACGGTTGCAGTATGGTTGCGTCCGCTCATGTCAACCATGGCGACGTTGCCCAGCCCCGTCTGAGTGACATTGGCAATCAAGCCGGAACCGTTCTGCCGCACAGAAGCGTAGTGGTTGCTGCCTTGCTGAATCACAGTGGCTTCCGTTGCGCTGCCGGTGCCGCGCTGGTTGACGTCAACAGTGTTGTTGAAGCCGGTTTGATAGACCTCGGCTTCGACCAGACGTCCGCGTTGGACGATGGACGCGTCGTTGCCCCAGCCACTGATTTGATTGACGAAGGCCCATTGGCTGGCGCCGCCACCACCGTAGCCGTAGCCCGTTCCGCCCTGATCAATGCTCACGGAGCCGCCACTTGCTGCCTGGTAGACCTGAGCGCCACCGTAGTCGAGACGGTTCTGTTCGATGGTCACCGTATTGAAGCTGCCAGGTGCGTTGATGGTCGCCCAGACGTCTTCGCTGCGGCTCTGTTCGATGGTGTGGTCGTTATTCCATCCCGAGGTAGTGATGCGTGCCGAGACATTGGAGTTATTGTTGTTGCCTTGTTCGATCACAGCGGTACTGAAATTACCGGTCTGCTCGATATAGGCGTCTGCGGCCATGGCAGCTGTCGCGCCGTAAGCCAGGGTGATACCAAGTGCCAGTGCGGAAAGTTTCACATTCATGGTATTGCTCCTCTTCGATTTCACTGTTCAGCTCTCTGGGCCAAAGAGATGGCATCGCATGGAAGGCCCGTTACCCATGTGATGCAGCCGGGGTTGCCGGCGTACGCGGATCGCGTCGTGCCTGATCAAACGTTCAGACATTCACCATCACGAAGATGGCTGCGCGGATCCAGCTCCCGAATCGGGAGGAAGTTCTGTGTTGACCGACCCTTGCGTAGAGTGTTGCACCACGTCATAGGTGTCGCTCTGGGCTGCAGCGAGGTAACGCTGCAAAATCGGGGAATTCCAGTCTTCTTCGTTACGCAGTCTCCAGTTGCCGTCCTTGATGCCTTGGATGGTGAGATGGATGACTGCCGCTTCGATGGCTTCTTTCACACTGAGCTGTGCAGGCTCGTTACTGGTGATACCGGCTTCAAACTCAAACAGGTCCGTGTAATTGACGAACTTGTATACATTTGGCGTCAGCTCATACGAGAAGATGGTCTTCGTCGTAGAGACGGAATGCAGAATGGCGCCAGTCCGGATATCGATGCTTCGGAGGTTCACCGTTACCTGGTCCATCCGGTATTGCGTGGAAGCCCCTACACCCAGGAAGCGTGCGCCGATTCCACCAGTGCGCAGGTTGCTCTCGTAGGCGATGATTCCGCCATCAAGCAGGATCGAGGCTGGCAGCAGCGGCGGCACATTGTTCATGTTCACCTGTGCGCCCGGGTGCTCCATGGCGCGCACGATGCGCCGTTCCGTCAGCAGTTCTTGAAGGCTTTCACGCTCTACGGGTGTGTACCAACCAGAATCCTTCAGAGCCTTGATCAACATGGCTGCCGCCCCTTGCGTCACCGAAGTGGAGAAGGAGCTGTCTGGAGACGGCTTGTATTGGCCGGTCTGGTCACGGAAACCGTAAACGGCTGCGACAACCTTGCCGCGCGGTGGAGGCAGGCGGACGAGATCGGGTGTGGACGGCGAAGGCGGCGTCAGCGTGGCAGCCGTCGTCGGCTGAACCGGCTCTCTGGGAGGCACTGCGCAGGCAGCCAAACTCGCGGCCAAGGTAATCAGTGTTGCACTACGAACGACTCGGCGAGTGGCGGTTGCGGTTCGTTGCGGTGTACGGGTCATCATTGGCTGCTCACAATGAATTGAGTGGAAGCACCGGTCAGCTTGTCGGTGGTGGTAACGTTCAACATGCCATTGCCAATGTCGGCGACGTTGATGATGAAGTTGTCCGTCTCCAGATTGCCCGGAATCAGGTTGCCATTTGGCCCCATGATCTTGGACGTTGCTGCAGTTGTCAGTCGATTGATCACCTGACGCTCAAGCGTCTCGTTGAACTGCTCCAGCGGTGACTTTTCCTCTATTCCCCTGTTGTCATCCAGGCCGGGGTCGGTATGGGTCTTGGTGGCAAGGGCCGAGTTCAGCAGCACGTTGCCGTACGCCGGGTTGCCGCCAAACGAAGGGTTGCGGGGGTAGTAAATCAGTTCGCTGGCCGCTGCCTGGCCGGCCAGCGAGAACACCCCCAGCATCAGGGCGGTGCGCAGGCCGTATGAGCGATGGTTGGACATGTTGCCTCCTCTTCATAGTTCCTCCGAACCCAGATCCGGGTCCGGAGCAGTAAAGCGTTCTAGTTCCCGCTGCGCGATGCGCTCACGTACTTGTTCGACAGCCAGTTGGCTCAGTTCGCGAGTGGCTGCCCGTGCCGGGGGCAGGAATGTATGGAAAATCCGTTGCTGTCGATACAACACCCAGATCTCGCTGCCAAAACGGGCAGTGGGGCGTTCATGAATGGAAATGGAATAACGGCCTGCTTGGTCGGTGTAACGCCAGTAGTTCGCGAA
>JAJUJD010000110.1 GCA_029267315.1 Alcaligenaceae bacterium
CTGGCACCCATGATGTCGTCGTATAGAAGCGCTGCAAGGGCAGGAAGGTCTTCCGTCTCTGCTTCGCGGAAGATAAGGCCGTTCGGTGTTGCCATCTCAGCTCCAACAATCCTTTTCTTTCGGGATTGTATAGGGACGTGATCTACCTCTTCCTTTCTTGATGCCAGGCCAGTGTCGAACAGGGCTGCGAGCAGCCTGGAGCGCGTTGTTCGCGAAGTAAAGCGGGCCCCACGGGGGCCCGCACGTGAAGTGTCGAAACGAATTTGCTTACTTGGCCTCGTATCCGATTGCTTTCACAACAGACGCCCACTTCTCGATTTCCGTCTTCTGATGTTGGGCGAGCACTTCTGGTCCACCGCCTTTGGCGGTTAGGCCAGCCTTCTTGAAGGTTTCGAGCAGACCCTGATCAGTAAGTGCCTTGTTGACGGATACGTTGAGTTTCTCCACCACGTCTTTCGGCGTACCTGCGGGGGCGTATAGAGCAATCCATGAACTGGAGTCGAAGCCAGGCACGACTGTTTCGGCGACGGTTGGCACGTTCGGGGCAAGTTCCGATCGTGTGGCGCCAGTGACCGCGAGCGCCCGTACTTTATTGGCCTCTGCGAGCGGAGCTGCCGAAGGGACGTTATCGAACATGACTTTTACATGGCCGCCCATAAGATCGGTGAGAGCCGGTGAGCTACCTTTATACGGCACATGAGACATTTTGATGCCGTTCTCCATGGCAAACATTTCTGTCGTCAGGTGGACTGAGCCTCCAGTGCCTGTGGTCGCGTAAGTCAGCGCTTCAGGATTCTGCTTTGCGTACGCGATGAGGTCCTGGATTGTTTGAGCCGGAACGTCGTTGCTAACGATGATCATGAGAGGAGCCCAGGCGATGAATGCCACGGGCTCAAAATCTTTCTCAGCGTTATACGACAGATTTGCGTAGGTACTGGGGTTGGTACCATGGGTGGCGCTCGTTCCGATGAAGAGCGTATAGCCGTCGGGCTTTGCGCGCGCGGCTTCCGATGCCCCAATGGAACCACCTGCTCCCGCCTTATTCTCAACCACTACTGCTTGGCCCAAGTCTTTGCTTATTCGTTCACTGACTGTACGCCCGACGATATCGGTGATGCCGCCGGGAGGGTAGGGGACGACGACTTTAATTGGTTTGGAAGGATAGTCCTGCGCCGAAACGGTAGCGCTGAAGGCCAGAGCTGCGAAAGATGCAAGCAAGGTGAGTTTCTTCAACATGAAGGTGTCTCCGTAGGTATCAATGTTATGGATGTATGCCGAGATTGCAGTTGGGAATTAGCGCATCTGAACGCCAGAATCAAAGGCCTCGGCCGCCCGATACAACAAGGGTCTCGCCGGTGATGAAAGCAGCTTGTTCGGAAAGCAGGAACATGACAGCGGCGGCTACGTCTTGCGGCATTCCAAGGCGTTTTAAGGGTGTCTGTAGCCGAACCTGCTCGTTGAACTCCGGGCCCGCCAACGCTGCCATCGGGGTTTGGATTCGGCCTGGCGATACGGCGTTGATGCGGACGCCATGTTCCGCCACCTCGCCGGCGAATTGCCTGGTGATGGCTTCCACGCCTGCTTTGGACGTTGCATACGCGGCGCCGGCGATACTCGAATAGCGGCGGCCCGCAAGCGAGCTGATGTTAACGATCGAGCCTCCACTGCTTGCGATCATGCTTGGGGTGACTGCACACATCGTATGAAACACCCCACACAGGTTGACCTGAAGCACTTCCAACCATTCCTGCGCGCTTGTTTCCCAAGCAGGCCGGCGCCGGCCTTGCTCATTCTTTGGGGATATTGCTGCAGCGTTGACCAGAAGCTCGAACTTTCCGTGCTGATCTGCATAAACCTGGATTGCACCCTGCACTTTGGGGTCAGCAACAGAGCACGCAATGCCGCCGTGCGATCCTCCAAATTGTCTCAGCTCGTCTTGTGCGCACTGCAGTTGCTGTTCATTGACATCGAGTACGCATACCTGAGCTCCAGCCCGAGCAAGATGTCTGGCTATTTCAAGGCCGATACCGCTTGCGCCTCCTGTCACCAGCGCTCGCTTATCGGCGAATCCAGTGAGCTTTTCCATGTCATGCGGCTCCCGATGCGCTGACATCCTCGGATGCCAATTGCGACTCAAACGCGGTAAGGGGTGGGAACGCGCGCGGGTCGACACGAACGTCGATCACGAAGGGAGTATTCGCATTGCTAGCGGCCGCAAGCGCCGACGGGAGTTGATCAATCTGCTGGACCGATACGCCGTCACATCCGCAGGCGCGGGCAATCGCCACGTGATCAATGGGAGTGAAATGACACACATCGGTATGTGTGTTGAAGCGGCTCTCCTCTGCATTGATCTGGAAACCGAGTACGCCATTGTTCAGCACGACCACCGTCAGCGCCACGCCATGACGGCGGGCAGATTCCAGTTCAGCCCAGCAGTGGGCGAAACCGCCGTCTCCGGTCACGCAAATTACGTTCGCGTGGGGGCGGGCGAGCTTTGCGCCTATGGCCATTGGAAAACCCCATCCCAGTCCCGCAATTCCGCGGGGCGTGATGAAGCGCGTTCCAGCGCGCATACTTTGAATGAACTGCACCAGCCAGATGGACGAATAGCTCGCGTCAGCCACCCATAAGGTATCCCCGTGTGCCGTGTCTAGAGCCCGCATTAGGCGCTCTGGACGAATCGGCGAGGTCTCCTGTGAAAGCAGGTACTGCAGTTCAACGCGATGTTGCTCTCGCGCTTGCGCGAATTGGATGGCGAGTTGATCGCCGCGCTGCTTTAGGTGGGACGGAACTTTATCGCGTATCCGGTCGCGTATCGCACTGAGGGTCGCTTTAGCATCTCCCAGCATGCGCAAGCCTGCATAGTTCCGTCCAAGCTCGGACGGGTCGATATCGATCTGGGCGTATTGAGCGGTGGACGGAAATAGGGACCATCCGGCCGTTCCATTTTCATTCGTGCGGGAGCCGACGAACACGATTAGGTCCGCTGACTGGATATAGTCCCTATGAAATTTGGCTGGGCTGCGGGTTCCCATGGCGTTGCCGATGACGCCGAGCGATAAAGAATGGCTTTCGTCGATTGCACCCTTGCCCATGTTGGTCGTGGCAACTGGTATTTGAAGAAGGTCCTGCAGTTCTGAAAGGACGTCGCACGCCCCAGAAGAATGAACGCCGCCGCCCGCCACGATCAGCGGCCGCTCGGCTCGAAGCATCAGCCCAACCAGAGCGTCAAGTTTGTCTGGGGTGGGTACGACGCGGTCGAGCGGATAGCACCCGAACTCGGTTTCAAACGTTTCCAACGTCACTCGTTCCGCGACGGGCTGGACTAGCACATCGGGTGACACTAGCAAGACCACGGGGCCTGGACGGCCACTGGTAGCCGCTCTGATAGCTTTCGCCATATATTCTGCTGCGCGGTCGGCGAGATTTATCCGGCGAATCCATTTAGTGCATCCACTAAAAATCTTCTCGTGCTCGAGTTCCTGGAATGCGTTGCGGTCCGCGGTATCGAAAGGAACTTCCTGGACGATTGCGACGATGGGTATGGAGGCTTTCAGCGCTTCGGCCAAGCCTGCCACGAGCAAGCCTGCTGCGGGGCCATTCTGGGCAGTGATGACGGATACGCGTCCGCTCACCCGGGCCTCGCCGTCTGCCATGGCAGTGCCCGCGTTTTCGGTGCGGTATCCGTACTGTTGGATTCCTGCTGCCTGAGCGGCCAGATGGATAGCGGTGGGACAACTCTGACCATAAATGCGCTCGATACCGGCCGCTTTGAGCACGTCTACCATTGCATGCGCTGCGCGATATCCGTCAAAGTCCATCCTCGCCCATGTGTTGCGCCCTTTCGGCGCTACCGTGTTCTCTGTCGTTATGTTTTGCTGGTCCATAGAAAAGCCTTATGCTTGTCGACGGAACTCTCCGCCGTGAATGCGTGTGAGCTCATCTTAAGCAAGGCGTATATATTTCGGAAATCGCTTTTCCGAATCAGGCTATAAAGAAACTTTATGAAGGTAACTCTTAAGCAGCTTGAGGCCTTCGTGGCAGTGGCCAACACGGGCAGTTTTTCTGCTGCGGCAAAGGTGATCCACGTCTCGCAGCCTGCACTCTCATCGCTAATTCAGAATCTGGAAAATCACCTGGGTGCCAGTTTGTTCACCCGAGATTCCCGGGGCGTGAATATGACCACGACGGGACGTGAATTGCTCCCTTCTGTAGGAAGGCTGCTAACCGAGCTGAATGAAACCGTTGCAAGCGTATTGCACACCACGTCCCCTCCCGGCGGGCTTGTGACCATGGCCTGCATACCGTCTGTGGCCGCCCAATTCATGCCTCCCTTGATTGCCAAATTCCAGCGCCTCCACCCACAGGTACGGATAGAGATGCGCGACGCCATGGTCGAGAATCAGGGCATCATCGACATGCTTCGAGCCGAACAAATCGACTTCGGGGTGGCCAGCCCGAGTGGCAGTAAGGAACTGCAGTTCAAGTACCTATACGAAGATGAGCTGGTAGCTGTGGTAAGCGACTCCCACCATCTGGCGGGCAGAGGGAAAGTCACTTGGTCCGCGATAGTAGGCGAACAGATCATAGGGATGAGCAGCAATAGCTATATTCGGCAGCTCACCGATGCTGCTTTTGCAAAGATCGGGGTTTCCAAACCCCCGTATGGAACGGTCAGCCTGATCACCACTGCCGTCGCGATGGCACGCAGCGGGCTCTGCGTGGCGGTCCTGCCAGATACGGCTGTGCAAGTTTGCAACCTCAATGGTGTAGCAGTCTTGGGTTTGACCGAGCCAACCATTTCCCGTCCTTTGGGCTTTGTCTATCGTTCCATGACGAACCTTTCACCGTCGGCCAAAGCGTTCATGAACTTTGTTGAGCAAGAGGTTAGGCAGAACTGATTAGTCCGCTCCAAATTCATTGACGGGCATGCCGCTCCGCGGGGCCCCATGGACAAGCCCACAGCATTGCAATGATTGAAGCTTGGAATATCCATGCCTGGGGGTTTTCCCTCCATTGAGAATATCGAACGTTCGTTTTATTGTTATTCCAAAAGGAGGAGGGAATGGACAACACCATGTTCAGTCTCGCCGGCCGCAAAGCGCTGGTCACAGGCGCAGCGGGTGGCCTTGGCGCGCATTTTGCGCGCACACTGGCGAAAGCGGGGGCGGAGGTCGTGCTGGCTGGCCGTCGCCTTGAACCGCTAAAACAATTACAAGATGAGTTACAGGGGGATGGCGCCAAAGCGTTTGCCGTCTCCATGGATGTTTCCGACCCCGCGTCAGTCAGTGTGGCGCTCGATGCAGCCCAGGGGGCACTGGGTGTCATCGATATTGCCATCTGCAATGCAGGGGCAGCCATCACCAAGCCAGCCATTGAGCTAAGCGCAGACGAATGGGATGCCATTCTGAACGTCAACCTAAAGGGTTGCTGGCTGGCCGCTACTGAGGTTGCGCGGCGGCTGGTCAAGGCCGGTCAGCGGGGCAGCATCGTCAATGTATCGTCCATATTGGGCCACCGGGTAGCGGGTATGGTGCTGCCTTACACAGTTTCCAAAGCCGGCGTGGAACAACTCACCAGGGCACTTGCCCTGGAGTGGGCGCGCTTCGGCATACGTGTGAATGCGCTGTCACCCGGCTATGTGGAAACCGACCTCAATCGCGAATTTTTCAGCACCGACGCGGGTCAGGCGATGATTCGCCGCATTCCGCAAAGGCGGCTCGGCCAGCTGGAAGACTTGGACGGTGCCTTATTGCTGCTTGCATCCGATGCTTCGCGCTATATGACTGGTTCATCCATTGTTGTGGACGGCGGTCATCTGCAGTCAACGCTTTGAGCCGAAACACCGCTTCCCTGGCAGGGAGCAATACGGAGGAAGACCATGGATTTCAATCTGTCCGAAAAGGGGGAGAACCTGCGGCGCAAAATTCGCGATTTCGTGAACGATGTGCTGATCCCGCTGGAGGGAGATGCGGCCTCGTTCGATGAGCACGAGAACATCCGGAAGCCACTGCTGGAAGAAGTGCGGGCCAAGGCGCGGGCCGAAGGGCTCTGGGCGTTGCAAATGCCGGAATCGCGCGGGGGGCAGGGGTGTTCCATGGTCGAGATGGCTGCCTGCTATGAGGAAATGAATCGGTCCATTTTCGGGCCGGTAGTGTTCAATTCGGCAGCGCCGGATGACGGCAACATGATGCTGTTGGAAAAGGTCGCAACGCCTGAACAGAAGGAAAGGTGGTTGCAACCCATCGTCGACGGAAAAATACAGTCGTCCTTCGCCATGACCGAGCCGGCTCCAGGTTCCGGGTCAGACCCGTCCATGATGTTGACTACGGCTACGCGCGAAGGCGGCGAATGGGTTGTTCGCGGTACCAAGCATTTCATCACGGGCGCCGCAGAATCCACACATTTCATACTGATGGCGAAAACGTCGGATGACCCCCGCAAGGGGCTGACGGCCTTTCTGTTCCACAAAGATGATCCGGGCTGGGAAGTGCGGCGACGCATTCCCATCATGGGCCCGGAAGAGCATGGGGGCCATTGCGAGATCCGTTTCGATGGTTTGCGCATTCCCGACGAGAATCGCCTCATGAACGTGGGCGACGGCCTCAAGGTGACACAGATTCGTCTCGGTCCAGCACGCCTGACCCACTGCATGCGCTGGCTGGGTATGGCGAAACGCTCCCTGGAAATCGCCACAGAATATGTTTCGCATCGGGAATCATTCGGCGTGCGGCTGGCCGACCGCGAAGGGGTGCAATGGCTGTTGGGCGAGGCCGCCATGGGTATCCAAATGGGCCGTCTGCTCACCATGCACGCAGCATGGAAGCTCGACAGCGGCGAGTACGCCCGAAAAGAAGTGTCCATGGCCAAGGTTGTCGTGTCCGAGACGCTGCACAAGGCAGTCGATACGGCCATCCAATTGTGCGGGGCGCGGGGTTATTCCCGAGACACGCCCCTCGAATGGATGTATCGCTACGCACGCCAAGCCAGGTTGGTGGATGGCGCATCGGAAGTTCACAAAATGGTGCTGTCCAAAGCTTTGATGAAAGACGGAATCGATTTCTGGAGCTGGGGCTGAAATGACGGAGTCGCCGGAGTCGTTCAGGGTTGATGCGCTCGCCGATTATCTGAAGGCTTGCATGCAGGCGGAAGAAGTCAGGGTGGTCGCGTATTCGCGCCTGTCGGGCGGAGCGATTCAGGACAATTTCGGGGTGTCGGTGGAATGCCGGGGGGGTGAGTGGGAAGGGCTACATAAGCTGGTGGTACGCAGTGATGCGCCTTCCAAAGTCGCCGTGAGTCTTTCACGGGCAGAAGAGTTCAAGGTTCTTCAGGTGGCGTACGAAGCCGGCGTAACGGTACCGCGTCCCCTGTGGTGTTGCGAAGACACCTCTGTCATTGGCGTCCCGTTCTGGGTGATGGCTAGGGTCGGGGGCACCGCCTCGGCAAGGGAACTTGTTCGGGAAGCCGGTCAGAATCCGGCCCGTGGGCAATCGCTAGTCAGACAGCTCGGACGTGAACTAGCCAGAATCCACAGCATTTCACCGTCGCAGGCCGCGGGGCGCCTCAGTTTTCTTCGTGTGCCAGACGAGAAACCGTCATTTGCCCGGGTGCGGCAATACCGTGCGGCGCTGGACGCCATCCCGCGACCACAACCTGTTCTTGAATGGGCGTTGAACTGGCTGGAAGCCCACGCAGTCGATTCGGGCCTGCGTTCTCTCTGCCATGGTGACTTTCGGACGGGCAATTACATGGTGGATGACGGCCAGGTTAGCGGCGTGCTCGACTGGGAATTTGCGTCCTTCGGCGACCCTTACGAGGATCTTGGTTGGTTATGTGCGCGTAGCTGGCGCTTTGGCGCGCCGGAGCGGGAAGTGGGTGGCATCGGGCACCGCGATGACCTCTACACCGCATGGGAAAACGAAACCGGCCACAACGTGGATGATACTCAACTGCGGTATTGGGAAGTTATGGGCATGGTGCGATGGGCGATCATCGCCCTGCAGCAGGGCGAGCGCCACTTGAGCGGTGAGCAACCATCGCTGGAGCTGGCGCTGACAGGTCGCATGCTGCCGGAAATTGAGCTCGACATACTGGTCACTGTGATGCAGATCGAGGGTCAACCCCTCGGTTACAACGATTTGGCTCCCTGGCAGGATGGCCTTGGCCACCCTTCAGCGCAGGAGTCTTCGCTGCTGGCGCCGCATACTGCCAATGTTCTGCATATTGCACGGCAAACGCTGTTGAACGAACTATTGCCACAGCTGCCCAAGGCCAGCACCTACGATGCCTTGATGGTCGCAAACGCCATGGCTGCTGCCATGCGCGATTTGAACGATGCGGGCCGCTCCAGTGCTGGAGTCAAGCGCGCGACATGCGCCTTTCTCGAAACTATTCCGCTGGCAGGGAATATCGCACTTTCATCACAAGGTGCTCCCCCGGCGGGTGGGCAGGGAATGGCCGAAAACGGAGACCCTCGCGAGACGCTCGCGCTCGCCCTGCGCAGACAAGCAGTTCCCGTTGAGCATGAAATGGCGTTGCGCCGGCTCCTAGTACTTGATACCTGCACACGGCTAGCGCTGAGCAACCCGAAGTATTTGGAGGCGCACCGGCAGAGCGCTCGAGCGACGACGACTGTTGAAAGCGGAGACTGAAATGGCGCGTGAAACCCTTACTGCTCTTAGTCGTAACCCCGCCAATTATTCTGCCTTGACGCCGGTCAGTTTTCTTAAACGGGCGGCGCATGTTTTCCCCCAGCGTACTGCCGTCATCGATGACGACATGACGCTGACTTATGGCGAATTCTGTCGGCGAAGCAAGGCGCTGGCCTCCGCGCTAGCGCAACTGGGCGTACAGGCCGGTGAAACCGTCAGTGCCTTGTGCTTCAACACGCATGAGCTGTTGGAGTGCCATTACGGAGTCCCCATGCTGGGCGCCGTGCTGAATGCCATCAATACGCGGTTGGATGCGGCGACACTGGGTTTCATTCTTTCCCATGGGCGGGCGAAAGTCCTCATCTACGACACCCGGCTGCAGGCTTTGGTCAGCGAAGCCGTCGCCACGCTGGAAGATGTGCCTGCATTGATTGCCGTGCAACGTTCCGACCCCGGCGAGGCCGACGTTGAACCGTTAACAGGCGCCCTGGCTTACGAAGCATTCTTACAGCAAGGCGACCCGCAATACGTATGGGAGAAAGTCGCCGATGAATGGCTGCCCATAGCCCTGAATTACACCTCTGGCACCACGGGCAACCCCAAAGGCGCGGTGTACCACCATCGTGGTGCCTACTTGGCTGCCATGAGCAATGCCATGGCCATGTCCATGACGCCACAGTCGGTTTACCTCTGGACCTTGCCCATGTTCCATTGCAACGGCTGGTCTTACACCTGGGGTGTCACCGCGGCGGGCGGCACGCATGTTTGTCTGTCCCGTGTTCAGTCCGAGACTGTGCTGGCTCGCATCCGCGAACACGGGGTTACGCATATGTGTGGCGCGCCCATCGTACTGAATATGCTGATGAACGATTTTCATCGGCAAGGCGCTCGCATGGAAAACCCGGTTCAATTTGCTGTGGGTGGGGCGGCACCGCCCAGTGCCATCATTCAAAGGGGGCGCGATCTCGGCTTTGAAATCGTCCATCTGTACGGCCTGACGGAAACCTATGGGCCGTCCATGCTTTGCGTCATTCAAGAAGACTGGCGTGCGCTCCCGGTGGACGACCTGGCGCGCAAGATGGCCAGGCAGGGCGTAGGGCTTTATGCGATTGATGACGTTGCCATCGCAGCCGCTGAACCCGGCCAATTGGCCCCCGCCGATGGCCAGACCATGGGCGAATTGCTGCTCCGGGGTAATACTCTGATGGCAGGCTATCTGGATAAC
>JAJUJD010000173.1 GCA_029267315.1 Alcaligenaceae bacterium
CGCCGGTGTCCTTGTCCACCTCGTATTTCACCGGGTCGGCATTCATGGGGATTTCAATGATGACGTTGAATTCGTCCGGCAAATTCTTGCCCGCGGGCACGCGGTCTAGGCTCATGCTCTCAACCTTGCTATGAAAATGTATTGAATTTGAAAGGGTTCTGACCCGCATCGCCCCCAACGAATGGCCGCGCGGGTCGCAAATGAAGGACTCGCTTCAACGCTCTCCCCGGGGGCCGTCTGACGTCTGACTGACATCCACTCCGGGAATCGGCGCACTGTCGAAGTATTCGTCCAGTTCCTCTTGAGCTGAACCGGAAGATTTTACTTCGTTTGCAGGGCTTGCAGCATCCGGCTCAGCTGCTGCCGAAGCGAGCTCTTCAGCGACGTAATCGGCAGCACTGGCTGCAATGGGCGCTTCCACCAGCTGGGCATCAACGGGCGGCTCTGGTGGAATCTCTACATCGATCAGCGTGGGGTCATCGCTCATGTCAGCCGCAGGCAAGTGTCGGCTGCGGGCCAAAACGGGTAGTACCCCGACCACACCGGCGGCCAGCCGCCAATGCTTCATTGCTTCCTCACGCCGACCGAGACGATCATACAGGTTGCCTAGCAGCGCATGAATACGCATGTCGCTGCGCAACGACATGCTGCGCTTCAAGTAAAGCTCGCCCGGGCCCCACAACTGGCCCTTCAGACATAGATTGCCCATGGCAGCCAACAGAGCGGCGTTGTCAGGATGCTTCTTCAACCATTCCTCAGCCTTTGCCAGGCGGCGCGATACGAGTTGCTGCGGGCACTGGGAGTAGACGCTGAGCAGTCGTGGGTCGGGTTCTACGGCAATGGCGGCTTCAAGTATGCGCGAGGTTTCCTCATGTTGCCCGTCTGCGGCCAACACATGCGCCGCCGCCAAGGCGATGTCGGGCAATACGCGCTCGTCAGAACGCAAGTCGCCCCAGATCGCTTTGAAGCCCTGCGGACCTGCACTGCGCAACCGGGCCGCGGCGGAGATCTCAATGAGCTGTCGGGCTTCGTCTTTTTCCAGGACGCCACGGCGCAGAAGAAAACGGGTCAGTTCGTAAACGCGGTCGTAGTTGCCAAGCTGCCTGTGTGCGCGTAGCAGCAGGCGAGTGGCGTGCAAATAGCGTGAACTGGCGTCTTGCAGGGGCTGCAACAATGCCAGGGCATCTTGCGGACGATTCTGATCCAGGTAGATTTCCGCAGCAACAATTGCCCAGGCTTCACGAAGGCGCACGTCATCACCGGCAGCCTGTTTCGCGACGGCCAAGGCCTGATCGCGCTGTCCATACTCGCCGAGCTGGTGATTCGCATTGGCCGACGCCAAGGCAGCCAGTACCTTGCGTTTGTCGGAACGCGTGCGGGTGACGACCCGTGTGAAGTCTTTGTCAGCATTCACGTACTTACCTTCAAGCACGTTGATCCAGCCGCTTTCCAGTGCTTCCTGATCGCGCCTCACCGAGCGGCGGCTACGCCAGCTACGGAATCGCTCAGGGCGCTGTCCCACCCAGGCAAATACACGCAAGACGAAGTACAGCAGCGCAAATGCGCCGACCAGCAGCAGAACGGCCAGGGTCAGAGAGAGCTCAACGCGCCATGGTTGCGCAACAATCACCACATTGCCACTGTGCTCGCGCAACACCAGGGCAAGAGCAACGGCAGCCGCGAAGACGGCAATGGTCCAGAACCACGTACGCATGGATTAGCTCCCCACCAGTTCGTCGGCCGACTTGCCGGATGCAGCACCCTTGGAGTCTGTCTGGGCGCTGTCGGGCTCGGCCTGAGCGGGTTCCGGCCCACGGGATTCATCGGCGCTTGGTTCGGGGTTCTCAGTTTCGGCCTGGCTCGACCCCGCGCTTTCTGGTGCTTTTCCCGCTTCGGTGCCGCTTGCTGCGCCGTTGTCAGATTCGGTGTTGCCGGCTGCGCCGTTGCCCGCCGCTGTGACACCTGTTGCGGTGCTATCCGAATTGGCACTGCCTTCGACTTGCGCGGGTTCATCATCGTTCGCGGCACCCTCGCCTGATTGTGCCGCAGATTCGCCAGCTGCACCGTCTGTGCCGCCGAGCTCCTTGCTTTGCTCCTCGCGCAAAGCGGCCAAAGCATGCAGGGTGTTATCTACAGTTGGTAGAGTGGCGTCGATCGGAGTGTCAGCCATATTGCGTGCAATGCGCAGTGCCTTGCGCGTCATAGGCGACGATTCTTCAAACCGCGTTTCAATAGCCTTCACAACGGCTTCGGTTTCGGTCTTCCATACTTCGGGTTGCCGCATCATCAACGCCAGTTGGGCCGTCATGATGCGGGTACGCAAGTTGTCTCGGAAGCGTTGTGCCTGGTCGGGTGACATCAGCAGCGCAGCGGAATCGTCTACGCGACGGACATCAATGAACTGGCCGAGATCTTCACGCAGTGAACGCCACGCCGTGTTGGACAATTCCCGCGTCTTGTCCCACGCCCTTTCCCACCAGACATCGCTTTGCGAGCTGGCCGGTGGCGAAGTGGGCGCCGGGTGTTCACGCGTCGGCTCAGCAGCCCCCGGCTCCTGAACCCGGGCGGCGGCATCGGGCATGATGAGGGGCGCTTCGGTCACGAGCAGCGCCAGCTCTTCTAGCTGGCTTGAGAAAGCAGCGATGTCAATAGTTGAAGCTGCACGCAGCCGATCGAGGTCGCCGTTGAGCGTCTGCATCAACATGGCAAGGGATGGACGATTTGCACGCGCCAACTGAGCTTGAGCGGATTCCAGTGCGACGATTGCGTTGCGCACATTACCACCCAGCTGCAATTGTTGCTGTGCAATCGTGACAAGGTGGTCAATATCGTTCAGGAGAACTAATTCGGAACCACGATCCGTCATGATCCGCAGCGCTTCATCGAGATCTCGAATCACCGCTGTCGCGTCGCCCAGCTGACCCTGCAACGTTTTGATCTCACCTTCCTGGCGCTCGATTCGCGTCAGCAGCGCTTGCATTTGTGAAGCCGACTGCCCAGCCTGGGATTCCTGCCCGGCAAGCCGAGAAACTAGCTTTACCTGCGTTTCCTGTGCCTGCTTTTGCTGCTGCCAGACGGCGACGGACAGGCCGGCAGCAATCAAGGCCAGCACTAAGGCAGCAGGAGCCAACAAGGAACGCGAACCGCCCCCTGATTTTCCACTTGCCCCGGGGGCGCCCTCGTTCGGCGGTACCCTCTTGCTCGACGGAGTCGTCAGCACAGGTGTCTGGGAGCGTGCACGGTCGTCTTGCGACGTATCGGTTTTCTTGTCAGTCATGGCCGGATTGTAAACCTATGGTTCCGCCGTTGGCCCTGCCACGGCATGAATCGCTTCGACGATGGCGTCATCATCGGGCGTGCAAAGCGCCAGGCGTTCGAGCTCCTCGATGCGGTGCGGCGCGAGTTCCGATTGTAGCGTTGCAGCTATGCGTTCGTGGATCACGACAAACGCGCAGTCTGACCAATTGTGTATCACCCCGAGTTCACGCAACCTGCGTGCCATGGCCCTTACACCATCGCTACTGGTAAGGAGAAAGATGCAGTTGCGAGCCTGTGTATTCAGTGCATTTTGAAGGCACGAGGTCAGATCTCGGTCCCAGTGGGCCGGGACACGCTCATAAAGAGGAAGAAATTCCACATGGGCACCCTGCACGGCGAGCGTCTGCCCCAGCCAGGGCCGACCATCTGTGCCCCGCACAATCAACACCTGTTTCGGCTGTAGACGGCGGGCATCAAGCTGGCGAACCAGAGCCTCAGAATCTTGGTCAGGGTCAGATCCCGGAGGATGCACGAGGCAGGCAGAGGGCACGCCGGCAGCACGCAATGCATTGGCTGTACTCGCGCCTACTGCAGCAGCGAACGTCTGCACCGGCCAGCCGGAAGCGTCGGCGCCACCGTTCCATAATTGGAAAAAGCGCTGAACCGCGTAACGGCTGACAAACACGACCAGGTCGAAGCTACCAGGATCCGGGACAGCATGGCCCGTCAAGGGACGCAGTTCCAAAGCCGGAATTTCTGTGACCCGCATCGAGGCTGCACGCAAACGCCCCGGGACCGAACCATTTCGGCCTTCGGGGCGGGTAAGAAAGACATGGACGGAGGACATGCCGCCCTTCATGTCGGTTTCGCTCAGACCGACGGCGGCAATAGGCGCGCCAATATGGCTTCAGCTCCCTGAGAAAGAAGCTGTCGCGCGGCCGCTTCGCCAACGCGTTCTGCGTCCGCAAGCGTGCCGGTTTCTCGGCTACGGACAATAAGTGAACCGTCTGGTTCGGCAACCAGAGCGTCGACGCAGAGCGAGTCAGCCTGCACCTGAGCATAGGCTGCCAATGGCACTTGGCAAGAGCCCCCAAGCACGCGCGACACAGCACGTTCCGCCATAGCGCAAGCAGTTGTGAGGGGGCACGCCAGGGGAGAAAGCCAGGAGGCGAGCTCGGTGCGAGTTTCGAGTATCTCGATACCCAGCGCGCCCTGCCCTGCGGCCGGCAAGCTGACCTCCGGTTCAAGCAGGGAGCGAATGCGGGAGCTCAGCCCCAGCCTGCGCAAGCCGGCTGCGGCAAGAATGATGGCGTCGTATTCCCCGCGGTCCAGCTTGCCCAGACGAGTGTCCAGGTTGCCTCGCAGCGGCTTCACGACCAGCCTGGGAAATCGTGCCCGGATCTGCGATTCCCGCCGCAAACTTGAGGTACCCACGACACTTCCCTCGGGAAGATCATCAAGACAGGTATAGCTTGGTGACACGAAGGCATCGCGCGGGTCGTCGCGTTCCATGATGACTGGCAGGCTGAAGGGCGTGGTCAGCTCGACTGGCACGTCTTTCAGCGAATGCACTGCCAGATCGGCCCTGCGGTCAAGCAGGGCCGTTTCCAGTTCCTTGACGAACAGACCTTTTCCGCCCACTTTTGACAGTGTGCGGTCAAGGATCTGGTCGCCACGGGTGGTCATCTTCAACAGGCTGACTTCACAACTAGGGTAAAGCGCCTGCAACCGTGCCTGCACGTGCTCGGCCTGCCACAGAGCGAGCCTGCTGGCACGAGTGGCGATCACCAGCCTGGACGGAGTGGACATGCTCACCCCGCCAGCCATCTGAACAGCAAATACAGAGCAATGCCTATGAGGGCCAGGATTCCCAGGCCCCCGAGCAGTGACAGCCCTGCTTCAGGCTTATTGGGATCGGAAGATGACTTAAACAGACTCATTCAATTCGCCTCGATTGGCAGCGCGCCGCGATGCCAGCCACTTGCCAAGACCTACCACGAACAGTGCGCCGACCACTTCGGCAGCGATCTTCACTGTCTGGCTGACTTCGCCAATTCGATCAACCACAAAGACATCGGTCACCAGCATACCACCGGCAATCCAGCCCAGCAGCGCTGCACCAAACGTGACAACCAACGGGAAGCGGTCGATCAGCTTGAGAACCAGGGTACTGCCCCAGATGATGATGGGCACACTGACGATCAGGCCGAAGATCACGTAGTAGATTTGATGATCGGCGTGGGTATTCTGAGCGGCACCAGCAATGGCAATGACGTTATCCAGGCTCATCACCAAGTCGGCAATCAGAATTGTCTTGACAGCACTCCATACTGAGGTGCCGCCCGTGACGTTCCCATGCTCGTCTTCTTCAGGCAGGAGCAGCTTCACACCGATCCAGACCAGCAATGCACCGCCCACCAGCTTCAGGAAGGGGATGTCGAGCAGAACAAGCGCAAAGGCGATGAGGATGACTCGCAGGAAGATGGCGCCTGCGGTACCCCACAGAATGCCTTGCAGCCGCTGAGCCTTGGGAAGGTTACGACATGCCAGAGCGATGATGACGGCATTGTCGCCGCCTAGCAGGATGTCGATCAGGATGATCTGAAAGATCGCGCCCCAATGGAGCGTTTGGAAAAATTCAACCATAGGTGTTTCCGTAAGTGCCTGTCGGCATTTAGAAGATGGATTATCAAGGCCCTCACGCGGAGCGCGGGGTGCAAAAAAAGCGGGCCATTATAATTCAGCTTCTTGTAAGGATCGCCGCAAGGCCCTGCGAGTGCCCCGATGTTCCCTTGCGGGGAAGTAACGGGAGCACAGCATGGATGGGGCCCGCTTATGGCGGACCCCCCATTACTTACAACACCGACTTGAGCAGTTTGCCCATTTCGGATGGATCGCGGGTGGTACGGATACCGCAAGCTTCCATGACTTCGAGCTTGGCGTCGGCAGTATCCTCGCCCCCCGAAATCAGTGCGCC
>JAJUJD010000153.1 GCA_029267315.1 Alcaligenaceae bacterium
CCGGATGTTGGCCTTTTTCGCGAGTGCGGACGGTGTTGGCGACGAGCTCGGCGAGTTCGAGCGTGGTGCGCAACGGCCGGGATTCGCGGCTAGCAACAATCGCCTTTGCAATCTGGAAAGCAAACCGTTCTTCGCCATAATGAGCTATGACCTCCTTTATTTCTTCCAAGCTGGCTTCCGCCAGCCATTGCGCTGCGGTAATACCGCTGCTCGTATCCATACGCATGTCGAGTGGGCCTTCCCTCATGAAGGAAAAACCGCGGCTCGCGTCGTCGATCTGCGGCGAGGAAACGCCCAGGTCCAGCAACACGCCGTTGACATGTTCGATTCCAAGGTCATCCAGGTGCATCGGCATATCGCCGAAACCGCCGTGCACTACTCGCACGCGCGGGTCGCCCTCACTGAGAGCGCGCGCAACCTCGATTGCCTGTGGGTCTTTGTCGAACACCACGAGGGTGGCATCGGGGCCCAAGCGATCCAGCAGCAGCCGGCTGTGGCCGCCCCGACCGAATGTCCCGTCGACATAGACGCCGTTGAGCGGCGCGGCAACCGATGCGGACTGTTGCGAACGCGTGCGACGTTTGCCGAACGAAGCGTTCAGCAATGCGTCCACGGCGGGCTCCAACAGCACGGTACGGTGCACGAATTCCATAAAACCGCTCAGAAAGAAAATTGATCAAGGATGTCCGCCATGCCCTTGGCAAGGTCTTCAGCTTCACGACGCTGCAGGGTGACGGCATCCCAAAGCTCAAAATGCCCGCCCATGCCCAGCAGCATCACTTCCTTGCTGAGGCCGGCGGCACTGCGTAGTTCGGGCGCAACGAGAACGCGCCCTGCTCCGTCAATATCGACGTCTTGAGCATTTCCCAACATGAGTCGCTGCAGCACACGCGCGCCCGCAGGCAGCCGGGCGATTTCTTCGCGTTTGATTTCCCACACTGGGCGGGGGTAGATGAGCAGACACCCATCCGGATGACGCGTAAGGGTCAACTGGCCGTCGCACTGGTTAGCGAGCGCGTCACGATGCCGGGTCGGTATTGTCAACCGACCCTTTGCATCTAACGAGAGAGCGCTGCTGCCTTGGAACAAGACCGTTTTCCCCACTTTCGTGCACTTTATCCTACTTTCTCCCACTCTACGGTAAGCGGATAGCAGGGTCAAGCTCAAGTAGCGATTTTTTTCAATGACAACAAGCACTTAGCGGCGAAACAGAAGTCGCGCCGCTTAAAAAACCATATGTAAATCAATGAATTGGAGAAGCAACTAAAGGAAGTCCTTTAGATTCGCACTCGGGAAAGTCCCGAATGGTGAGGAAATGTGAGGCGAGTCTATAGGCCGGATTCTGTACGCCGTATGACCGACGGGCAATCATTCATCTTGGCGCGCCATTGCTGACACGCTCATGCCATCTACCCGCATGCTCGGGCGGGCCGCCCTTCCGGCCACGGGGGCCGACGCATGCCTATTTGATGTTGCTCCGAGTAGAGGTTACCGCGTTTCACCCTGCAGCGCCGTGCTGGCGTACCAGCGCGCAGTACGGAGTCGCCGTACCAGTGCCCCACAAAAGGGGCCCACGCCGCAGACTCGTCTCTGTGGCCCTATTCCTCGGCTTGACGACACGTGCGTGTCGCGACGCCGGACGGCTGTTAGCCGCTACCCTGCCCTGCGGAGTCCGGACCTTCCTCGATGCCTTCGCACCGCGATTGCCCGACTCGCCCCACTCGGGCATTGTAACCTGCGACAATAGGGGGGCTTCGGACCCACTTTCGATTATCTTTACAGCCGCTGCTGATTTCTTCTTCACGATGACCGTATCCCTGATTACGCTTACCAAGGTTCAACTGGCTTTTGGGCATCATGCCCTGCTGGATGGCGCCGATTTCAGCATCCTGCAAGGCGACCGTATCGGCTTGATCGGCCGCAACGGCGCGGGCAAATCGTCGCTCTTGAAGGTTCTCGATGGGCGTATCGAACCGGACGACGGCGATCTCATGCGGATGAGCGGCCTGACAGTCGCAACGGTCGAGCAGGAACCCGAGCTCGACCCGCAAGCCACCGTACTGGAGGTGCTCTGCGGTAACTATATTGAGCGCGAGGACTGGCAACGCCCGTCCATTGCGGGTGCCTTCATTGATCAGTTGGGACTGCAGCCCGACGCAATGATTGAAGGTTTATCCGGGGGCACGCGCAAGCGTGTTGCGCTTGCACGCGCTTTGGCTGACCAGCCTGATCTGCTTCTGCTGGACGAACCCACCAACCACCTGGATTTCGACGGCATTTTGTGGCTGCAGGAAAAACTGATTGAATCGCGCTGCAGCTTGGTAGTGATCACTCATGACCGCCGCTTTCTGGATGAAGTCGCAACGCGTATCGTTGAATTGGATCGTGGCCATCTCTATAGCTTTCCCGGCAATTTTTCGCAGTGGCAAAGTCGCAAGGCGGAAATGCTGGAGGCGGAAGAACAGCAAAATGCCCGCTTCGACAAGTTTCTTGCGCAAGAAGAAGTATGGATACGCAAGGGTGTGGAAGCGCGTCGCACTCGCAATGAGGGGCGCGTCCGCCGCCTGGAGCAGCTGCGCAGAGAGCGAGCCGCTCGGCGGGAACGCTCCGGCAATGTGCGTATGGCAGTGGCTGAAGGCGCACGCTCAGGCAAGCTGGTAGCCGAGCTGCAAGACGTTAGCCATCAGTACGGTGAGCGCGTCATCGTGCGGGGTCTGAGCACCACCATCATGCGTGGAGATCGTATCGGGCTTATCGGCCCGAATGGCGCCGGCAAGACCACCCTGTTGCGCATAATCCTGGGCGAACTGCAGCCCGATAGCGGCAGCGTCCGCCATGGGACGAATCTTTCCGTCGGCTACTTCGACCAGATGCGCGCGCGGCTCGACGAAAATGCGACTCTGGCAGAAACCATCAACCCAGGAAGCGAATGGGTTGAAATCGGTGACCAGCGCAAGCATGTCATGAGCTATCTGGAAGACTTCCTCTTCCCGCCCGCACGTTCCCAGTCGCCGGTATCGTCACTTTCCGGAGGCGAACGGGCACGCCTGGCACTTGCCCGCATGTTTGCCCGGCCGACCAATGTGCTGGTGCTGGACGAACCCACCAATGACCTGGATATCGAGACATTGGAACTGCTCGAAGAACTCATCCAGGACTACAGCGGCACCGTTCTGCTCGTCAGTCACGATCGGGCCTTTCTTGACAACGTCGTCACCCAGACCTTGGTGGCCGAAGGCAACGGGCTATGGGGCGAGTATGTTGGCGGATACGACGACTGGCTGGCTCAGCGTAAACCAACGCAAGCAGAAACCGAGCGCCCTCTCGCGGCAGCGCTGGAACCGGAGGATAAACCTTCTGCTGCGCCTCGCCCGCGCAGCGGCCGCAGCCGCCTGAGCAATTGGGAAGCAAAGGAATTAGAAACCCTGCCCGACGCCATCGCTGAGGTGGAAGCTGAGCAGGAGGCGCTGACTGCTGAACTTTCAAACCCCGAGCTTTATCAACAGAACCCCGAGCGAGCTCAGGAAATCCATGACCAGCTAGCCGCGTTGGATGAAAAACTCGAAGCTCTGTTCGAACGCTGGGAACTGCTGGAAGCCAAACGCGCGGAAAGCTAACGTTTTCCGTACATGCGCGGCAGCATCCAGCGTGCGATGGCACAGCAGCCAGCCATGCCATATTGACCAGCAAAAACTTCTATGCGCTGTGGTTCACGGCTGACGCACGCTCCAGCCAAGCTCTTCCCCCGCTGCAAGAGGCACGAGTTCATCGTCGCCAAAAGGAATGGACTCCGGAATGCTGAAACGGCGTTTTTCCAGTGTCAGCGTGCCCGTGTTGACAGGCAGGCCGTAAAAGGTCGGCCCGTTGACGCTTGCAAACGCCTCGAGTTTGTCCAACCTGCCTGCTTTTTCGAATGCCGTGGCATACAGTTCCATGGCATGCAGGGCGGTGTAGCACCCGGCGCAGCCACACGCATGCTCCTTGCGGCCGCGTGCATGAGGGGCGCTGTCCGTACCAAGGAAAAAGCGCGGGGAACCACCGGTCGCCGCTTCCACCAGGGCTTGTCTATGCGTTTCGCGCTTCAGGACCGGCAGGCAATACCAGTGTGGGCGCAGCCCTCCCACGAAGATGGCATTCCGGTTATAGAGTAGGTGGTGTGCCGTGATTGTGGCAGCGATCGGGCCTTCTGCCTGGCTGACATAATCGACACCTTCTTTGGTGGTCAGATGTTCAAATACTACTTTGAGCGCGGGGAAGCGCTTGCGCAGCGGAACCATGACGCGATCGATGAAGACCGCTTCTCGGTCGAACAGGTCGACTTCCGGGTCGGTGACCTCTCCATGGACCAGCAGCGGCATGCCAACTTCCTGCATGGCTTCCAATGCATCGGTACAGCGCCCCAATAAATCGGTCACGCCTGCATCAGAGTTGGTTGTGGCGCCCGCCGGATACAACTTCACGGCGTGAATGACACCGGTGGCATGAGCACCCCGAATTTCCTCCGCAGAGGTGTTGTCGGTCAGATACAGCGTCATCAAGGGGGTGAAGGAATCTGCCGGCATGCCCGCCTTGACCAGCGCATCGAGAATTCGCTCCCGGTATTCCAGGGCCTGCTCGCCTGTCGTGACGGGCGGCTGCAGGTTGGGCATGATGATGGCGCGTTGAAATTGCCGCGCAGTATCGGCAATGACTGACTCCAGCGCTGCGCCGTCTCGGAGGTGCAAGTGCCAATCGTCGGGGCGAATGATGGTAAGGGCTTGGGGAGTGGTTTCGGACATGGGGATCTACTCTTAATGCGGGGCGCCGGCCAGCGGCATGCTGCGCTCAACCAGGCGCACGAACATGGCGCAACCGTGGGGGATGACAGCATCGTTGAAATCGAAGGCAGCATTATGCAGGACGCGCCCTTCTTCGGCACCTCCCTGGCCGAGGCGAAAATAGGCTCCCGGCCTCTGCTGCAAAAGAAAGGAGAAGTCTTCAGACCCCATGGAGGGCACAAGGTCGTCTACGACGTTCTCTTCGCCAAACAGTTCGCGCGCAACATCCGCGACCAGCACGGCGTGATGAGGAGTATTGATGGTTGCGGGAAACAGGCGCTTATAACGGAGGTCGATACGAGCCCTAAAGGCCGTTGCCACCCCCTCCACGATTTCCTGCATGCGGGTGATGACCTGTTCCTGCACCACAGGGCTGAAGGTGCGAACAGTTCCCACCATGGTGGCCATATGGGGGATGACATTCATCGCGTCCAGGCTACCCGCTTTCACCGCGGCAATAGTGAGCACGGCGGCGTCAGGGGCGGGAATGTTCCTTGAGACAATAGTCTGCAGCGAATTGATTAACTGGGCAGCAATGACAATCGGGTCGTTAGTCTGGTAAGGATGCGCTCCATGCCCTCCGCGCCCTTCGATACGTATCTCGAAAGAGTCGGCGGCTGCCATCATCGGCCCTGGATTCACGCCGATCACCCCTGGTGGCAGACCGGGCCAGGTATGCATCGCGTAAATGGCGTCGCAATGAAAGCGTTCGAACAGGCCGTCGTCCAGCATTGCTTGCGCCCCGCCCAAGCCTTCTTCTGCTGGTTGAAAGATGAGAACCAGGCGACCATCAAAGTTACGAGTTTCCGCCAGGTAGCGAGCCGCACCCAGTAGTACCGTGGTATGACCATCATGGCCACACGCGTGCATGACACCTGGCCGGCACGAAGCATAGGGGGCGCCAGACGTTTCTTGAATGGGCAAGGCGTCCATATCGGCTCTCAGCCCTACAGTGAGGCCGGATTCATTGCGTTTCCCCTCCAGCACAGCCACGACGCCAGTCTTGCCTATTCCGGTGTGAACCTCATAGCCGTACGCACGCAGGTGCCCCTCAACCAAGGCAGCAGTGCGGGCTTCCTGGAACCCGAGCTCGGGATGGGAGTGAATGTCCCGACGGAGTTCACGGAGCTCGGCATGATACTCGGAGACAGCCTGCAGTACATGTTGATACGACATTCTTGTGGGAACCCTGCACAATCTATGGATGAGCGCACAGACGGTACATTAACATAGCTCAACAGCGCGCCACGCGCGCCGAAACAGCCAATCCCGTGGCACAATCCCACAAGGCGCTGGTGCAGAGATTTCTATCAAGTTATGCTGCACCCCTCGCATAACGTTCAACTACTTCAGTCAGGAGCCCCGTTCTATGGCAACGTCGCAAAAAACCGCTCGCAAACCCAATGCAGCATTCATGAAACCCCTTACGCCGAGCGCCACCCTCGCAGCCGTGATCGGTTCAGAACCTCTTCCCCGTACTGAAGTCACCAAGAAAATCTGGGAATACATCAAGAAGCATGACCTGCAAGACGCCAAGAACCGTCGCAACATCAATGCTGACGACAAGCTGCGCCCGCTCTTCGGCAAGGACCAGGTTTCCATGTTCGAACTCACCAAGCTGGTCAGCGCCCACCTGAAGTAAGCGGCCGCTCGACCTTCCCGGGTACGCTTGGTACCCAAAAGAAAAACGCTGACCCGAAAGGAGCCAGCGTTTTTCTTTTATGCCTCGCGCAATAACGAGGTTACGGAATGCGAAGCGACTAAAGTGACTTCAGAAGTCCGCGCTCGGCGTGTTGCCAGCAAACAGGGCAAGCCAGCCCTTCGCAATGCGGTAGACGACCCATACCAACGCTACCAGCCCCGTCAGCCAGCCAATGAAAATGAAGGTGGCCAGACCGCTCAGCACAAACCAGAGTAGACCCCACCAGAAGGTCTTGAGGACCCAGTCAATGTGGGGCGCGTAAATGGTGCCGGCCGCATCGGACCGCTTAAGGTAGGCAAGCACTACAGAGGCAATGGTTGCCACCCCAAAGAACCCTGCGCTGATCAGGCCAAGCGCAAAAAGTCCGTATATCAGATGAGTTAGCTTGCGCAAATTGAGGCCGTCAGCAGGTTCGGGCGAGGGAAAGACATGCGACATAAGAGAGGGTCTCCCTGTGAATCACTCAGGTACCGCAGTGCGGCACAAACCAGCATTTTAGCCGATTCCGTTCCTTCCAAAGACAAAACCCCACCCGAGGATCTCGGGTGGGGTTTTGCGGTATAAGTGCCTGACGATGACCTACTTTCACAGACGTCCGTCCACTATCATCGGCGCAAAGGCGTTTCACGGTCCTGTTCGGGATGGGAAGG
>JAJUJD010000136.1 GCA_029267315.1 Alcaligenaceae bacterium
GCAATGTAGTGCGCTTCAGCAGCGGCGGCGTCGTTGCCGAATGCTGCTTCTACGTCGGGGTTCTGCGCCAGGTAGTACGCGGCGTCGAAAAACGGATTAGCCATAGTAATATGTCCTATGTGTTGCGGGTTACACCCATCGATGGATGTTAGCTGCAAGTTGGGCTGAGCATAGCAAGCCCAATCATTCAGTAACACGATCGGAGTCTAAACAGAATGTTATTCAGCGTCAACCAAGGCTATATAACGGTTTCCGGGGGTTTTATATCACTGCGGGCGAGCGGCTTACCATCAGGAAAGACACTCTTTAACCCTGTAAATGCGCTGTTTCGTATCGTTTGTGCAACAAAATTACTCAGTAGAAAGCCGTAGGCCCGTCGTGACAGTCACAGACAGCAAGGTACGTGCCCATATTGTTACTGAAACGTGTCTTATATAAATAAACGAGGAACGACCAGCGCTGCTTATGTTGCGCTATTAGATGGAGTCGCATGTCTCGGATGCAATAAAGTGTCGCCAATACGCAACAAGCGCCCCCCGCATATCTTATGTAGCGCCAACTAAAAGCGCCCCCGCTAATTCAATATAGCGGTGTCCATTTCCATAAAAACCGGCAAGATTGGTTCGCCCGCGGCAGCTGATAGCGCGACGCGAGCTTCAAGCCAGAGTGCGCGGGCGGACAGGAGCTCATGGCGCGCCTGGAAGAGGCTGTCTTGCCTGCGCAGAACATCCAGGTTGCTGTAGACGCCATACTCATAGCCTTTGCGAGCAGCGTACAGGCTTTCTTCGGCGGAGCGCACTGACGACATCAGCGCTTCGATACGCTCAGCATTGCTTTGCACAGCACTGTACTGGCGGGTGACTTCCGCAGCAGTGGCCTCGCGGGCCTGGTTAAGCTCGTGTTCGGCCTTCTGCCGCTCGTGGCGGCTGCGGGCGTGGTTGGCGGTATCGTAGCCACCACTGAAGATGGGGATATGCATCTGCACGCCCACCTGAAAGGTATTGCTACGTTGGCTCAGGGAATCGAGGTTTTCGCTATCGGCATCGGCCAGAGCAATGACGAGGTCGGCGGTAGGCAGGTGCCTAGCGGTAGCGCGGCGCACTTCAGTATCAGCCACCCGCACTTGGGCTTCACCCCGGCGGATGGCGGCCCCGTTTAGGCGCGCGCGCTCCAACCATTGGATGAGGCTTTCCTTTAAATAGAGTTCCTGGGGCTGCAGGCTGTCCAAACTGGCCAGGGCCGGCGGTTCCTGCCCGATTAGCGCCTGCAGCCGGCGGCGCGCCACCCGCAGTTCATCTTGGGCGGCAATCGCATCGGCGCGAGCCAGGGCGAGCCGGGCGCGCGTTTCCTGGGCATCCACGCGGCTGGCTTCGTTGCGCTCGAACAGGGCCTCCTGGGTGTTTACCTGTTCCTCTAGAGAATCGGCCAATGCCTGGGTCAATTCGCTACGACCTTGCGCCTCGACTGCGTCAAGAAACGCTGTTGCGAGCCGCATGGCGGCTTCGTGTTCCCGCATGGCAAATTCAGCCTCGCCCAGCTGCGCCCGCGCATAGCCGCGCTGGTATTGCGCGTAGCGGTCTAAATTGAAAACCGGCTGTTGCAACTGTATGTAGGCCGAAGTGGCGTCGTAGTCGAGATCGCCTTCGCGCACCCCACCGCCGGCAAAATTACGCTGCAGCCCGGTGATTTTGCTCCTGGAATAGCCCGCCTGCACCTGTGGCAATATCGCGGCACGGCCCAGGCGAATTTCTGTCTGCACCGCAGCCCGGCCACTGAGCGCCGCCTGATAGTCGGGGTCGTTGGCCACTGCCAGTATCCAGGCGCGCTCTAACGTCAGCACGTCGGGCCGGCGGTGTAGCGTGGTGGATTCCAGCGTTTCCAGGTTCCAGGTGGGAGAGTCAGGCTTTGCCTTACTGATACCGGGCTCAACCGGCGCGCCGGCAGCGGGGGGCAGGCTGACTTCCTCGCCGCTTTCCCCTTGTAAGATCGAACAGCCCCCCAGCGCAAAGGCACATGCCAACGCAAGTGCGCAACGCGAAAGCAGCAGGCTGGCGGGCAAGGTATGGGGCATCCGGACGCTTGGCGAGAAAATGGCCGGGGCCACTTTGGCCGCGGGCGAAAACAGGCATTTTACCCGAGCGGTGATTCCGTTCACCCCTGCTTGACCGGGTGGTAGAATGGCGGGTTCCAGTTCGACAAGAACGTCCAGCCTGGCTGGGTACTCCAGTGCAGAAATTCTCAGTAGCCCCCTTCGAAATGTTCGCCTCGGCATGGCGCCACCGCGCCCTGCTTATGACCCTGGTCCGCCGTGAGGTCGCCGCCCGGTATCGCGGCTCGGTCATGGGCCTGACCTGGTCCTTCTTCAACCCCCTGCTGATGCTGGCGATCTATACCTTTGTGTTTTCGGTGGTATTTAAGGCGCGCTGGGGGGTGGACACCAACGAAAGCAAGACGGATTTCGCGATTCTGCTGTTCGTCGGGCTGATTGTGCACGGGCTGTTCGCCGAATGTGTGAACCGGGCGCCGGGGCTGATTGTCAGCAACGTCAACTATGTAAAGAAGATCATCTTTCCGCTGGAGCTGCTGCCTTGGGTGACCTTCGGCTCTGCGCTGTTCCATACCAGTATCAGTATTGTGGTGCTGTTTCTGGCGCAGCTGGTGTTCAACCATTTCATACCCTGGACGGCGATCCTGTTGCCGATTGTGCTGCTGCCGCTAATGCTCGGTACCTTGGGCATGACATGGTTTTTGGCGGGGCTGGGCGTCTACTTGCGCGACGTCAGCCAGCTGACAGGTATGTTCACCACCATTCTTCTGTTCATGTCGGCGGTGTTCTTTCCCATCTCTGCGCTGCCCGAGCAGTACCAGCCTTTACTGCGCCTCAACCCCCTGGCCGTGATGATTGAGCAAAGCCGCGAGGTGCTGATCTTTGGCGAAATCCCTAACGTGGGGCATTGGCTGATTCTGCTGGCGGCGGGTGCGCTGATGGCATGGCTGGGCTTTGCATGGTTCCAGAAGACTCGTAAGGGATTTGCGGATGTCCTCTGAAGATATCGTGATCGACGTCGACGACCTGAGCAAATGCTACCCGGTGTACGAGCGCCCGCAAGATCGCCTGAAACAGTCGCTGCTCCCCCGCCTGCAACGCATGTTGGGCCGCGAAGGCCGGCAGTACTACCGCGAATACTGGGCCCTGCGTGGCGTGTCGTTCCAGGTGGCCCGCGGCGAGACCATCGGTATTATCGGGCGCAATGGCAGCGGTAAATCTACGCTGCTGCAGATGATCTGCGGCACGCTGTCCCAGACCGCGGGCACGCTACGCACTAAGGGCCGCATTGCCGCGCTGCTGGAGCTGGGCTCGGGCTTCAACCCGGAATTCACCGGCCACGAAAACATCTACATGAATGCGTCACTGCTGGGCCTGACACAAGAGGAAATCGAGGCCCAGTACGACAAGATCGTGGCTTTTGCCGATATTGGCGACTTCATTCACCAGCCGATCAAGACCTATTCCAGCGGCATGATGGTGCGCCTGGCCTTTGCCGTGGTGGCCCACGTGAATGCCGACATTCTGGTGGTGGACGAAGCCCTGGCCGTAGGCGACGCGTTCTTCACGCAGAAATGCATGCGCTTTTTGCGTGAGTTCATGAAAACAGGCACGGTGCTGTTCGTCAGCCATGACACCAGTGCGGTGCGCAGCCTGTGCTCGCGCGCCATCTGGCTGGAAAAAGGCATGGTGGTTGAAGAAGGCCCGCCCAAGGAAGTCTGCGAACGCTACCTGGAAGCCTTTTATGAAGAGCAGCAGGGCCACGGCACCACCACACGGCGTCGTACAGCGCCACAGGCCACGCAGGCCAGGCCGCCCATTCTGCGCGACCAGCGCGATGCCTTCATCAACCACAGCAACCTGCGCAACGACTTGAAAATCTTCCAGTTCGACCCGGAACGGGCGGGCTTTGGCAAGGGCGGCGCGGAAATCACCCAGGTGGAATTTCGCGACCTTGATGCGCACCCGCTGTCGTGGGTGGTGGGCGGCGAGCCGGTTGTACTGCGCATTACCGCACAGGCCCACCAGCCACTGCATTCGCCGATCATTGGCTTCTATGTCAAAGACAGGCTCGGGCAGCCGGTTTTCGGCGACAATACCTTTCTGAGCCACATGGACAGTCCGGTGGCCTGTGAAGCAGGTGAAACGGTGGTGGCCGAATTCGAATTCCAGATGCCGCGCCTGGCTCCCGGTGATTATTCAATCACGGTGGCAATTGCCGACGGCACTCAGCACGACCATGTCCAGCATCACTGGATGCATGATGCCATCCTTTTCCGATCGGAATCCTCCAATGTGGTGAGCGGCTTCGTGGGCATCCCGATGCAGCATATCCGCCTACACACGGAATAACTTATGAACACTCCCGATACCGACCCGGGTTTTCCTAAAAGCCTGATGGACGCGGCGCGGTTTCTGCCGCGCTCTTTGGAAGCGCCCAACGCCTGGTGTGGCCATTTGCCTTTTGCCGCGTGGCTGATACGCGAGCTGCAACCGCGCATCTTTGTTGAGCTGGGTACGCATACCGGCAACTCGTACTTCACCTTCTGTCAGGCGGTGAAGGAAAGCCGCCTGGACACGCGTTGCTACGCGATCGACACCTGGCAGGGTGATGAACACGCGGGCTCTTACAGCAACGAGGTGTTTGAAAAGGTCAATGCGCACAACCAGGCCTATTACGCGGAGTTCTCGCGCCTGCTGCGCATGCTCTTCGATGACGGGCTGGCGTATTTTTCCGACGGCTCGGTGGACTTGCTGCATATCGACGGGCTGCACACTTACGAAGCCGTTAAGCATGATTTCGATACCTGGCTGCCCAAGATGGCGCCCGGCGGCGTCGTGCTTTTCCACGACTCTAACGTGCGCGAAAACGAATTCGGTGTGTGGCAGCTGTGGGAAGAGCTGCAGCAGCGCTACCCGAACAACTTTGAGTTCCTGCATTCGCATGGCCTGACCGTATTGCAACTTGACGGCGGCGCGCCCGAGAAACGCCTGGATTTCCTGTCTGCCGACGCGGCGTACAAGCACCAGTTTCGCGATTATTTTGCTGCTCTGGGCGCCCGCCAGCTTGAGCGCTTTGCGCTGAAGGCTAACGAGGCTCACATAGCGTACCTGCTTGAAGAGAACCGCAAGCAGAACGGGCACCTGGAATACGCGCACCAGATTGTGGAGTTGCGCGATGAGCAGATCGCCAGCCTACAGGAAAAGCTGACGGAGCTGGAGCGCCTCAACGGCCAGTTACAGGCATTCCAGGATGAACTGCTGAACTCGCGCTCTTGGCGATTGACGCGCCCGCTGCGGGCAGCAGCCAATCTGGCGCGCCGGTCGCTTGCCGGCCAGAAGAAAAGAACCTTTCGCGAATTCGCGCCGGATTCGGCGGCGGCTGTCACACCCGCAGCGCCTGTCGCGGTCATTGTGCCGGTGTACCGCGATATCGACATGACGGTCACTTGTATTGAAACCGCCATGCCGGCCGTCCTGGCGTTGCCGGGCGCCAAACTGCTGGCGATCAATGACTGCAGCCCGGACGAAGGCATGCAGGAAGCCCTGCAAACGCTGCAGCAACGCTGGCCGGACACCCTGCACCTGCTGGCCAATGAAAGCAATCTGGGCTTTGTGGCCACGGTAAACCGGGGCATGAAGCATTTTGCCGACCACGATGTGGTGCTGCTCAACAGCGACGTGGTGCTGCCCGAAGGCTGGCTGAGCCGTCTGCAGGCGGACGCCTATCTGCGCCCGCAGGTGGCCACCGCCACACCGCTGAGCAACAACACCACAATTTGTACCTTTCCGGATTTTCTTCAGGATAACCCCCTGCCCTATGGGCTGGACACGCAGCAGGTGGACAAGGCCTTTGTCGCGCCGCGCCTGCCCTGTGCGGAAGCACCGACCGGTATCGGCTTCTGTATGTATATCCGCCGCGACGCCCTGGAGAAAGTGGGCTATTTCAATGAGGCGCGCTTCCCGCGGGGCTATGGCGAGGAGAATGATTTTTGCCAGCGGGCGATCAAAGCCGGCCTGGTGAACCTGATTTCCCCCAACCTGTTCGTGTACCACCAAGGGGGGGTCAGCTTTGCCGACGAAAAAAACGCGTTGGTGGAAAACGCCAACAAAGTGCTGGATGAGCTGCACCCCACGTATCACACCGATGTGCAGCGCTTTATTGCAGAAGACCCGCTGCGCAAGTCGCGTATCCTGCGCATGTGCCAACTGATCTCGCAGCTGGAAATTCCCAAGATCCTGCATATTTCGCACGGCATGGGCGGCGGGGTGCTGCAGCATATTCGCGAGCTGACCGAGGAACTCGGCGAGCGTGCCGCCGCTGTGTGGCTGCACCCTGACGGCGATAGTGGCAGGGTGGCGCTACGACTGGGCGCCGGGAAACACGCGGATACCATTGAATTCCAGTTGCCACAGGATCACGACCGCCTGATCGAAATCCTGCGCAAGTTGAATATATCGATGGTGCATTACCACCACACCATGTATCTGGACCGCTCGCTGTTGACGCTGGGCGAGGTGTTGGGGGTGCCGCATCTGCTGACTATCCACGACTATTACTTGCTGAACGCCAACCCGACACTGACCGACGAATCAGGCCTGTTCAGCGGCGAATACGACGACGGTCTGACCAATATTTTGTACCCCCGACCCCAGGGCATGACGAGCCAACAATGGCGTGACATGCATCGCCCGATGGTAGAGGGTGCTGAAGCGGTGATCTTCCCCTCACAGGCGGCGCGAGAGGTATTCGGCGACCATTACAAGCTGAAGCGTAGCGTGGTCGTGCCGCACCCGGAGCGAGGCAGGCCGCTGAATGTCCCACTTAAGCCCTGGCAGGCGAAGAAACGTCGAGTCGTGGGTGTCGTGGGCGCCATCAGCAAGGAGAAGGGCGCACTGCTGCTGGCCGGCATGGCCGCGCTGGCCCGCGAACAAGGCAAGCCGCTGGATTTTGTGCTGATCGGCTATGCCCATGCCCCGCTTGCGCATGTCAAAGTGACCGGCCCCTACGATGCCGATACCCTGCCTGAGCTTATTGAGGAGCATCAGGTGGATATTCTGTTCTTCCCGGCGCGCTGGGCGGAAACCTACAACTATGTGCTGAGCTATGCCTTGGGAACGGGTCTGCCGATCGTCGCACCACGTGTCGGTGCTTTCCCGGAACGTCTGGCCGGCCGCGAAGCTACCGCATTGTTCAACCATCGTGCTCAACCGGCCACTGCGATAGCCGAGCTGGAGCAGCTGATTGCACAGATGGATGCCGGCACACCGCCACGCTGCGACGGCCAAGCTTACGATGGCTACGAAACAAGTTTCTACGCGGCAGATTACTTGAGCACGGCCGATACGTCGCAGGCAACCCAATACGGGCCCGAGGCCTTCCAGTTTGAAGTGGGTGAACGCTTACAACCGGTTCTTAGCCTGCGTGAACAGGCACTGGCACGTATATGGCGGGTATACAGCCACCCTTCGATGGCCTGGGTGGATCGCGTAGTGCCTTACCGGCTGCGGCGCGCAGTCAAGCGGCTATTCACGCGCAAGCCCCTGCATGAGGTGGTCTGACTTCAAAACCATGAGTATGCCCTGACTGGTCTGCATCACCACCTGAAAGTGGTCGCTGTAGCGGTCAGGGTCAAAGCCCTTATCCATATGATGGCCGAAGAGCAGCATACGGGCCCCATGACGCTGCATATGCTGCACCATCTCGGCCGAATCCAGCATGGTGCCGCAGGCTTCAGTGCAATGCATTAGATCCCAATACCTGCCCGGCCCGAACCAGTCGCCGATCACAGTACCTTCAAAATAATACGCGCCGGCTTCGAAACCAATCTGCAGCAACTTGGGGCCGTATTCGGGTATGAGCGTATTAGCCTTAGCGAACAAATCATGCGCGGGTTTGCTCGCCATGATTTCATTCCAGTGACGCATCTGCTCTCGGCTGTTTGCGGTTTCGGCGGTTAGCAGCTGAAGTGCCAATACGCAGGCTATTGCTGCAGCGACTGGGGAAAACGCCCGCGTTAACCATCCCGGCAAGCGGGAGCGCATAACGCAGCTACGTAACACGGCATAGACGGCAAAGACCGAGAGCAACGCGCCAATAACCACCACCGGGCTCAGGTAGCGATCCACCTGCGTGGCAAAGAACCAGAA
>JAJUJD010000129.1 GCA_029267315.1 Alcaligenaceae bacterium
AGGGCCAGCAGGCTTGTACCCTGCACCAACAGGCCGGATATAAGACTGCATCCTCACCTTTATGCCAAATCGTTAAAATCCGCTTGACTCTCCGGGAGGCGTCCATATAAGACCGTCCCTAAATCAAACCCCCGCATATCAATCACAAAATTCTGCGCTGTAATGGCTCCATCCTGAAAATCAATCCGACCGTTCTCCAGGGTGAGCTCCGAAACACCCATATCATCCGAAAGCGCGATGGTGATCAGCCCACTCTGTTCAAGATCCACCTCTTTTTCTGCGATCTTGAACGCCGCGCTCTCCCCGCCGCCATCTAAACCCCCTTCCAGCCAGAACATGTCTTTCAGATTTTCCATGTCGGCGAAGTGGCTATAGTCGCTGTAGGGTTTCACATGGATGGTGGCGCCGTCTTCCTGCTGCTCGGAAACGTCCATGGTGACCGCGCCATACATGGTGACGGTCGAGAACCCCTTTTTCACCGTGATTTCCGGGGTGGAAATGCCGGCATGCAGTTCAATACTTTCAAACTGATTACCCAAAAGGGTGGATTCATACTCCCTGCCCTCTACCGCTTCCGTCACCAGCACTTGGAAATGGTCGACAATTGGCCGGCCCGCTTGCGGTAAGCCCGCAGGGACTTTATGGCCCTCCGGCACCGACCCAGCTTCCGGATTCGCCCACCGTTCATATGCCGTGGCGTCCAGATTCAGGCGGTTAGCGCCACCACCTCCGTCGATGAAGCTACCATGCTTGCCGGGGTAAGGCTGTAACTCACCCGGGTAAGCATCCGCCTCAATAATCAGCACATCGTCGCCACGTCCAACCTGAATAGTCCAGTCGTATTTCGCGTCGTCGTGCTCAATGCCGTTATAGAGGGTGGCCAACAACGCAATATCGGCGCTGCTGCGGGTCGCATCGAACTTGGTACCGGCCCGGCCGAATGTGGCGCCCAGCAATGCCAATTCACTTTCCCCGGTGATCTCGATACTGCCCAAGTGAAGGTGGTCTGCGAAGTCGTCACCGGGCAAATCGTCTGACAGCGGGCCGGAAAGGTATAGAAAATTGGCGTTGCCGGTGGCGCTCACCATAAGCGACTTCGGTGCGGCGTCGACGTCAGGCAGATTGTCGTACGCCAGCAGATGCAACGCCGGCAACGGCGCCATCAGCGCAATGGAATCATGCAGACCAAGATGCAGGGTGTCGACGCCGTCTTCCAGTTCGCTCGCCACGAGCGCTACCGTGTTTTCGAAGCTGAGTGCGGCCTCGGGCGCCGGTACGCCGTTCTGATCGACTCTGATCCCGACGCGGCCTGGGTCATCTGGCTCTCTGGGGCCCCCTAATACCTGCACTTGATTGACGGAAATGAACGGCAGAAGAAGTGGTTGCGCCACCAGCGTCTCATCTTTCTGCAATTCAAAACGCAGGGCAGCAAACAAGTCTTCTTCGATGGGAAGCTCGAAGTCATCGTCAGACCCTCCCGGACATCCGCAGTCATCAGGGACTTCAACGAGGCTTGTCTGCGTACCACTCGCAAACTCGAGAATCATCACATCGGAATTTGACGGGTCCAACAAATACCGAACATACTCCACCTCCCCACCACGCACGTTCTCAAACCGGATCACCCCGTCCTCATCCAGATAGGCCCGGAATGGCCCCTCAGGATCCGGCTCAGGCTTCGGACCGGGCCCAGGTCCAGGCCCAGGTTCCGGCGATGGCCCCGGCCCCGGCGGTGTCAACGGCTCGAACGTATCCGGCAGCGCTGCAGGTAGAAGTCCACATCGAAGTACGGCACGAAGCTGCGCGCTTCAACCATGCCATACATCAGAAAATGGTCGTAAGCGGTGACCAGGCCAGCCTCAACGGCGGCCCGTATGTCCGGGTTGTGAGCCAGGTAATGGGCTGGGTCGAACAGGTGACTGGGGGAGCGGCCTTCGATACGCCCGTAGTCACGGAAATGAAAGGGCGGTATAGAAATGCAAGTCAATCGGGCATATAGCTCATAGGTGCTATATGCCCGATAGCGCTACCGCGTTCAGGATGTGAAGACCTTACACCCCAATGGCTTGCTGCACCTCCTGGCCAAGCAGGTCGCCGACGTCCGGCACCCCGATAACAGACAGCTGCGCGATGTCACCGCTGTAGCCGGTGATATCAATCAGCGTATCTGCCGCTGCGTCGTAGCCGGCCGTACCGTCATTCAGCGCGATATAGGTGCGGGTCTGGTCACCCTCACCCACCGTGAAGTAGGCACCGGCGTTTGCGGCGAAGGCCTCCGCAGTCAGTGCGGCGCTGAGGCTTTCGGCGTCCAGAGCGGCCAGTGCACCGGCATCCACAAACTCACCTGCCGAGATCAGGCTGTGCGACACCAGTACGTCCGTACCGATTTCGAAGTCGAAGATATAGTCGGTGTTCGCCAGGTTGGAATTGGAGCCGTCACGCACCACAAAGGTATCCGCGCCGCCACCGCCAGAGAGGATGTCAGCTTGAGCCCCGCTCAGGAACACCTGGTCGCCGTCGCCGCCGCGTAGAATCTCCGGGGCTTCGTCGTTGGCACGCAGTACCGCGCCATCATTGATGTTCATTTGCATGGTGGTGTAGCCTTCCAGGCCTTCCATTTCCGGCAAAATGAACTTCAAGGTATCGCTGCGGGCATCGGTCAACTGCACGTTGGCGGCCTCGCCCGAGAACCAGATACCAATGCTGTTACCGGTGTAGCCGTCGCCCCATTGCCACGATGTGCCATCGTGCTCCGCACCACGGACTTCCATCTCGAAGAGGTTGAAGCCTTCAACCTCGCTCAGGTCGACGACGTCGCCCTGCTCAAAGTTGTAGTCGTCCACGGTGATCACGCTGGATACGCCTGCGGTGGCTGCGATCACGAAGGTGTCGGCACCTTCGCCGCCGAGGGCGGTCTGGGTGTCAGCGATGGTGACGGTATCATCGCCTGCGCCGGCCTCAACGGTGACGTTCACCGCATTCCAGCCGGAAGCATCAATGACATCGGCTTCGTCAGTACCCAAGGCACGCACTGCACCGTCGCCGACAATGTTCACCTGTGCAATATCGGCGTAGTTGCCCACCAGTACCTGCTCGGCAGCCAAGGAGACGGTCGACGTTCCATTCAACGAAATGGTGATGTCCGCCAGGAAGTTACCTTGGGCGAATACGCCTTGCCCACCCTGATTGACCAGCACGATTTCGCCGGTCGCATCAGGGAAAGACACGGCGCCGCCCGGCAGCAATTCCGCATTGAAGGGCTGTTCGAAGTAAGGAGGCAGCTGAGTGGGCTCAGCCGGTTGCCAGCCTTCGGGCACGGTCAGAAGGGTGCCTTCCACGGGTACGAAGTCCTGCGGAATCGGCCAGTCTGCCGGTAGCTCAAAGCCTTCCGGAGCTTCGAATTCAGGAAGGAACGGTGCCACTTCAGATACGCGAGCCAGCGCGGCGTCGGTGTCACCTTCTTCGATGGCCTGCTGGTAGACCGGGTCGTTGGCAAACTGTGCCGGAGAAATGCCATTACCCAGTTCGCGCCCTTCTGCCACACCGTAGGTCAACAGATGCGCAAGCCCTGTGGTCTGGCCGGCTTCTACCGCATTGGCGATGTCCTCATTCACGGCCAAATAGGCTGCCACGGAAATCACCGCACTGAACGAACGGTCTTCGTTGATGCCGTGGGACAGAAAGTGCTGTACGGCACTGATGTCACCCGCCTCGACCGCGGCGGCCACATCGGGGTTTGCCGTCAGGTATTGGGCCACGTTGAATGACGCAAGCGGCGCACGACCTTCGGCAATACCGTTGGCCTGGTAGTGCTCGTAGGCGGAGATTTGTCCAGCCTCCACGGCGTCGGCGACATCTGGGTTCTGCGTCAGATAATAGTCAACGTTAAAGTACGGGCTGGCTGCACGGCCCTCTGTATGCCCATGTGCCGCGAAATGCTCGTACGCTGTGGTCTCACCGGCCTCAACCGCCGCGGCCACATCGGAATTCTGTGCAAGATAATAATTGGCGTCGAACAGGGGCGAAGGCGAGCGACCTTCGGCCATGCCATTCTGCTCGAAATGCTGCTCTGCCGTTAGTTCGCCGCTTTCCACCACAGCGGCCACGTCGGGGTTACGGGCCAAGTACCAGGCTTCGTCGAAAAATTTAACTGCCATACAAACCTCCAGTAAAGGGTTCTATACGCCGGGCCATCCTGATCAAACGCCAAGTGCGCCCAGAGAATAGACAGGCTAATCAAAGCCCTCTTTGAAGGCTGTAAGCGGTGTAACGGTGGTTTCAGGCCTCGTAACAAGACGAGCGATCCGACCCGCCGCCGGAAGGCACATATCACGCCAACGCCCTATGATCATCGGCCATTCGGCGGGTTTTACTGCCGGTAACGCTAAAGAAAGCATCCATGCGTAACCGGCTAAAATGACGCCGCAGGGCGTGGCTTCGCGCCCCATCAACCTTGAAACTGATTCCATGGCGTTTTTTCCTTTGTTTCTTTCAGTCGTCTATGTCGTACGCAACCAGGAATCCACGCTGCCGGATATCCTGCAGCGGGCGACTGAGACGCTTCAAGGGCTGGTCAGCGATTACGAGCTGATCGTGGTGGATAATGCCTCTGAAGACGGTAGCGTGGCGGTGCTGGAGCGGCTCACGCAACGGGGCGGCCTGCCTAACTTGCAGGTTTATGTGTTGACCAAGGAAGTCGAGTCCGACACTGCATCGTGGGTGGGGCTGGAAAACGCGCTGGGCGATTTTGTCGCCGTGATCGATCCGTTCGAAGACGACATCGCCTTTCTGCCGCAAATGCTGGACCACGCCGCCAGCGGCACCGATGTCGTGTTCGCCCAGAACCGCATGCGCCCGCCGCGCAGCCTGGCCTATCGCTGTGCTTATTCGGCCTTCAATTTCCTGTATAAACGCTTCAGCGGCATCCATCTATCGCGCGAAGCGCCGCTGTACCGGCTTCTTAGCCGGCGCGTCATTAATTTCATTCTGCGCCATCCGCACCCTGCCATGGCTTACCGGCACCTGCCCGCCACGGCGGGCTTCACGCGTACCCGGCTGGACTACAGCACGCCGCCCCTGGCCACCACGCCCAAGCGCCTGAGCGAAAGCCTGGATCGCGGCATGCGGCTGCTGGTCTCGACCACCCGGGGGCCGATGCGGCTGGTCAGCATGCTGTCGTTGTTTGGCGCCATCGCCAATCTGGTCTATTCGATCTATGTGGTGGCTGTGGCGCTGTTTCACAGCCATGTGGAACCCGGCTGGGTCAGCCTGTCGCTGCAGCAGTCGGGCATGTTCTTTCTGATCTCGTTGGTGCTTCTGGTACTGGGCGAATACATCGCCCAGCTGGCGCGGTTTTCCACCGAGGGTCCGCTCTACCATATTGCCCAGGAATTCACTAGCGCAGACTTGTCACGCAAGCAACGGCTCAACGTCGAAGACGTAAGCCACAGCACGCCGGTGAGCTTCAAGGAATGAGCGCTGCGCAACGCTATGATGCCATCATGGTGGGCGGCGGCTTCTATGGCTGCATCATTGCTCTCTACCTCGCGCGGCGGCGCGGCTTCTCGCGCATTCTGTTGCTGGAACAAGAAAGCGAACTGCTGGCGCGGGCATCATTCCATAATCAGGCGCGCATTCATGGCGGCTACCATTACCCGCGCAGCCTTACCACGGCGCTGCGCAGCCGTATCAATCTGCCGCGCTTTATGTCAGACTGGCCGCAAGCGGTGGTACAGAATCTGACCATGCTCTATGCGGTGGCGCGTCAGAATTCCAAGGTGACGGCCCGCCAGTACGAGCGGTTCTGCCGTGAAGTCGGCGCGCCCCTGTCTGCGGCGCCCGGCCACCTGAGTGGGCTGTTCACCCCACAACTGGTAGAAGCCGTGTTTCTTGCTGAAGAGCATGTGTTCAATGCGATGGCCCTGCGTAAGTGGGCGTCAGAGGAACTTCAATCGGCCGGCGTCACGCTGCGTCTGGGCACCCGTGCCCACGGGCTGCGACGGGCACCCGGCGGCGGTATGACACTGACGCTGAACGGCCCCCCAGGCGCCGAGGTGCATGCACCTTATGTCTTCAATTGCAGCTATGCGGGCCTGAACGGGCTGAGCGGCGACTTTCCGCGTATCAGCACACCGCTTAAACACGAGCTCACAGAAATGACGCTACTGGAGGTGCCCAATGTGCTGCGAGACGTCGGCATCACCATGATGGACGGCCCGTTCTTCTCGCTCATGCCCTTCCCCGCCCGGGGCCTGCACACCCTGTCGCACGTACGCTATACCCCGCATCACAGTTGGCAGGACGATGCCACAACAGACCCTTACGAGGCGCTGCGCCACTACGACCGCCACTCACGCGGTTCGCGCATGCTGCGTGATGCCTCGCGCTACCTGCCGATGCTGGCCTCTGCCCGCCAGCAGGATTCGCTCTTCGAGATCAAGACCGTGCTGGTGAAGAACGAAGGCGACGATGGCCGGCCTATACTTTTTGAGCGCCATGAAACGGCGCCGGGCTGCTATTCCATATTGGGCGGCAAGATCGACAACGTCTATGACGTGCTCGAAAAGCTGGAACATGAACATTTCGATCTGAGGACTTCGGCTTGAAAGACGCATTGATCGGCCACAGCGGTTTTGTAGGCTCCACCCTGCTGCGGCAACGGCATTTCGACGCCCTGTACCGCTCCACCAATATTCAGGACATCAAGGGCGGCGAATTCGACTTGGTGGTGTGCGCGGGCGCGCCCGCCCAGAAATGGCTCGCCAACAAGGAACCCGAGGCCGACCGCCGGACTATTGAGGGCTTGGTGAGTTGCCTGGAAAGCATACGCGCACGCAGGTTCGTACTAATCAGTACGGTCGACGTGTTTCGTGAGCCGCTAGGCGTTGACGAAAGCACTGAAGTGGATACGACAGATCTCCATGCATACGGGCGCCACCGCCGTATGCTGGAAAGCTTCGTACAGTCGCATTTTGAGCAGTCGCTTATCGTGCGGCTACCCGGGCTTGTTGGGCCGGGCCTGCGCAAGAACGTGATCTTCGACTTCCTGAACGACAACAATCTGCACGCTATCGACAGCCGGGGCGTGTTCCAGTTCTACCCGATGGTAAACCTTTGGCCGGATATCGCGAAAGCGCTGGAGGCCGACCTCGGTCTGGTGCACCTGACCGCCGAGCCCATCAGTGTGGCAGACGTTGCACGCCACGGCTTTAACCGCGAGTTCGATCACCCCCTGACAGGCGATGCCGCGCGCTACGATATGCGCAGCCGTCATGCCGACTTGTTCGGCGGCGAAAACGGCTACACCTACAACCGGGGCGCCACGCTGCTGGCCATCCGGGCCTACGCTCAGTCAGAGCCGCGGCAGCTGAACACCGCCGGTAGCCAGGGCCGGCAGCCATGACGCGCATCGCCATCTCGAATATTGCCTGGGATGTTGCCGAAGACGAGGCTGTGGCCGCGCTGCTGCAGAACCATGGCATTGACGCCATCGACGTCGCCCCCACTAAGTATTTTCCTGATATCAGCCGAACCGGCGCTACAGACGTGGAGGCCGTCAGGTCATGGTGGGCCGAGCGCGGAGTGCACATCACTGGTATGCAATCACTGCTATTCGGTACTCAAGGTCTGAATCTATTCGGCCCGCCCGATGTTCAGGAAGCCATGCTGGGCCATCTTAAGCACATCTGCCGTATCGGCGCAGGCCTGGGCGCACAGCGGCTGGTATTCGGTTCGCCGCGCAACCGTGACCGCAGCGGGCTGGACGACAGCCAGTGCGAGCAGATTGCTACTGACTTTTTGCGTCGTCTCGGTGACATCGCCAGCGCGGCAGGTGTGTGCATCTGCCTGGAGCCCAATCCGGAACGTTACGGCGCCAATTTCATGACTACGGCAGAAGAAACCGCGCGAGTGGTGCGGCAGGTGGGCCATCCGAGCATTGCCATGCAGTTCGATACCGGCGCACTGACCATCAGCGGCGAGTCCGCTGCCGCGTTCCTGGCTGAGCACGCAGAGCTGGTGGGTCACGTGCATCTCAGTGAACCCGATCTCCTTCCCCTGGGTGAAGGCAGCACCGATCACGCTACGCTGGCACCACTCTTGCGGCGGCATCTGCCCAAGCACGTACTCACCATAGAGATGCTGGCGCCGCAGGGCAAAGAGCGTTTGAGCATTATCGACCGTTCGCTCGGCCATGCCCGCCGGCACTATAGGGAAGACTCATGAGCAGCGGCAAAAGCGGCATCAGCTCCGTTCAGAGCGCAATCGACCCTGCGCTGCGCGCCGGGTGGCAAGTCCCGGCGTTCGATTTACCCGTCTGGCTGGGTCGTTCGCAGCGCTATTGCGTGGTGATTCCTGTGCTGAATGAAGGGCAGCGCATCCGCCGCCTGCTACAGCGCATGCAAGCGCTGGACATCGCAAGCATGGCCGACGTGCTGATCGTAGATGGGGGCAGTACGGATGGTTCGCTGCCGCCTGATGAACTGCCCGCCATGGGCGTGAGGGGCCTGCTGGTCAAAACCGGCCCGGGCCGGCTGAGCGCCCAGCTGCGCTGCGGCTACGCCTTTGCGCTGGATCACGGTTATGAAGGCATCATTACCATCGACGGTAACGACAAGGACGACCCGCAGGCTATTGCCGACTTTATCCAGGCGTTAAACGAGGGCTACGACTTTGTGCAGGGCTCGCGCTTCGTG
>JAJUJD010000229.1 GCA_029267315.1 Alcaligenaceae bacterium
ATGGCACCAATTGTTTACGACGTGCAGGCTGTCGCCTTCACGTACCAGTACTGCCGCACCATACGGCCAAGCCTGCATCTTTAAGGAAGAAAGCGCGGCATCCAGGCGACCAGCGTGCAACTCCACGGGCTCGAGGCCCAGGCACGCTCCTTCGCAGCGCCTCAGTTGATGGTTGAAGCAACGGCCGGGAGTGTGTTTTTCCAGGCCGAGCAGAGGCGGGCACAGGCGATGTTCCGCGCACAATTCCCGCAAATGGTCGACGGCGGCGCGCCGACTCCGGAAGAAGCCATACAGCGCCTGGGCATGGGCGGGATTCATATCTGCTGCGCGCACTAGCCGCAAGAGCGGTTTGCTGAACAGATCGGTTTCCAACTGCCAGGCACACATTTCGCGGTTACGGCGCAATTGGCGGTTATGGGTCGGCTGAAGCACCTTCACCAGGCGCGCCTCTTCCAGAAGAGCGCCCAATTCGCCGGCGGTCGACACATGAGAAATGCGTCGCACCTGCTGACTGAGGCTCAGTTCGCGGTCGTTGCTGTGATCGGCGCTGAAATGGGAAAGAACCCGAGTACGCAGCCGCGTGCTTTTTCCCACATAAAGGGGCAGATCGTTCTCGCCATAAAAGAGATAGACACCGGGTGAGTCGGGCAGGGCATCGAGATCAGCCGGGTCAAGAAAGGGTGGCAGCGTGGCTTGGCCCAAGAGCACCTGCACCGCTTGTTGAATTTCCTCAGCCGGCAGGGTGGCGTGCAGCTGGCGCCAGAAACGCAGCAGTACGCGAGCGTCGCCCAATGCGCGGTGACGCGAATCGACTTCCAAACCATGACGCGCAATAACGTGGTCAAGGCTGTGACGCCGCGCGTGGGGAAACAAACGGCGCGAGAGCTTCACTGTGCACAGCACGCGCGGCCGGATGGTGACGCCCATGCGGCGGAACGCCGCCTTGATATGACCGTGATCGAAGCGGGCGTTGTGAGCCACAAAAACCCTGCCGTGCAGGCGGTCGAATAGCTCGTCGGCCACCTGTTCAAAGCGTGGGGCGTCGGCCACCATATCGTTGCTGATGCCCGTGAGCCGTTCAATATGTAGTGGGATACGGGAATCTGGACGGACAAGCGTGGACCATTCCCTGACACCGCCTTCATCGGCCTGTATGACGGCGATTTCAGTGATGGAAGGAAGCTGGGCCGGCCCGCCAGTGGTTTCGATATCGACAAAGGCAAGGCCGGACGGCGGAAAAAGGGAAGAAGGCATCCAGAGAGATTTGAAGGCGGAACGTCCACGAATACTGGCTATTTTACCAGTATTTTTTCCAGCAGGATGTTAGCGATCAGGTTGGGATGCGTAATATGAGCCTCGTGACCCGCGTCAACATCCAGCCAGTGCCATTCGGCTTGCTGCCGCACCAGTTGACGTGAACTTTCCAACAGGCCCAGCTCCGGGTTGCGGCAATGGATGTAAGTCTTCGGAACACCATTGCCCAATGGGTTCTGCAGGTGTATTGGGCTGGTGTAAGTGCGCGCCGGGTGCGCCGTGAGCCTGCGCTTGATCCATTCATATTCCGGCATGTCAGGGCTCAAGCCCCAAGCCGGGGGCAAGGGGTCTGGCACGGGTACGGCCAAACCGCCCGTGGACCGCCCGGCGGCGGCGATCCGATTTTCCGCTTCCTCAGGGGGGTAATTCGAAAAACTGTGTTGGCCATCTTCGAGAACGACGGCGTCGAAATACACCAGATGGGCCAGTCGCTCGGGAATCCGATCTGCCACGCCGCTGATGGGAACGCCGGCAAAGCTATGGCCCACGAGAATGACGTCTTGCAACTCTTCAGCCAGTATGAGCTGGACAAGATCATCAATGAAGGTGTCCAGAGTGATGGACTCGTTAAGCAAGTGCGCACGGTCGCCCATGCCAGTGAAGCTGGGCGTGAATACTTGATGCCCGGCTTTGCGTAGCTGATCGGCGACGGGTCGCCAACACCAGCCACCGTGCCAGGAACCGTGGGCGAGGACGTAACTTCGCGATGGGTCTTTTGTCTGCATCGATGCAACGTGTCTTCAAGTTAGTGGTGTGGAAGAGGGCGTCAGTGCAGCTTCACACGAGGTGTGCCGCGTCTGAGAAGCAGGCGACCGAGAGCAAGAGTGGCCGTTTGCACAATGCCCAACACCACCATGTGGTGCTTGAGGTGTAGGCTCATATACATGAGTCGCGCCAATAGACCTTCGACAAACCAGTTTTTACCAGACAACACCCCCATCAGGCTGCCGACGCCTTCGGAGTGTCCTACGGAAACCAGAGATCCGAAGTCTCGAAACCGAAAGGCAGCCGCTGGTTCAGGCCGCCCCCTGATTCGGGCACTTAAGGCGTCGAAGAGGAAGGTGGCTTGCTGGTTGGCGACCTGGGCCTTGGCGGGGAGGTAGCGATTCTCGTCTATCCACGGTGCTTGGGCACAATCACCGAAAGCAAAGATATGGGGGTCGCTCGAACGTAGCCGCTCGTCCACAACTATTTGGTGTTGTCTGTTGGTGTCCAGGCCTAGCTGCGACAAAATGGCCGGCGCCTGGATTCCGGCCGCCCATACACACAGGTCGGCGGGGTATCGGTGCCCCTCGCTATCAATTAGGCATCCGGGTTGAACGCCGGTCACACGCACCGACGTTTTTACCGATACACCTCTTTCGTTCAATAGTTGCCGGGCCTGGACGGAAAGTTTTTCCGGCAGGCCGGAAAGTATGCGATCAGCCCCCTCAAGCAAGATTATTTTGATGTGACGCTCGGGATCCAGGGCATCCATGCCGTAGTAAGCAAGGCTCGATAGCGCCTCAACCAGTTCGGCCGCGAGTTCGACGCCGGTCGCCCCGCCTCCAACGATGGCGATATGAAGCACCTCGTCCTCTGTTAAGGATTGGGCGCGGGCGTGCGAGGGAAGGGGAGGCGCTAAGCCACGGGCGGTTGCGTCAATATGGGTGTGAAAATCGACCTCGAATTTTCGGCCGTTAAGCATCATCACTTCGTGCAATAGGCGTTGACGAAAATGTTCGGCCTGGGCGGTGGAATCCAGAGCGATCGCATGTTCCGACGCCCCTGGCGTGCCGAAAAAATTGGATTGACTTCCTATTGCCAGCACGAGTGTGTCGTAAGCCAGGCTGCGGGCCGGGAAAATCTGTTCGCCGCCTGAGTCATGCACCGGTGCCAGCATAATTTGTTTTGCATCTCGGTCTATGCCACACATAGCGCCTTGCACAAAGGTGAATCCGCAGCGACGAGCAAGTATGAAATACGACAGACCTTCGCGATGGATATCCAGCGTGCCGGCTGCAACTTCATGCAGTGATGGCTTCCATATATGGGTGTCGACCATGTCGACGAGCAGAACATGTTTTGGGCCGAATTGGCGCCCGAGGCGGGCAGCCAGCTCCAGGCCTCCCGCGCCGCCTCC
>JAJUJD010000128.1 GCA_029267315.1 Alcaligenaceae bacterium
AAGGGGCAGGCGAGGGTGCAAAGCCGCGAAGCCGCACTGCAAGCATTCCGCGATATGGGTAGCAAGCCTTGCGTGCTGGAGGCCATGCTACCGTTGTCGCGTGAGGTTTCCGTGGTTCTTGCTCGCGGTTCCGACGGTTCCACCGTGGTATACCCCAGTGCGACCAACGAACACCGTGATGGCATTCTGGCAGTGTCTACAGTGGACGCGGAGCGCGTGTCTGACGACATTTCTCGGCAGGCCGGCGAAGCTGCTCTGCGTATAGCCGCCGCGCTTCAATATGTGGGCGTGTTGTGCGTTGAGTTTTTTGTACTTGAAGATGGCCGTCTGGTGGCCAACGAGATCGCACCGCGTCCTCACAACAGTGGCCACTACACCATGAATGCCAGCGTGGCCAGCCAGTTCGAGCAGCAAGCTCGCGCGACAGCTGGGCTGCCGCTGGCGGATACCTCATGCCTCTGTTCGGTCATCATGCTGAATTTGTTGGGCGACATCTGGTTCGATCCATCCTCGGGTGCCATGCGGGAACCGGATTGGGCGGCCGTGCTGGCGGTACCCGGTGCACAGCTCCACCTTTATGGCAAGGCAGAGGCACGCCGTGGCCGCAAGATGGGTCATGTGAATGTGCTGGGCGCAAGTTTGCAGCAGGCGCAGGAACGCGCGGCCCGGGTTGCTTCCGTGCTTGGCTTGCCTTTTGAAGGTTAAACATGTCTTCAGGGGAAACTCGCGAACCGGCTCGCTCGCCTGAACAGGGAGGCACTCCAGTTGCCGGCGCCCGGCGGGGCCGGCCGACAACCAGCATACGTATGGATGCCGCCTTGGACGAGGCTGCACGCAGGCTGGCCGAGGGTGGCCTGGTCGCCTTTCCCACCGAAACCGTCTATGGCCTCGGAGCCGATGCAGAGAACCCTGATGCCGTTGCTCGCATTTACGCAGCCAAGGGGCGGCCTTCCAATCACCCAGTCATCGTGCATGTCGCACCCGACGCCGAGCTCAGCTACTGGGCGAGCTCGGTTCCGCCCGCTGCCCGGGCGCTGGTTCAGGCGTTCTGGCCCGGTCCGCTGACACTGATTCTTCCTCGCGCGCCCGGTATTTCTGCTGCCGTAAGTGGCGGACAGAACAGTATCGGTCTGCGCTGCCCGGCTCATCCGGTGGCCCAGGCACTGTTGGGCCGCTTTGCTGCGCTCAAAGGAGGGCACGGGGGGGTAGCGGCGCCTTCCGCCAACAAATTTGGGCAGGTGTCTCCCACCCAGGCGGCACATGTCCGCAGTGAGTTTCCCGAACTGGGTGACGACGCACTGCTTATTCTGGAAGGCGGGCCTTCGAAGGTGGGCATCGAGTCGACCATTGTGGACCTATCCCGTCTGGACCAAGGGGTAGGGCCTGTGCTGCTGCGCCCGGGGCACATTACCGAAGATGACCTTGCCGCCGTCTTGGGGGTCATGCCGTCGATGCCAGATCGGGCAGCCCCGCAGGTATCTGGTTCGCTAAAGGCGCATTACGCGCCTCGAACGCCATTGAGCCTGGTGGCGCGCGAAGACTTGCCAGAGGTGCTGCAACGCCTTGCGGCCCGAGGCAAGCGCATCGCGGTGGCCGTCTTCGCGCCGGTTCCAGATACTCCAATACATGGTCAGGAACTCGTGCGATTGAAGCCATGTGCGGCTGACCCTGCACAGTATGCTTCGGAGCTTTACGCGCTTCTACGGGAGCTCGATGCCGAGGGCCATGACCACATTATCCTGGAGCGGCCGCCGCGCACTCGCGCATGGCAAGCGGTAAACGATCGCCTGGGCCGCGCCGCCGCGGCCTTCGAATAAATCAACCAGCAGCCCCGAGCCACGCTGCTTCGGCGGTGCCAAGGGATTCAGCCCGAAACGCGCTCGATGAAGTCGCACAGCGCGTCAATCACAAGCTGAGACTGGTCTCTGTGAGGCGAGTGCCCGCATTCGGGAATTTCCAGCAGCTCGGTGTGTGGAACGCGCCGTTGGATGCCGCGGATTTGTTCCAATGTGCCGTATTCGTCTTCGACACCTTGAATGGCCAGCACTGGGCACTGGATGTTTTCCAGGAGCTCTTCGATATTCCACGCTCTGAATTCGGGTGTGAGCCAGATGTCCACCCATGCCCGGAAGACTGACTCTCCGTCATGGTGATGTCGGGCCAGTCGGGCAGGAAAATCAGTTGAACGATAGATGTCCAGAGCCTTGCGTATGCCCTCGACCGTGATGTCCTCGACGAAGATGTGGGGAGCCGCAACGGCAATGCCAGCTACGCGCTCAGGGAGCAGGGCGGCGTAGAGGAGGGCGATCGAGCCGCCGTCGCTGTGGCCATAGAGTATGGGTTTTTCTTCTGCCAGGTTCAAAGCGTCCAGCAAGGCAGGAAGGGCGTCCTGCGCCTGAATGTGCAGGTAGTCCAGCCCGCGGATTTCATCCAGGGGACGTGGCGTGCTGCGGCCATAGCCGTACCGCGAATAAACCAGGCCGCGACAATTCGCCGCGTTGCATACCTGCTCGGGCCAGTCGCGCCACATGGAAATCGACCCCAGACCTTCGTGCAGAAAAATCAGCAGTGGCCGCTGTTGCAGCTCAGGCGAAAGCAGCTGATATTCAATCTCGATCTGCCTGCCCATGCTGTGGACCTGCACAATTCCCGGGCCGACGCTTGTCTCGTTCATGTTTCCTCCAGCCGCTGTGCTTCCGTGCTATGGTCGGTCACGCGCGGCACACTTGTGTCGTTGTTTGAGCGTTTGCTTGGCCGTCGCTGCGAGGCGCACGGCGGCTCGAAGAGTTTAAAGCGAGTCGGGGCCCTACGTACCGCTGCAGTGGTATGCAGGCATGCCCGTGGGGCTTGCATCCCCCTTGTCGCCGAACTGGTTTAAGCTTGTAGCATCATCCCGGGTAAACTGCGTATCCGGAACATCCATCGGAAATAATACAAACATGAAATTCAAGGATTTCGAGGTTGGCATGGTGGTCACCCATCCTCCCGTTGTGGTGACCCGCGAGGAAATGCTGCAATTCGCACAAGTGTATGACCCTCAGCATTTCCATGTGGATGAAGAGGCGGCTGAGCAAAGCCGCTGGGGTGGCCTGATTGGCAGTGGATGGCTCACTTGCGCGATTGCCATGCGCATGGTCTGCGATGTTGCCTTGAAGGACTCCGAATCCTTCGGTTCACCAGGTCTGGAACGCCTACGCTGGCCCAAGCCGGTGCGCCCGGGCGACTCCCTGCGCCTAGAAGCGACTGTCGATTCCAAGCGCATTTCCTCGACACGCTCCGATCTCGGCATCCTGCGCTGGACATGGCGCATGTTCAACCAGAACGAAGAACTGGTTCTGGAGCTCGAGGCCACAAATATGTTTGACCTCGGCGAGCAGCCGGAAGCATAAAAAAGCCACGGGCAGCGTTTGCTGGCCGTGGCCCGCCTGTAGGTTCGCCGGCTGTGGTGTGCGCCCCGACGCCGGGGCGCTTTGCCATTTATAAGCTTCAGAAGAAGGCTTGCAAGCCTGTCTGGGCGCGGCCCAGAATGAGCGCATGTACGTCGTGGGTGCCTTCGTAGGTGTTCACGACTTCCAGGTTGACCAGGTGTCGCGCCACGCCGAACTCGTCGGAAATGCCGTTGCCACCCAGCATGTCGCGCGCCATGCGGGCGACATCCAGCGCCTTGCCGCAGGAATTGCGCTTCATGATGGAAGTGATTTCCACAGCGGCAGTGCCTTCGTCTTTCATGCGGCCCAGGCGCAGGCAACCCTGCAGGCCCAGCGTGATTTCCGTCTGCATGTCGGCCAGCTTCTTCTGGATGAGCTGGTTCTGCGCCAACGGGCGGCCGAACTGCTTGCGATCCATGGTGTATTGGCGGGCAGTGTGCCAGCAGAATTCCGCAGCACCCAACGCACCCCAGGCAATACCGTAGCGGGCTGAGTTCAGGCAGGTGAAGGGGCCACGCAGGCCCGTCACGCCCGGCATCATGGCGTCGGCAGGCACCTCGACCTCGTCCATGACAATCTCGCCCGTAATGGAGGCGCGCAGACCAACCTTGCCATGGATGGCGGGCGCGCTCAGGCCCTTCATGCCTTTTTCGAGGATGAAGCCGCGGATCTTGCCGTCGTCCTCGCCGCCGACCACCTTACCCCAGACCACGAAGACATCGGCGATGGGGGAGTTGGTGATCCACATCTTGTTGCCCGTCAGGCGATAGCCGTCTGCCGTCTTGACTGCGCGCGTTTCCATGCTGCCAGGGTCGGAGCCATGGTTGGGTTCGGTCAGGCCAAAGCAACCGATCCATTCACCGCTTGCCAGTTTGGGCAGGTACTTCTGTTTCTGCGCCTCGCTGCCAAATTCATTGATGGGCACCATCACCAGGGAGGACTGCACGCTCATCATGGAGCGGTAGCCGGAATCCACGCGCTCGACTTCACGGGCAATCAAGCCGTAGCAGACGTAGTTCAGGCCGGCGCCGCCGTAGGCTTCAGGGATGGTGACGCCCAGCAGGCCGAGCTCACCCATTTCGCGGAAGATGGCGGGGTCCGTCTTCTCATGGCGGAAGGCCTCAAGCACGCGGGGTGCAAGTTTGTCCTGGCAGTAGGCGCGGGCCGCATCGCGCACCATGCGCTCGTCTTCGGTCAATTGCGAGTCGAGAAGAAGGGGGTCTTCCCAATTGAAGCTAGGTGCAGACATATTCATTCCTGTTTAAGTCAGAGTACTGTTCTTTCTGTGTGCTGCCTTCCGTAGAAAACTGGGGAAGGCAGCGGTTCCGTTCGCGCGGGCTGCTCAGGCTTTCAGAGCCTGCTCACGTATGGCCGTCAGCGATTGAGCCGGCGTGATAGCCTCGGGGTCGAGCAAGCAATGCAGAATGGCAGGTTTGCCACTGGCCATCGCCCGTTCGAGCGCGGGCGCGAACTGTTCGGTGGTTTCCACTCTTTCGCCATGGCCGCCAAAGGCCTGCGCGTAGGCGGCGAAATCCGGATTTTTCAGCGTGGTGGCCGAAATGCGGCCAGGGTAGTGACGCTCCTGATGCATGCGTATGGTGCCGTACATGCCATTGTCGATGATGAGCACAATAATGGGCAGATCGTACTGCACGGCCGTGGCGAATTCCTGGCCATGCATCATGAAGCAGCCGTCTCCAGCCATGCAGACTACGGTGCGTTCAGGATACAGGCGCTTGGCTCCCACGGCTGCAGGCAGCCCGTAACCCATGGAGCCGGACGTCGGGGCGAGTTGGGTTCCAAAACGCGTGAAGCGGCGGAAGCGATGTAGCCAGGTGGCGTAGTTGCCGGCACCATTGCACATAATGGCGTCGGCCGGCAGCACCTCGTTAAGGTGTTGCATGACTTGGGCCATTTGGAGTGCGCCGGCATGCCTGATGGCGCTGGTGTCCGTCCATTTCTCATAGCTGGCGCGAGTTTCCGACAGCTTTCCGACCCATGGCATCGCCTGTGTCGGCGTATCCAGTTTGGCCAGCGCCTCGCAGAACGAGGCGGGGGACACGTTCACGGCTTCGTCTGCAATATAGACGCGATTCAGTTCCGAGGAATCGGGGTGTACGTGAACCAGCTGTTGGCTGGGCGAGGGAATATCCAGCAGTGTGTAGCTTTGGCTGGGAATTTCCGAGAAACGGCCGCCCACCATCAGAATCAGATCGCTGTCACGAACGAACTGCAAGAGCTGAGGGTTACCGCCCAGGCCGATATCGCCGATAAAGTTGGGGTGATCCACCGGGAACAGCATCTGACGGCGGAACTGGACGGCCACAGGCAGGTTCCAGGCTGTGGCAAATTCCTGGAAGCGGGCAACAGCTTCTTCGTTCCAGCGGCTGCCACCCAGAATGGCGAGGGGCTGACGGGCCTGCTTCAGGCGCCGCGCGATGGATTGCATCTGCTCTTCAGACGGTACCGCATCAGGAACGCGGTAACGGGGCGCGTCGACGACCGCGGCGGCTTCGACGAGCATATCCTCGGGCAGCGCAATGACGACCGGGCCGGGCCGGCCGGACGTCGCCACGTGAAAGGCCCGGGCAACCAGTTCGGGAATGCGTTCCACCTGATCAATTTCCGTCACCCACTTGGCCTGTGTCCCGAAGACAGCGCGGTAATCCATTTCCTGGAAGGCTTCGCGTTCGCGCATGCCGCGCTCGATCTGGCCAACGAAAAGGATGAGCGGGGTGGAATCCTGTTTGGCGATATGCACACCGGCCAGGGCATTGGCCGCGCCTGGCCCTCGAGTCACCATGCAGATGCCCGGTTCTCCGGTGAGCTTGCCGTGAGCATCCGCCATCATGGCGGCGCCGCCTTCCTGCCGGCAGACTGTGACCTCGATCTGGTGATCATGTAGGCCGTCCAGTACGGCGAGATAGCTTTCTCCCGGTACGCAGAAGACGTGACGCACGCCGTGAGCGACGAGCTGATCCACCAGGATATGGCCACCCATCCGGGTGGCAGGGGCATTAAGTGTCGTGTGATTCATGGTGTCCAAGGATATGTGCGCCGCACGCACAGCGCAATTGATAAAATTTCACAATGTCTTGCTTTCCATGCAAGAGTCGTCCATTGCATGTCGTCAGACATTTTAGGTAAGTTTGCAGACAAACATCATTCAAAGGTATTCATGAGGCACGGCATTCCCAATCTGGGTGCGCTGCAGGCCTTCGAAGCCACCGCGCGCCTGGGGTCGTTCTCGCGCGCGGCCGAAGAGCTGGCACTGACGCACAGTGCAATCTACCGTCAGGTAGCAGGGCTGGAGGAACGGCTTGGTGTTGAGTTGTTCACCCGCGTACGCCGTCGGGTCATGCTCACCGATGCTGGGGCCGAATACGCCGCGCGCGTGCGCCATCATCTGGATCAGCTTGAAAAGGATACCCTCGGGCTGATGTCGCGAGCAGGCGTGGGGCGCAATCTGCATCTGGCCGTGTTGCCCACCCTGGCCATGACCTGGTTGCAGCCACGGCTGGCTGCCTTTCAGCAGCAGCGTCCCGACATTTTTGTCAGCTTGTCCGTTCGCACCTTGCCCTTTCAGTTCAATGATGAACCCTTTGATGCCGCCATTTACCATGCTGAGCGCATGTGGCACGGCACGCGTGGCATCAAGCTGTTCGACGAAAAGGAGCTGCTGCCTGTCTGTGCGCCTTCCCTACTGGAGGACAGGGCAGACCTCGCCGATCCATTGGCGGACATGCCGCATCTGCATACCACTTCCCGTCCGGATGCCTGGCGCCGCTGGTACATGGCCCAGGGTCGGGATTATCTGCCCTCCATGAACGCCGGCCCGCGTTACGAACTCTTCACCATGTCTCTGGCGGCAGTGAAAGAGGGCATGGGCGTCGCCCTCGTGCCCCGGTTTCTGGTCGAAGCGGCCCTGCTGTCCGGAGATCTCGTCATGCCGGTTGAGGCGGGTTTACGCGTCGACGAAGCCTATTTCTTCAGTTATCCCACCGCCAACGAACCCAGCGAGGCCCTTCGGGCCCTGGAAACTTGCCTGAAGGATTCCGCCTCATGAGAGCACTTTCCCGATCACGGGCTGCTGGACGTCTGCTTGCGACCCTCCTGTTGAGCGTGTTGAGCGTGGGGCAGCTGTCGGCTGCCCAGTCACAGGCGCTTTCCACACCGGCCGTCGCGGTGTCCGATATCAACCCCGAAGCTGCCACACACGACCAGCTGACCCGCCGTGAAGTAGTGCACGCCGAAGAGTATCTAGTCAGCGCGGCCAATCCACTGGCCACTCGCGCCGGCGTGGAGATGCTGGCAGCCGGTGGGTCTGTCGTCGATGCCGCCATCGCCGCACAGTTTGTGCTGGGTCTGGTGGAGCCACAGTCTTCCGGCCTGGGAGGTGGGGGGTTCGCCTTGGTACACCGAGCCGGTGCAAAGTCTGTACAGGCATTTGATGGCCGCGAAACCGCACCGTCGGGGGCCAGGCCGGATCGTTTCATGAAGAACGGGCAGGTCATGAGCTTCTGGGATGCTGTCGATAGCGGACTCTCAGTGGGTACCCCCGGTCTGGTTCGTATGCTGGCGGACATGCATGCCGAACATGGGGTGCTGCCCTGGGCCCGGTTGGTGGAACCGGCACTGCGGCTGGCGCAAGACGGGTTTGAAGTTTCTCCCCGTTTGCACGCCATGGTATCCGGCTCGGCTGCCCTGCGTGCCAGCTCCGGCGCGCGCCAGTATTTCTTTGATCAGGAAGGGCAGGCTTGGCCGGTGGGTCACCGGCTGCGCAACCCGGAGTATGCCAAGGTACTGGAGAAACTGGCCGCTGAAGGGCCGGACGCCTTCTACCAGGGTGAACTAGCCGCAGCCATGGTAGAGGCGGTGCGCAGCCATCCCGTGAGGGGCGACCTGTCTCTTGAAGACCTCGCCAGCTACCGTGCCTTGCGGCGGGATGCGCTGTGCGCCGAGCTTGGGGCATACCGCTACTGCGGAATGCCTCCGCCCAGTTCAGGTGGCCTGGCGGTGATTCAGATGATGGCGATGCTGGAACACACACCTATTGCCGGGCTGCGACCCAATTCGGCCGAGGCCATCCACTATTTCTCAGAAGCTGGCCGACTCGCTTTTGCTGACCGTGATGCTTATGTGGCGGATCCGGCATTTGCGCGAGTTCCGATCTACGGTCTGCTGGACCCGGCCTATCTGAAGGCGCGGGCCGCGCTTATCCGTCCGGAACGCTCCATGGGGCGTGCCGAGCCCGGAGTACCGGCTGGGATGCTGGAGGCGCCCGCCCAGGATTCCGCT
>JAJUJD010000201.1 GCA_029267315.1 Alcaligenaceae bacterium
ACCTCAAAGACCGTGCCCGAATCCGGCTCTGCGCCACGAAAGGCATTCAAGTTGGCCACCACCAGATCGCAGTCGCGCAGCGTCGCCAGATTGTTGCGGCAGATCCAGCGCGCCTGTTCCTGGGGCGGCAAGTTGCGGGGCACTTCTTTGTCGAGAGGATAGCGCCCTTCGTATCCATACTTGGCGCAAAGCGTTTTCAACTGTTCACCATGGGCGATCGCATCGGGCCGGAAAACATCGAAGCCGGCCAGATACACAGTCCTGGCCCGACCCCAATCTGCATAGTCCATGTTTCTTCCTTACTTGAATGCGGTTTCAATGAAGCTGCGCAGTTTGCGCGAATGCAGTCGCTCAGGCGGCATGTCGCGCAGCATCTCCAGGGCTCGAATGCCAATGCGCAGATGGCGGGTGACCTGAGTGTGATAGAAGTCGCTGGCCATCCCCGGCAGCTTCAATTCACCATGCAGGGGTTTGTCCGACACGCATAGAAGCGTGCCATAGGGCACCCGGAAGCGAAACCCGTTCGCTGCGATGGTGGCGGATTCCATATCAAGTGCGATAGCCCGCGACTGTGATAGCCGCTGCACCGGCTCCCGATGGTCGCGCAGTTCCCAGTTGCGATTATCTATGCTGGCCACCGTACCTGTGCGCATGATTCGCTTCAGCTCCCAGTCAGACACTCCTGCCACGTCCTTCACGGCTTGTTCCAACGCCACCTGGATCTCGGCCAGCGGTGGAACCGGCACCCAAAGAGGAAGGTCGGCATCCAGCACGTGGTCTTCCCTCACATAGCCGTGTGCGAGCACGTAATCACCGAGGCGTTGCGTCGTACGTAAGCCAGCACAATGACCCAGCATGATCCATGCCGACGGCCGTAACACCGCCACATGATCGGTGATGGTTTTGGCGTTGGATGGCCCTACACCGATGTTGATCAGGGTGATGCCGGTGTTGCGCCCGCGTTTCAGATGATAGGACGGCATCTGGGGGGTACGCACGGGCGGCAGGCCAGTGGCTTTCGCATTCTTCCCAGCCGGCGTGACGACATTCCCTGGTTCCACCAAAGCGGTGTAACCGCCTTCCTCTCGCTCCAGAACATCGCGGGCCCACTGGCAGAATTCGTCGACATAGAACTGGTAGTTGGTGAACACGACAAAGCTCTGGAAATGCTCCGGAGCCGTCGCGGTGTAGTGCTGCAGGCGATGCAGGGAGTAATCCACCCGGGGTGCGGTGAAGGGAGCGAGGGGGGTGGGCTCGCCGGGCCGGCCCTGCCACGTTCCATTAACAATGGCGTCATCGGTCACTGCCAGGTTGGGCACATCGAAGTGGTCGCGCAGCGCAAACCCGCGGGGGTCCTCTCCGACTACCCCTTCCACGTATTGCTCACCCGTAAAGGAAAAGTGCAGGGGAATCGGCATGTCAGATTCTCCTATCTCTACTGGCACCCCATGGTTACGCAGCAGCAGGCCAATCTGCTCAACCAGATAGCCGTAGAACAGCTTGGGCTGCGTCACCGTGGTCATGTAGGTCCCCGGTTCCACGACATGCCCATAGGAAAGCCGGCTATCGACCTCCTGCCAAGTGTCCACCCGTATGCGTATGGCAGGGTAGCAGGCGCGCACCCGATGCTTGGCAGGTAAGCCGCTCTTCACGTAGTCGGCAAAGTTGTTGCGTATGAAATCGGTATTGCGGTCGTAGATATTGATCAGCTGCTGTACCGCGCTTTCCGCATCCGTGTACCCTGTGAAGGGAATCAGAGGCGGCTGGCGTACCAGCCCGATGCCATCGTCCATATTCATATCAGTATCGCCGTGAGGCCCTTTGGATTCTTGAACGGTCTGTTTCGAGCAAGCATAGCCTTCACTGTATGACAGGCATGGCTACAGTGACATTTAATTGCTTTAATAATACGTCGCCACCAACTGAGCCCTTGCATGTCGCTGATTCTCGAAGCCGTACTGCCCTTGTTTGCCCTGATACTCGCGGGCTACCTGGCGGGCCGCCGCCAGTTGCTGGGCAAAACGGCCACAGACGTGCTCAACAGCTTCGTCGTGTGGATGGCCCTTCCGGCCCTGCTGTTCCAGGCCATGGCACAGATCAGTTGGGACGAACTCCGGCAACCGGGCTTCATTGCCGCATCGGCCATTGCCATGGCGGTGGTGTTTCTCATGTCCTTCCTGGCAGACCGCAAGGAAAAGCGCCGGCTGGCCGATGCCAGCATCGCGAGCCTGGCTTCGGCTTACGGCAATGCGGGCTATATGGGTATTCCCTTGTGCATCATGGTGCTGGGGGAAGCCAGCCTGCCCGCCGTCATTCTCATCACGCTGCTGACCGCTTGCGTATTGTTCGCCTTCAGCATCATTCTGGTTGAGCTTGACCTGCAGCGCTCCGCCACACTGGGCACCACCTTGCGCAAGGTGGGAGTCTCGGTGGCGCGTAACCCCTTGGTCTGCGCCCCTGTCGCGGGGCTGGTGGTATCCGGCCTGGGCTGGACATTGCCGTCGTCCGTGGTGCAGTTCACCACGCTGCTCGGAGCAGCCGCCAGCCCCTGCGCCCTGGTGACCATCGGCTTGTTTCTATCGCAGGGCAGCACCACCCGGCACCGCGGCACCGTATGGCGCATTGTCTCGCTCAAACTTCTGGTCCACCCCCTGCTCGCCTTCGTGCTGGTTACCTGGGTGTTTGATGTTCCACCGATGTGGGCCAGCGCCGCCATACTGCTGGCCGCCCTTCCTGTCGGCACGGGGCCATTTATGGTGGCCAAACTCTACGACCGTGAACCTGCCGTCACCTCGGAAGCCACCTTACTTTCCACCGTGTTGTCGGTGCTGACTGTCTCGGTACTGGTCGGCATGCTGTAGCGCGACCCAGGCAAATCATTCCAGGACAAACTATTAAGCAATAAGCCTCTGTTTTTGCCTTATCTTGTACTTTTTGTATAAGGTATTGTGACCTTCAGTTTATTGGAGGCGGCCCTCCAGCCATGGATAATAGGTTCATGCCTCCGTGGCTTCGCCATACAACTATCACATTGAGGATTCACCATGACAGAGCGCATTTCCCGCCACCGGCTGCAGGTTGCCGCCGAACTAGTTGAGTTCATCGAATCTGAAGCCTTGCCCGGCACAGGGGTGGATTCTGAAGCGTTCTGGGCCGGCTTCGACGCCCTGGTGCATGACCTCACCCCCCGCAACCGCGAGCTACTCGCCAAGCGCGATGCCATCCAGGCGCGCCTGGATGAATGGCACCGCGCCAACCCCGGACCTATCGCGGATGCCGACGCCTACGAGGCCTTCTTGCGCGACATCGGTTATCTGCTACCCGAACCAGAATCCGTCAGCCTGGCTACCAGCAATGTTGACGCTGAATTCACGCAGCAAGCTGGCCCGCAGTTGGTGGTGCCGGTAACGAATGCCCGCTATGCGCTGAACGCAGCCAACGCGCGTTGGGGAAGTTTGTACGACGCCCTGTACGGCACTGACGCCATTTCCGAAGCCGACGGTGCCGAGCGCGGCGGCGCCTACAACCCGGTGCGCGGCGCTAAGGTCATTGCCTTCGCCCGTCGTTTCCTGGACGAGTCCATTCCTCTGGAGCAGGGTTCGCACGCCGACGCCACCGCCTATGCCCTTGCCGATGGCCGCTTGCAAGTCTCTCTCAAGGGTGGGGCCACCACCACTCTGAAAGATGCCTCGCTACTGCAGGGCTACCGCGGTAATGCCGCCTCGCCGGAAGCCATTGTTTTCCGCCACCATGGTCTGCATTTCGAAGTGCAGATCGACCGCAACCACCCCATCGGCTCTCAAGACGACGCTGGCGTGAAGGATGTCGTCCTGGAAGCCGCCGTCACCACCATCATTGACTGCGAAGACTCCGTGGCCACGGTGGACGCCGAGGACAAAACCTTGGCTTACCGCAACTGGCTCGGTCTCATGCAAGGCACGCTGTCAGAACCTGTCAGCAAAGGTGGCAAGACCTTCAATCGCACATTGAACCCGGACCGCAGCTACACCGGCGTGGATGGCAAGGAACAAAGCCTGCCCGGCCGCTCCCTGATGCTGGTGCGCAATGTCGGCCACCTCATGACCAACCCGGCCATTCTCCTGGCCGATGGTCAGGAAATTCCAGAAGGCATCATGGATGCCATGGTCACTTCTCTAATCGCCATGCACGACCTCAAGCGCCGTCAGAACTCGCGCGCTGGTTCGGTGTATATCGTCAAACCCAAGATGCACGGCCCGGAAGAAGTCGCTTTCGCCAACGAAATATTCACCCGTGTGGAACAAGTACTCGGCCTGGAGCGCAACACGCTCAAGATGGGCATCATGGACGAAGAGCGCCGCACCAGCGTAAACCTCAAGGCTTGTATTGCGGCTGCGCGGGAACGGGTAGCCTTCATCAACACAGGCTTCCTCGACCGCACGGGAGATGAAATCCACACTTCCATGGAAGCCGGCCCCATGGTGCGCAAGGGCGACATGAAGAAGACCGCCTGGATCGATTCCTACGAGCGCAACAACGTGCAGACGGGCCTGGCTTGCGGGTTGCGCGGCCACGCCCAGATTGGCAAGGGCATGTGGGCCATGCCCGACCTCATGGCTGACATGCTGGAACAAAAAATCGGCCACCTGAAAGCGGGCGGCAACACGGCCTGGGTGCCTTCTCCCACTGCTGCCACCCTGCACGCCTTGCATTACCACCAGGTCGACGTCCAGGCCATCCAGCTATCCATGGAAGGCCGCAACGAACCTCTGCTGCGCGGCATACTGACCGTGCCCGTTGCCACCGATACCAACTGGTCCGCAGAAGAGATTCAACAGGAACTGGATAACAACGCCCAGGGCATTCTGGGTTACGTCGTGCGCTGGATCGATCAGGGGGTCGGGTGCTCCAAGGTACCCGACATCCATGACGTCGGCCTGATGGAAGACCGCGCCACCCTGCGCATTTCCAGCCAGCACATGGCCAACTGGCTGCGACACGGCGTTGTCTCGCGTGAGCAGGTCATGGAAACCATGAAGCGCATGGCGGCCGTCGTC
>JAJUJD010000127.1 GCA_029267315.1 Alcaligenaceae bacterium
GGGTCAAAGCGAATAGTTCTGCTGCCATAAAATCCAAAAAAAATGGGCTGCAAAGCCAGCCCACTGTTATCGCGTAACCGTGGTGCCCAAGCACTTGATGCCTGGGAGGCCGTATCGGTCCGCCTAAGAAATGTGCCGCTAAATTGTTGCCTTGCTAGACCCAATAGAAGCCCGGCCTCTCAAACAATATAGCTGTAAAGCACACCATTCTAACAGATATTGCGGGAATTTTCCTGCAATCACCGAGACTTACCCAAGAATCCCAAGGCGGATTCATGGGCTGAGGCGCTGCGTGGCTGCCAGTCATCGTTGCGTGCACCGCCCGACTTGCCGCGCCCACCTGCGCCCTTGGCGGGACGCCCCTTGGGGTTAGTTCGAGCACCCGCACCGCGTCGGGGCTCATTTGATTCCTGCGCCTTCTTGCCCTTGGCAGGCCCCTTTCGTCTGCCATTCGAGGCGGGATTGGCGTTGGGATGCCCATTGGCATAACCGCCGGTAATGAGCAAGCCGCTACCAAAGGGATCAGACGGAGACGACTGCCCCACAGCGCGGCCGCCAGTGACGCGCCCTCGACGACTCAGCTTGGCGCCATTCATGCCATTACGATCAGGAGTACCAAACCCGGGTGGCAATGCGCTGTCATGTGACAGGGGCTGTCGTTCACGGCTGCGACCTTCGCCGTCATCTTCTTTCAGGAGGCCCAGCTGTACCATGAGAGCCTGCGCCATGGTTGGATCAAGCTCTTCCCAGCGACCGCGCCGCAGGTTACGCGGCAGCACCACTTCGCCAAAACGTGTACGAATCAGTCGGCTGACTGTTACGCCAGCCGCTTCAAACATGCGGCGGACCTCACGATTCCGGCCCTCGTTCAGGGTGACCCGGTACCAGCGATTGCTACCCTCGCCACCCAGATACTCCAACGTACCGAAACGGGCTTCACCATCGTCAAGCTGGATTCCCTTGACCAATTCTTTCTGTTGCTCGGGCGCAAGCTCGCCCAGCACACGCACGGCATATTCCCGTTCGGCGCCGTAGCGCGGATGCATCAGTCTGTTCGCGATTTCACCGGAGGTCGTCAGAATGAGGAGACCTTCAGTATTGAGGTCGAGGCGCCCCACCGAAAGCCATTTGCCCACTTTGAGCTTGGGCAGACGGGCGAACACGTTGGCACGACCTTCCGGGTCGTCGTGACTGACAATTTCCCCGGCCGGTTTGTGGTAAAGAATCACGCGTGGAGGCTTCTTGCGATTGGGTCGAGCGATAAGCCGCCCATTGACCCTCACCTGGTCGTTTTCACCAACTCGCTGTCCAATATGGGCAGGCTGACCGTTCACCGACACGCGTCCGGCAATGATGAGCTCTTCCATTTCGCGCCGGGAACCGACGCCGGCCTCGGCCAGAACCTTGTGCAGCTTGGGCATCAGCGCATCGCTATTGAGATATTTGCCCAGCCTCTGCGGCAGCGGTGCACTGCTTTCCAGATAGGACAAGGCCATATCTGCTTCAAGGTCTGCCTCTGGAGATTCTGTCCTGCGGCCGCGGCGCTGTTGCCCCTTCTGACCGCGCGCAGTCTTGCCCTCAGGTATACCTTGCGTTTCCGAAATCGGCTGAACGGCGTTCTCAGGAGACTGCGCCTCGTTTCCGGCGACCACATTGCCGCGCTTACGGGGTGTGGCCTTGCGTGCCTTGCTCGAAGGACGACGCTTGTTGCTGGCGGGGGCCGCACGTTCTTCGCCTGCCACGCCCTGCTCGCCCCCCTCCGGAATCTGCTGACCCGACTGCTGCGCAGCGGCATCTCCGCGACGGCGTCGGAATGGTGTGCGCAGTTTGCGCCCCGAGCCACGCTGGCGGGAAGCCGTGTTCTCGCCATCCACTGCGGCCTGACCGCTTGCCGGCATCTCGGATACTTCGACAACTGGGGTTGCCGTCTCGCTCACATTAGTCATGTTCTTTCTGAAACTCCGTGGGGTTCTCAGCGGAAGGGGGCAAACCGTATTCCGGTGCCGCTTCCCCTTTGATATTTTGAAAATCTTCCAGCTGCTCGTCGGTTGCCGGTCGGGGATCTGACGATTCGTCTTCGAAAGCCAGCGACGCCAGGGCGTGACTCGCGTCAACATCGCCAAGGGCAGGTAACTCATCCAGCGATTTCAAGCCGAGGTCATCGAGAAACTGGTGTGTTGTACCGAGGAGGGCCGGCCTGCCGGGCGCATCACGGTGCCCTACTACCTCGATCCAGCCGCGCTCCTCGAGAGTGCGGACAATTTGAGTTGAAACCGTGACGCCGCGAATATCCTCAATGTCACCGCGCGTCACAGGTTGACGCCATGCGATGATGGCCAGGGTCTCCAGGACCGCCCGCGAGTATTTCGGCGGGCGCGCCGGATCAAGGCGACTCAGGTAACGCTGCATGTCGGGGCGACTCTGAAAGCGCCAACCAGATGAGACGCTTACCAGCTCAAGCCCCCTGTCTTGCCAGTCGAGCTGCAGCAGTGCAAGCAGGCGCCGCAAATCGTCCGTAGTGACTTCGTCAGCCGTAAAAAGCTTGCGTAGCTCGGACAGAGGCAAAGGGCGATCCGCACATAATAGCGCGGTTTCAAGAATTCGTAACGTCTCGCCTTCCGTCATCTAGCACTTTCTTCTGTCAACTTGCATTCACAATCTGCATGGGTTAATATTTCATTTCCAGACGCGGGGTGGAGCAGTCTGGCAGCTCGTCGGGCTCATAACCCGAAGGTCGTAGGTTCAAATCCTGCCCCCGCAACCAGATTTCCAACGGGCCAATCTTTCAGATTGGCCCGTTTTGTTTTGCCTGCCGCTTTCTTTCCTGCCGTTCTTCCCCGGGCAAGGCCGGACACTTTCTGCACGGCGGCTACCCAAGCACCACAAAATGGCTGAGCGGCCAACCCTTTAGCGCTCGACAAATGCCCAAGCGCAGGCATGCCTTGCGACTGCCGCAAGGTGCGCTTCATCCAGAGAACGAAATCGAAAGTGCCAAAAGCCATAAGCTGTTTGATGGTGGCCGTATTCACAGCATGCCACCTTGCCGTGAGCGGAGCGCTAGCCCCAATTCAAACGGTTGGTACGGCATGAGGAAAACGAGTTGGGGCAGCGACCGCCCAGGCTCAAGGCACGCAAGACAACCTTGATGCCGAGCGCCAGGCTGCTCAGCCGTTTACTTATTCTGTATTGATGCTGTACTGCCGCGGGCCACGGAAAGGCCGGATATACCCGGGCGATAGGAAGGCTGCCATGCGCTGCGACACATGAAGTGGCAAGCGAACGATGCGATGAACCGGGGAAAACCGGAGGCACCCTCATCGGGCAACGTTTCTCTCATTACAGCACCGCGAGTGTCACAATGCAAGTGATTCGTGCTGTGGCGGCCACCGGCGGCACTTGCCAGTTGTCACTGCACGACAAGATTTCGGCCGTCTGAAGCCGGCAACTGATAGCTATATGTTCAAATAGCCTGCAGGAGGCTGCGCTGGCGTGAACTTTGAAATCGTTTCCCTGGAAAGCATCAAGGCCATTCCCGCTCGACACTGGGACGCCATGGCCGGCGACAATCCCCTCCTCTCCCATGGCTATCTGGAAGCGCTGGAGTCTACGCACTGCGCCGAGCCGCGCACCGGCTGGGCGCCCCGGCACCTGGTCTTGTATCGGGAAGGCGCGGTCCGCGCGCTGATGCCCCTGTACGCTAAAAGTCACTCACGTGGCGAATATGTGTTTGATCAGGCCTGGGCGAATGCCTACGCGCGCTACGGGATGAATTACTACCCCAAGCTGGTTAGCGCCATACCGTTCACTCCCGTGCCGGGGCCAAGGGTGCTGGCCTACGACCGCAATGATCAGCGCATATTGCTGGAAGCAGCGAAGCATTTGGTCAATCAGGAGGGGCATTCATCTGTTCATATTCTGTTTCCCGACGAAGACACTGTGGCGCTGTTGAGGTCATGTGGATTCCTGATACGCAGCAACATACAGTTCCATTGGCGGAACGCTGGCTACCGTCGACTCGATGATTTTTTGGCGACCCTGACCCAACCCAAGCGAAAAAAACTGCGACAGGAGCGGCGCCGCGTTTCTGAAGCAGGAATCCGCTTCAGGTGGCTGAGTGGCCGCGAAATCGACAGCGAGAGTCTGCGTTTTCTATACTTGTGCTATGTACAGACCTATCTGCAGCATGGCCACGCCCCCTATCTGAATCTCGATTTTTTCGAGCGCATGCACGACCGGCTACGGGATGCAATGGTGCTCATACTTGCGGAACGCGGCGGGCGCTCGATTGCAGCCGCGCTAAACATCCGGCACGGCGAGCGCTTGTATGGACGTTATTGGGGTTGCACCGAATTCGTTCCCGGCTTGCACTTCGAGACCTGCTACCTACAAGGCATGGAATACTGCATTGCGCATGGCCTGCAAGTATTTGAAGGCGGCGCGCAAGGTGAGCACAAACTTGCGCGAGGCATGCTGCCGGTACTGACTTATTCAGCCCATTGGCTCGACGACCCCGTATTCAGGCCGGCCATTGCCGACTTCCTGGAACGGGAAACCCCCTTCGTGCAGGAATACCTGGATGAATTGCTCGCTCACAGCCCGTACAAGGCTTCCTGACGTCGACGCAGCGCCCGCTATTTGCGACTCTTGTCGTCGTTAGGTGGTACCGCAAAGGGGAAGACATTGAACATGTTCTTGGTCTGGTCCTGCATTTGGTCCTGCATTTGTACGAACAGATTCTTGCTCTGATCAATATAGTTGCTCATCATGTTCTGCAGGACAGGAGTCTGAACATTCATAAACTGTGTCCAGGCTTCCGGACCAAACGGCGGGCCATAAAGCGTCTTGGACTGTTCCGCCATGCGCTCCTGGATTTCCATGAAGGCCTGGATATTCTTTTCCAGAAATGCGCCCATCACGCCTTGCATGGCATGGCCGTAAAACCGGATGATTTGTGACAGCGCCGCCGCCGAGAACATAGGCACGCCACCAGTTTCTTCTTCAAGAATGATCTGCAAGAGGATGCTGCGGGTGAGCTCCTCGCCCGACTTTGCATCGATCACCTGAAAATTTTCACTGTCCAGCACCAACTGCTTTACATCGGCAAGCGTGATGTAGGAGCTGGTTTGCGTATCGTACAGCCTGCGATTCGGATATTTCTTGATGAGACGGACTGCCGAGGAAGATTGGGTTTGGGTCATGAAGGAAGCCAAAACGTTAACGGTTATAGCCCCGCACTCGGGCGGGGCCCCATGTCTGCACGCCAGGCGATGTCAGCCCATGTGCAGCCCCCCGTTGAGAGAGAAGTCAGCGCCGGTTGCAAAGCCTGAATCGTCCGATGCCAGCCAGCACACTATGGAACCGATTTCTTCCGGCGTACCCAAACGCTTGACTGGAATAGTTGCGACGATTTTCTCCAGAACGTCGGGACGGATAGCGCGTACCATATCGGTGCCGATGTATCCGGGAGACACGGTGTTCACTGTCACCCCCCTGCTGGCAACTTCCTGGGCCAACGCCATGGTGAAACCATGTATGCCGGCCTTGGCCGTTGAGTAGTTGGTTTGGCCGAACTGGCCTTTCTGCCCATTGACGGAACTGATGTTGATGATTCGACCCCAACCACGGTCCAGCATACCGTCGATAACCTGCTTGGTAACGTTGAACAAACTGTTCAGGTTGGTGTCAATGACGGCCCGCCAGTCATCTAGCGTCATCTTCTTGAATAGGCCGTCGCGCGTAATACCTGCGTTATTGACCAATACGTCTACCGGGCCGATTTCGTCTTCTACTTTACGGAAGGCCTGTACAGTGGATTCCCAATCGGCCACATTGCCAACGGATGCATGGAAGGTATAGCCCAGTGCTGCCTGTTCGTCCAGCCACCGCTGATAATCACGGCTGGGGCCGCAACCCGCCACGACAGTGAACCCCTTTGCTGCGAGACCCTGGCAGATTGCAGTGCCTATGCCGCCCATTCCGCCTGTCACATAAGCGATCTTTTGAGTCATCTGATCATTCCCTTAACTTAACAAATAATCGGCAGGCAAGAACGCCGTCTGTTAAACAGCTCTCACACTAACATATGAACCTGGGGCTGGTTCCAGGGCTTTGTATTGGCGGTTGCCAGGGCGCGTTGGTGCCTGCTTCATGGCACCGGAATGTTGTGCCAGCCAGGTTGCCCAGTCGGGCCACCAGCTACCCGCTTGCTCCGTCGCAGCCGCCATCCAGCCATCGGCAGAGGGGGCTGGCTGACCCGACGAAATGTTTTCCCTGTTCGCCCAAAAGCTACGACGGTTCTTGGCTGGTGGGTTCACAACGCCAGCTATGTGACCAGACGCCCCCAGAACAAAGCGGCGTTCGCCCGTCAGCAGAGAGCAGGAAGCATAGGCGGACTGCCACGGCACGATATGGTCTTCGCGCGACGCAAAGACATACGCAGGCATATCGAGCGAACGAAGGTCAATGGGGTGACCGTCGATATTGACGCCACCAGGTATGCAAAGGCGGTTTTCCAGATAGGTATTGCGCAAATACCAGGTAAAGAAGGGGCCGGGCAAATTGGTGCCGTCGGAATTCCAGTAAAGCAAGTCAAAGGCAGGAGGCGTGGTGCCCTTCAGATAATTGTTCACCACGTAGTTCCACACCAGCTCGCCCGGGCGCAGAAAGGAGAAGGTCGTGCCCAACTCCCTGGCAGTCATCAGACCGCCGTGAGCCAATTGCTGTTCTCGCAAGCTCACGTGTGCTTCGTCAATGAAAATGTCCAGCACACCGGTCTCGGAAAAATCGAGGAAAGTGGTAAGCAGAGTCAGCGCTTCGACCGGGCGCTCGCCACGCGCATGCGCCAAAGCCACAGCGTTGGCGAGCATGGTTCCGCCCACACAAAACCCCAGGGCGTTGACCCGAGGTGCTCGCGCGATGTCCGAAGCGACTGCCAGGGCCCGTAACACCCCTTCCTGGAGATAATCGGCCCAGCCCGCTTGATCGGATGCATCGGTATCGGAGGGTAAGGGATTGCGCCAGGACACCATGAAGACCGTGAAGCCCTGCCCTACCGCATGCCGGACAAAGGAGTTTTCAGGCTGAAGATCAAGGATGTAGTATTTGTTGATACACGGCGGCACGATGACCAGAGGACGCGAATGCACCTTGGAGGTGGATGGCGCGTACTGAATCACTTGCATCAGCGCATTCTGAAATACCACATGCCCGGGCGAGACCGCGATATTTCGACCCAGCTCAAAGACGGATTCATCCGTTTGGCTGAGCCTTCCCTTGCCGATATCTTGCAGGAGATTCTGCATGCCGGCCGCGAGGGACTGGCCGCCCGTTTCAAGCACCCGCTGCTGCACTTCCGGGTTTGTGAAAATGAAATTACTCGGAGAGCTCGCTTCCAGCCACTGCATGACAGAAAAACGGAGGCGATTGCGCACGGCTTCCGTCACCTGTGCGGCGTCCACCATGCTGAATAGGGCACGTGCAGAAAGTTCCCAGAAATGAGCATTCAGAAGCGCGAACGGGTGTGCCTGCCAGACGTCGGAACGAAAACGACGGTCGGCCGGCGCCTTAAGATTCCCAGCACGGGCCTGGACCAGAAGCTCGGCATATGCACGCGAGAATTCCGCCTGAATGTTTGCGAGATCTTCCGGCGCTATAACGGCAAGGGGCCAGGAAGGAGGGGTGTGGGAATTCACGTTCTGATACATATCCCTGGATTGAAAGTGCGTCTCAATGGTGGAATGCAAACTGCGGAGTGTCAATCAGGGTAAGTCGGGACGGCACCCCTAGGGCCAATACATAGCGTATCAACGCTGGTTATTTGGAGGGAGCCAAGCGACAGTCGCCATGCGCCCACACACCGGGTCACGCCGATATGAGTGAAACAATTTATCACATTTATAGGTGCACAAGCCTGAGATTTCCACACTTTGCACGCCGACTTTGACGAGGCGATGACGAGCGATGGCGGAGAGGTCGGCCTGCCACTTCTGCGGCAAACGCCCAGGCGCAAAATAAGGTGCAGTAGTGGCGTCCGGTGTGACAAAGGCTTCCCGAACCTCCTCCCCTACTTCGAAATGCTTCTGACTAATGCATGGCCCCACCCATGCCCTGTATGAATCCGAGTCGGGCAGTAGGGAACGAAGTGCGCTCACGGTAGCTTCCAGCACCCCGGAAGCAAGCCCCCGCCAGCCCGCATGGGCAACCCCCACGGCGCGCCCTTCCGTGTCGGCGATGACTATAGGCAGGCAGTCGGCTGTCATGATGGCCAGCACCACCCCGGGCAGTGCCGTTACTGCCGCGTCCGCATCGGGGGGCAGCTCGGGAATAACGGAATCGGAAACCGCCACCACTCGGCAGCCGTGCACTTGGTTCAGCCAGTAGGGTTGCGCGGGCAATTCTCGCAGGAGACGGAGCCTGTTTTCGGCAACGGCGACGGGGTCATCTCCGACATGGGTCGCCAGGTTGAGCGCCCCCCAAGGCTCATGGCTCACACCCCCTGCGCGGGTTGTGCAGCCGTAACGCACCCCCTCCCACTCGCTTCCCGTAATGGGGAGTAACGTTTCGTGGCGGGATATCACGCCCATTGAATAGACTCCTGCAACGCCTGGAAGTCGGACGGGGGCGGCTGTTCAAAGCCGACCGTGACTTGTCCGCCCGGATCCTGGAATGCCAGGGCACGCGCGTGCAGCATTTGCCGCATGGCACCAGCCAGGGCCCGGCCACCGTAGAGATGATCGCCCAGCAGAGGGTGTTTCAGGCTCGCCATGTGGACC
>JAJUJD010000046.1 GCA_029267315.1 Alcaligenaceae bacterium
CGCCTTGCCCGTAGCCCACTTCGATAGACTAGGCGTTCCGAGGCTCTCTTAACCTCAACTTCTCGAACCGCCCGGTGCGGACCCGCATGCCGGGTGGTGTGGCAGGGGCGCAGTTCATCAGAACTGCCCCCTATGCCGATGTCCGTGGCGAAGGCAGTACTCTTAGAGCAGTTCGCGTATGTCGTGCACGATGTCTTCTGCGGGTGTGTCTGGCCGCAGCAGCACCCGGGCGTCGCCATTTTTATCGAGAATATAGAACGATGCGCCGTGGTCCATGGTGTAGTCGTCTGGTCCAGTGCCGGGTACCTTGGCGTAAAACGTGCGAAATGATTTTGCCGTGGCTGCCAGCTGCTCGGGGCTGCCTGTCAGTCCTACAAAATCTGGATTGAACGCCTTGACGTAGCTGCTGAGAATTTCGGGTGTATCCCGCTCAGGGTCGACCGAAATCATAAGCACCTGCACTTTGTCGGCATCAGATTCAAGCAGTTCCATGACGTGGGCAAGCTGTGACATGGAAGTGGGGCAAACATCGGGGCACTGTGTGAAGCCGAAAAAAGCCACCACCACCTTGCCCTTGTAGTCCGCCAGGGTGCGGGGCTGGCCGCTGTCGTCGACCATGGCAAGGTCGGCTCCGAGCTTGCTGCCACTGATGTCGCTGCCCCTGAATTCGGTTTTATCGCTGCCGCAGCCGGCCAGCATCAGGGCGCAAATAATTGCCAGTGCTGAAAATACAGAGCGAAGTGAAAACGGCAAGGACATGCGGACTCCGATAGGGGATCGTGGCGGCTACAGCAGCATTACCCAATGGTCGATCAGCAGTGCGCCGAACAACAGGGCCAGATACAAGATAGAGAAGCGAAACAGCTTGCGCGCCAGGGCGTCGCTATATTCCTTGTACAGGCGCCAAGAGTACATCACGAACATGCCGCTGAGGATGACGGCACAAGCCAGGTACAAAGGCCCGCTCATTCGAACCATGAAGGGCAGCAAGGTAGATGCGAACAGCACCAGGCTGTACAGGAAGATGTGCAGGCGGGTGAACTCGTTTCCGTGCGTTACGGTCAGCATGGGCAGGCCCGAATTCTGGTAGTCGGTCTCGCGATACAGGGCAAGCGCCCAGAAATGCGGTGGCGTCCAGATGAAGATGATCAGAACCAATATCCACGCTTCTGCCGGCACCGCGTTTGCGACGCAGGCCCAACCCAAAGCAGGTGGCATCGCGCCCGAAAGCCCGCCAATGACAATGTTTTGAGGGGTACGCGGCTTAAGGATGATCGTGTAGATAATTGCGTATCCAACAAAGGTGGCGAAGGTCAGCCACATGGTCAAAGGATTGACCAGGTGATATAGCACCAGCATGCCCAGGCCGCCCAAGACGCCCGAAAACACCAGGACCTGGGTGTTGGTGATGGTTCCTCTGGCGGTGGCGCGTCGTGACGTACGCGCCATGCGCGCGTCGATTTCCTGTTCGATGAGACAGTTGACGGCGAACGCGGCTGCGGCCAGAAGCCAGATGCCGACGGTGCCGGCGACCACGATTCCCAAGTCGGGCAGGCCCGGGCTGGCCAGGAACATGCCGATAACAGCACAAAATACAGCCAGTTGCGTTACGCGCGGCTTGGTCAGCACCATATATTGGCGCACCAGGGATTGATCGGGGGCGGAAAGGGTGCTCATGCTGATATTTTAGCCCGCGATGCGCGGTATAGGCGCACGATCAATGTCACACTGACCAAGACCATGCCAGCCGCGCCTCCGTTATGCAGTACCGCAATCAAAAGCGGCCACTCGAAGAAAATGGTGGTAAGGCCGGTAAACAGTTGGGCCACCAGCAGTGCCAGCAGTAGCGTTGCCGGTCCTCGGAGTCCCTGATCGCGACGTAATATCCAGGCCAGGGTCCCGACAAACGCAAAAACCACAAATGCGAAGTTGCGATGCACCCAATGTATGGCCGTCAGTGCCTGCTGTGAAATTACTTCGCCGGACGGCAATTCGCCCAAGCCTCGTATCAGCGAAAATCCGTTGTGGAAGTCCATTGGCGGCATCCATTCTCCATGGCAGGTCGGAAAGTCCATGCAGGCCAGTGCTGCATAGTTGGTGCTTACCCAGCCGCCCAGGGCAATCTGAATGAACAGCAGGACGAGCCCCAGACCCATCCAGGGCAGATAGGCAGAGCTCTGTGCAGTTACGGCAGGATGGGCCTTCTCTCGCGCAGCAAGCCAGGTCATCAGTGCCAGCAAGCCCATGCCGCCCAGAAGATGGGTGGTCACGATGATGGGCATCAACTGGTGGGTCACCGTCCAAGCGCCAAATGCCCCCTGAACACACACTGCTATAAGCGTCACAATGGCCAGTCGAGGTGAGTTGCCCAATACCTTGCGATGGCGCCATGCCATGAAGACGATGCCGATGATCATAAGGCCAAGTAACGAGCCTACATACCGATGAATCATCTCGATCCAGGCCTTTGGAAAGCTGACGGCACCATGTGGCATGGCGGCATAGGCCTCGGCGATGTGCTCCGAGGCCCCGATCGGGCTGAGTTTTCCATAGCAGCCCGGCCAGTCGGGGCAGCCCAGGCCCGAGTCAGTGAGACGCACGAAGGCGCCAAACATAATCAGGTCCAAAGTAAGGAACCAGGTCAGGTAAACCAGTTTTCTGTATCGGTTCTTGATGCGATCGACCATGCCTTTATCCGATCCGCGAGTTATAGATGAGTTTGCTGATGTCCTTGCGAACGCTGACCGGGTCTGCATCTTCAGGGAACTCAAGCATCAGGTTTCCCAAGGGGTCGATAATCCACATGGGCGCAGCCAAGGCATCTTCTGCAGGCGCAGTGCTGGCGGGGGCCAGAAATGCTGCCAGCTTCCGGGGATCGGCGCGTACGATGATGGTGCCTCGGTAGGCTTCAAGTATTTGTTCTGATATTGGCGCATCGTCAGTCACGAACCAGACGCGTACCAGCCGCTCGACGTTCTTGCCCTGGCTTGCGTGAGAATTGCGCAGGATGAACAGCTTGGTGACGCAGGATTCCGGGCAGGCCCCCTGGTCAGCCGTGGCCAGAACCCATTTCCCCTTTAGGCTTGCCAGATCAAAAGGTTTGCCGTCTTCGGTTTTCAGGCCCAGGGTCTCGGCCGATGGAACAGGCCGCTGGGGGTCTATCAGCCGTCCATAGTTGGATGCCTCATCCGGGCGCAGGCCCAGGCCGGGTACATAGTAGGCCGAGACGGCGAATATGATTGGCGCCAGGCAAACCACCACAATCCAGATGAGCGGCTGGATGGATCGGGGCTTGGCCTTGGGTGCAGCAGTATTGCGAGGGTTGCGGTCCACCATGGTTCCTTGACGTAGATGTTGAATGTCAGTCGGTTGTTATTCTGGACTTGCGCCGACGAGTGCGAAGCGCGCGTCCGACGATCACGATCCAGGCAGTTATGGCAATGGCGGCAAAGCTGAACCATTGCAGCGCGTAGCCGCGATTGGTGTCTGAATCGGTGGGAGGAAGAGGCCAGTCCTGGATCAAGTCGGGGCCACCGTCTTCCGCTGAGGTCTGCTCGAGCACTACCGGCAGCAATTTTAAGCCAGTCGCCGACGCGTAGTCTGTCAGGTTCAGATTCTGGACGCGGGGAAGCGGATTATCGTTCGCCGGGAACGTCCGGGGAAGCGCGTTGGGGTCAGTTCCTTTCGGGCTCCAGAGTTCAAAGAGTCGTGGCACGTGACCCAATATCTGGCCGGAGACGGTCTGCAATCCTGCTGGGGGAGAGAGATCGGGCAGGGTGTCGCCGGGGGCGACTGGGCGCGGCAGCCAGCCTCTTAATACCACCAGCGCCATGCCCGAGCCATCGTCAAGCAGCAGTGGAGTAGCCACCCACAGGCCGGGGCGGCCGTTGTAATTCCGGTTGTCCAGCAGTACTGTGAATTCTGGCAGCCATGTCCCGGTTGCGTGGGCGGGTCGCCAGTCCTGAAGCTGCTCTGGTGCCGCACGAGCGTTGATCAGAAGGCCACCGCTTTCTTTGCCCTGCTGGATGGCCTCGGCAATGGCATCGCGCTCGGCGGCACGGTCAAGCTGCCAGTTTCCCAACGACACGCAGGTTGCTGCCACGATGGCGAGCAATACAAGTGCAGCGACAAGTCGTTTGCTTAGGTAGGAATCTGCCATGTCTGCAATAATCCTGGTTTCAACGGAGAACCTTCATGCGTATCATCGTTATCCTGGCATTCCTGGGGATATTGGGTAGCCTGGCGTCGGCTCTGGTGTATCTCATGCGCGACAAAAGCGGCACCAGTCGCACGGCGTATGCGTTGACCTGGCGCGTGGGTTTGTCGATAGCCCTGTTTCTGTTTGTCCTGCTGGCGCACTACTTGGGCTGGATAGATAGCACCGGGGTCCAGTTTCGTTAAAGGTCTTGCTTCTGCGAAGGTATCAATAATGCCTGGGCATCGATCACATGAAAAAAGCCGGCACTAGCCGGCTTTTTTCTGTGGCAGGGTGCCTTGAGGCACCCCGGTATTCGCAGGGCTTAAAACCAGTAAACAAACAAGTATAAACCGAGCCAGACAACGTCCACAAAGTGCCAGTACCATGCTGCGCCTTCAAAGCCGAAGTGATGGTCGGCAGTGAAGTGCCCTTTGATCAGGCGGAACAGGATCACGGTAAGCATTGAGGCACCGATGATCACGTGGAAACCGTGGAAGCCCGTCAGCATGTAGAATAGCGAACCGTACGCGCCCGAATCAAAACGCAGGTTAAGGTCGGTGTAGGCGTGGAAGTATTCGTATGCCTGGCAACCCACGAAGATGAAGCCAAGAATCACCGTAGCGGCCAGCCAGAAGATGGTCTTGCCACGATGGCCGGCCCGCAGGGCGTGGTGAGCGATCGTTAGCGTCAGGCCAGATGTCAGCAGTAAGGCGGTGTTGATGGTGGGCAACCAGAATGGACCCATGGTTTCGAAGGCTTCAACGACGCCTGCGGGTCCGAGGTTGGGCCATGTGCCACTGAACGAGGGCCACAGCAGCGCCTGGTGCTCGAGATCGGACAGCCAGGGAGTGGTGATGGTGCGGGTATACCATAGCGAACCGAAGAACGCGGCAAAGAACATGACTTCAGAGAAGATGAACCAGGCCATGCTCCAGCGGTAGGCATTGTCGACACGCTTGCTGTTGAGGCCGCCTTCGGATTCGCGGATGGCATCACCGAACCAACCAAACAGAACGACAAAAAGCGACAAGATGCCTAATAGAAAAATCCAGTGCCCGACTGTGTAGTTGTTGATCCACAGGGCGGCGCCCACCAGTGCGAGCAGCAGCGAGATGCTGGCCCGTACGGGATGGGGCGAATCGGCGGGCACGTAGTAGTAAGGCGCCTCTTTTCCGGTAACCGAGTGACTTGCACTCATGGTGATCTCCTACGAATTATTTGATATCAATAGCGGTCGCTAAATCGCCTGGTTGATGAAGAACTTGGCAACAAGCACCAACCCCACCACAAACAGTATCGTGCCAATGATTGCCGCGATTATAAGGTGGACGGGGTTGAGCTTGGCAATGTCCTCTTGATAGCTCCTGCCTTTGCGCACACCAAAAAAGCCCCAGAGTACCGCTTTCAGGGTCTGGAAGAAATTCAGCTTGCGCTGCGAGAGTTCACGAAGGTCTTCTGCCATGCCTGCCAGTTCAATTCATCAGTGCCGCACCGCGCACGAAGGTCCAGACAAAAATCGCGATGACGATGATTGCCAGGATGATTCCTCCGATGCGGTTGCGGCGGCGTTGCTCGGGTGTCATTTACTTGACCACAGGTGGGGTAACAAAGGTGTGGAACGGAGCCGGCGAGGGGACCGTCCATTCGAGACCTTCGGCGCCTTCCCAAGGCTTGGCGGCGGCAGGTTCACCCTTGCCGGCATAAGCCTTGAGTACTACGTACATGAAGATGATCTGCGACAGGCCGAACCAGAATGCACCGATAGTGGCGATCTGGTGGAAGTCGGTAAATTGTGCAGCGTAGTCAACGTAGCGACGTGGCATGCCTGCCAACCCCAGGAAGTGCATGGGGAAGAAGGTGATGTTGAACGAGATCATGGTGGACCAGAAGTGCAGCTTGCCCAGTCGCTCGTCGTACATGCGGCCTGTCCACTTGGGTAGCCAGTAGTAGGCGCCGCCGAACAGGGCGAACAACGAACCGGCTACCAGCACATAATGGAAGTGAGCAACCACATAGTAGGTGTCGTGGACCGCGATATCGATAGGAGCTACGGCTACGATCAGGCCTGTGAAACCGCCGATCGTGAACACGAAGATGAAGCCGATCGCGAACAGCATTGGGGTTTCAAAGGTGAGCGAACCGCGCCACATGGTAGCCACCCAGTTGAAGATCTTCACCCCGGTGGGAATGGAAATCAGCATGGTGGCGTACATGAAGTACAGCTGCCCGGTAACCGGCATGCCGGTGGCGAACATATGGTGAGCCCACACCAGGAAGGAAAGGATCGCGATGGCGGCCGTGGCATAGACCATGGAGGCATAGCCGAACAGCGGCTTGCGCGAGAAGGCCGGTACGATCGCCGAAACGATGCCAAAGGCCGGCAGAATCATGATGTAGACCTCGGGGTGCCCGAAGAACCAGAACACGTGCTGGTACAGGACTGGGTCACCGCCGGCAGCCGCGTTGAAGAAGGCGGTGCCAAAGTGACGGTCGGTCAGCAGCATGGTGACGGCAGCGGCCAGTACCGGCATGACGGCGATCAGCAGGTAGGCGGTAATAAGCCAGGTCCAGCAGAACAGGGGCATTTTCATCAGGGTCATGCCTGGAGCACGCATTCCCAGGATGGTGACGATGATGTTGATGGCACCCATGATGGACGATGCCCCCAGGATGTGCACGGCAAAGATGGCGAAATCCATGCCGGGACCCATCTGCAGCGACAACGGAGCGTACATCGTCCAGCCCGATGCCGTAGCACCGCCGGGCACGAAGAACGAAGCCGTGAACAGCGTGGCGCCAACAGGAAGCAACCAGAAACTGAAGTTGTTCATGCGGGCGAAGGCCATGTCGGACGCCCCGATCTGCAGGGGAATCATCCAGTTGGCGAAGCCCACAAACGCCGGCATGATCGCGCCGAAAATCATGATCAGGCCGTGCATGGTAGTGAACTGGTTGAACAGTTCGGGCTGGAAGAACTGCAGGCCCGGAGCGAAAAGCTCGGTACGAAGCAGCAAGGCCAGCACACCGCCTTCGAGCAACATCATGAACGAGAAGATGAGATACATCGTCCCGATGTCTTTGTGGTTGGTGGCGAACAGCCAGCGTCGCCATCCGCGGGGCATGTCGTGGTGGTCGTCGTGCCCGTGGCTGGCGGGTACGTGATCGGCAGTAACACTGCTCATTGTTGACTCCTTCCTACTGGACCGAGGCAGCGCTTGTGGCGGCCCCGGAGAAAACGTTTGAATATTCGATACGCGTCATTACGGTGCCGCCTAGCGCTGTGCGCTGACATCTGCAGGCTGGACGACCGGATCGGGGCCATTACCTGCATTGGACCAGGCGTTGCGAGTGTAAGTAATGACGGCAGCGATTTCGACGTCATTGAGCTGGTCGCGGAAGGCCGCCATGGCGGTTCCGGGATGGCCGTTGAGAACCGTGTCGATCTGGCCTTTCATGGGAGCCAATACCGACGCTTTGGAGCCATCAAGAGGCGGGAAGGTAGGAGGCATGCCCTTACCATTGGCTTGGTGGCAAGCCACGCAGTTTGCAGCGTAAACGGTTTCGCCACGAGCGATCAGTTCTTCCTTGGTCCACTCTTTGGTGGGGTCGTCGGCAGCGCTGGCCAGGGCTTTCTTTTGCTCGGCAGCCCAGTTTTCGTATTCGTCCTGAGTGACGACGCGCACGACAATAGGCATGAAGGCGTGGTCTTTGCCGCAAAGCTCGGCGCACTGGCCGCGGTAGGTGCCGGTTTTTGTCGCACGGAACCAGGTATCGCGCAGGAAGCCCGGAATTGCGTCTTGCTTGACACCGAAATCAGGCACCATCCAGGCGTGGATGACGTCAGCCGAGGTAACGATAATGCGGACTTTCTTGTCGACCGGTACGACGAGTTCGTTGTCGACTTCCATGAGGTAGGTATTGCTACGCTCTTCGGTGCCCATGATCTGGCTGCGCGGAGTGGAAAGCGTCGAAAGGAAGCTGACGTCCTTGGCCGGGCCGTCGAGATACTCGTAGCCCCATTTCCACTGATAGCCGGTAGCCTTGATGGTGAGGTCGGCGCTGGAGGTGTCTTTCATGGCGACCACAGTGCGGGTCGCAGGCAGCGCCATGGCAATGACGATCAAAAATGGAATGACTGTCCAGGCAACCTCGACTCCGACGTGTTCGTGGAATTTTGATGCCTTGAAGCCACGGGATTTGCGGTGCATCAGGATCGAATAGAACATGACCCCGAAAACGCCAATGAAGATGACCGTACAGATGATAAGCAGCATCCAGTGCAGCCACATGATGTCATTGGCAATTTCGGTTACTCCGGGGGGGAGATTGAGCTGGTTGACCCTTGGGCCCCCGGGCATATCCTGGACCTGTGCACTGGCTGCGCCTGCCGTGAGCATCGCGCTTGTTCCCAGTACCCCTCTCAACTTCTTCATGCTGACCTCGAAATACGAAGTGCCTTCGCCGAATGACGAATTGGTATTAAGGCGCATAAAAGACGCCCTTTGGCTAAGACACAATGATTGATGGCAGGCTTGGTGTTGCTTGGCCTCGGAAACACCTGCTCGATTTAATTGTAGAGGCCGCAGAATTATAGCGAACTGCTGGACTCTTGGTGGCCGCAGCCCACATATTAGGCTCTAGGGGCGAAGTTGGTAAAGCAAGATATGCCTTCCATTACAATTGCGCCATGAAATCTCAACACGCCAGACTGCTGCCATCACTGGAAGAACGGTATGGTCGGCTGGTTCCTCGCATTCAGCAGTTACCGCCCTCCGGGTCGCGCCCCTTGACCATCATGGGGCGCGTGGCTGGCTGGATCACGCCGCGTGCGACGCGGGCTCTGGAGTCGCTTGACGGTGTGCGTGTGGAACCCGAGGCGGTCTGCATGGAAGCGGTGGCAGGCAAGCGGCGACTGGCCATCAACGACCTGCTGGCTGAAGCGGCGGTGCTGATGCGTGACGCCGGATGCCTGCGAGCTTGGCGCAATGAGCTGCTTGACGTAATCGGCGAAGGGAAGACACTGGGCATGATCGAGCGTGCGGCTATCCGGCCTTTAGGGATGCTGACACGCGCAGTTCATCTTAATGCGTGGACGCCGGACGGTCGTCTGTGGGTCGCCCTGCGTTCAGCAAGCAAGTCGACCGACCCGGGGCTATGGGATACGCTGGTTGGCGGTCTGGCGGTGGCCGGAGAAACTCTGGATGCTTCTTTGCTTAGGGAAAGCGAGGAAGAGGCTGGTCTGACTCCGGAACATTTGGCCCAACGTACCGATCTGCGGGTGATCCTGCGGATGCATCGACGTCTTCCCGAGGGGTATCAGGTTGAGGATGTGCTTGTCAGTGAGTGTGTGCTGGATGAGTCGGTTCCAATGCGAAATCAGGACGGCGAGGTGGATGAGATCCGGGCGGTAACGGTTGATGAGGCCTGGCAGATGATCGAGGCGGGGCTGTTTACCGTGGAAGCGGAGCTGGTGGTGGTTGAGGGGTTGATGCGGCGGATGCGGCAAGAGTGATTTTGTCGTCCTTTGATGACGACGTGACCTTGGCTAGAACGCTTATACAGGGCCGCCGTCGAAAGCAGGGCTTCCGACACGGGCGGTCCCGGCGGTCCGGCTGAAGCCGGACTTCCTGCGTCTACCTCGTACGCGCGGGCGCCGAAAGAACTCGCCCTCAGCGCTATGCGCTTCGGAGCTCAGACAGCTTTCGTCGAACCCCCCGCGCTGCCTTCGGTAGCACGCAGCGCCCTCCGACGCCCGTGCCGGAAGCCCTGCTTTCGACGGCTCAGGTTGGGGTGGTTGGAGAGAACGGCTTGTTGATGTTTGGCTGTGGAAGGATGGCGCTCAGCCTGGCATGGGTGCGATGATGGAGCGCGTATGTCATGTTAAATGCATATGTCATGTTAAGCGCATATGTCATGTTAAGCGCATATGTCATGTTCAGCGCACATGTCATGTCAGGGGCACACGTTCTTAAGCGTACATGTCATATAGGCATGTCATGTTAATAGTGGCACTGGAGCCTTTGACGCGGTGTCAGCTTTGAGTACTGCCGGACTTTCGGGTGGCTTCCCAGTCGGCCATGGCTTTTTGGGCTTCGGGGGACATCGCCGTTGCGGGAATCTCGGTGTGGGAATAGAAGATCATCAGTGCGTAAGGTTCGGCAAGGGCGGCAGCTTCTTTGCAGAGTGCCTGTTCTTCTCCCACGGAGGGGGAGCGGTTGCGCCAATAGTTGATGGCGCTTTCGAGTTCGTTCAGGGAATACTGGCGGGTCATGTGATTAGACGCTGGGTATCGGTTCAGTTTAAGCTTACAGCATACCGAGCGATGCGCATCCGTACCAACTTCTAGCAGGAAGCGGCCATGAAAAGCGAGAACAGCAATCCATTTGTCCTGCCCGGCTTCGGACAGGCCGGTGATCTTTCACAGAATCCGCTGCTGGCAAGCATGGAAATGATGCGGCAGGCATGGCAGGGGCTGGCCACGTCGGGAATTTTGGCGCAGCCGCCGGTGTCGTCGACGCTTGCTACCGAAGACCTTGATCGTCGTATCAGCGATCTGCGTGCAGTCGAGAACTGGCTGCGTATCAACATGTCGATGTTGACCAGTTCCATTCAGGCACTTGAAGTGCAGCGGGCCACGATTGCGACGCTCAGGTCGTTTGCAAATATTCCGGGTGTGCCGGCAGATTCAGGCGATAATCCTTCTCCGCTCGAGGTTGCGTTGGGGATTAAGCCGTCAGGGCAAGCCAGGATCAAGACTCCACCCGAGGTGAATCCAGAGGCAAACGAGGGCTCGGCAGGTGCTGGCGATGGGGCGGGCTCGAAAGGCCCGGGTCCTGCGGGTGATCCGGCGGCGCTTTCGGATGCGGCTCAGGGCTGGTGGAATATGTTGCAGAAGCAGTTCGATACGCTGGCTGCCGCCACGGTTGCGGGTATGCAGGCTACACCGATGGGTACGCCCGATGACGGCAAGAAGGCGGGCGCGGCGACTCGAAAGAGGCCGGCAAAGTCAGGCGGAAAGTCGGCGGCGAGCGACGCGGCCGCTGCAAAGCGGGCGGCCGGCAAAAAAGTTGCTTCGACGACCAAAGCGGCCAGGACGGCTCGTAAAAGTGCAGCCAGCCGTCTGGCGGGCCGCAAGACGTAAAGACGTCTTGAGTAGGTGGTAGCGGGCGGGTACACGTTTCTTATTCATATTATTTAGTTACTAGAAATACATGCTGAACATTGTGATTCTGGCTGCAGGCCTGGGAAAACGGATGCAGTCTGACCTGCCCAAGGTACTACACCCAATTGCGGGCAAGCCGATGCTTGCCCATGTGCTCGATAATGCCCGTCGGTTGAACCCTGACCGCATCGTGATTGTGGTGGGTCATGGAGCCGAACGTGTGCAGCAGGCTTTTGCCAGTAATGCTGACCTGAGCTTTGTGGTGCAAAGTCCGCAGTTGGGTACCGGCCATGCCGTGCAGCAGGCAGTGCCTCTTTTGAAGCAGGGCGGTGGGCAGCAGGATACAACGTTGGTGCTGTATGGCGACGTTCCGCTGGTGCAGGCGTCGAGCCTGGCGGGGCTGATCGAGGCGCGGGACGGCGGGATGGCGATTCTTACCGAACGCCTGGATGACCCTACCGGGTACGGCCGCATCGTCCGAGACAGTAATGGACAGGTGCTTAGAATCGTCGAGCACAAGGACGCTTCTGACGCCGAGCGGGCCATCAATGAAGTGAACACGGGGATTCTTGCTGCGCCGACGGCCAATCTTATCGATTGGCTCAAGCGTATCGATAACAATAATGCGCAGGGCGAATACTACCTGACCGATGTAGTGGGTCTGGCGGTGGCTGACTCTGTTCCGGTTCGTGCCGCTCACGCGGGTGCGTCATGGGAAACACTCGGCGTCAACAGCCGGGTGCAGCAGGCCCAGCTCGAGCGTATCTGGCAGGCCGAGGAAGCTCGCCGGCTGTTGGAACAAGGGGTGACATTGGCCGATCCCTCAAGGTTTGACCTGCGCGGCACCTTGCAGTGCGGGCGCGATGTATTTATTGACGTCGGGTGTGTCTTCGAGGGCGATGTCGTGCTGGGTGACGGGGTGCGTGTCGGCCCTCATTGCGTCATCAGCCAGGCAAAGATTGACGCTGGCGCAGTTATTGAAGCGTTCAGTCATGTCCATGACGCGACTGTCGGGGCGCAGGCAAAGGTCGGGCCGTATGCGCGTCTGCGCCCAGGCGCCGAGGTGGGCGACGAGGCTCACGTGGGCAATTTCGTCGAGATCAAGAAGAGCAAGCTTGGGCGTCAGTCCAAGGCCAACCATCTTTCGTATATTGGTGATGCCCTGGTGGGCGAGCGCGTCAATATTGGCGCCGGTACCATCACCTGCAATTACGACGGAGTCAACAAGTTCCAGACGGTCATCGAGGACGACGCTTTCATTGGCTCGGATACTCAGCTGGTGGCGCCGGTTACCGTGGGTCGCGGGGCAACGCTGGGTGCTGGGACCACGCTGACCAAGGATGCACCGGAAGGTCAATTGACGCTGTCGCGTGGCGTACAAAAGACTATCTCTGGCTGGACCCGTCCCACAAAGAAACCCTGACGTGCAGACCAAGCAGCAGGCACCGTCCGAAGTTCAGCATCCTGACGGTCTTGAAGCGCCCCGTCGTTACTGGGCGGTCACCACCATTCTTTTGGGGGTGCTGTTCGCGTCGATCGACCTGACCATGATCAACGTGGCGTTGCCAAGAATCGCGGAAGACCTGGCAATCGATCCTGGGCTGGTGGTCTGGATTGTGATTGCCTACAGCCTGGTCATTGTTGTGACCCTGCTGCCCCTGTCGGTGGTCAGCGAACGGATGGGGTCGCAACGCATGTATATGGTGGGGTCACTGATATGCATGTTTTCGGCGCTTGCATGTTCATTGTCGACGACCTTTCTTGGGTTGCTGTTGTCACGCATGTGCCAGGCGGTGGGCACATCAATGCTGATGTGTTTGTTCGGGGGGCTGGTCCGTAATACCTATCCGTTGCACAGAATGGGCTTCGGCATCAGCTTGAATTCACTGATGGTCGGGTCTGCCGCGGTAGTGGGGCCGAGTATCGGTGCCTTTATTCTTGAGTACGCGGCATGGCAGTGGATCTTTCTGATTTTTGTGCCGGTATGTTTGCTGGCGGCGCTGGGGGCACGCTTTCTTCCCGACCTTCCTCGTATAAGGCGCCCGTTTGACTGGATAAGCTGCATACTCAGCATGCTGACGCTGGGGCTATTTGTCAGCGGACTGGACATGCTGGCACACGCGCCGTGGCAGGCCCTGGTTTTCTTATTGGTAGCGGCCATCTGTGGCGTGGCGTTGGTGCGCCGCTCGTGGGATCAGACAGCGCCCCTGGTGCCCATCGACCTGCTAAGAATACCGCCTGTGGCGTATGCGGTCGGGGCGTCGGCCTGTTCCTTTGCGTCGCAGATGGCATCGTTCGTGGCGTTGCCGTTTTATTATCTGACAGTAGTGAACTACAGCTACTCGGACGTGGGCATCCTGCTGGGTATCTGGTCGGTGGGTACTGCGGTAATGGCACCAGTATCGGGCTGGATGTCTGATCGGTACAAGGTAGCTGTGCTGTGCGGTATTGGTGCCGGGTGCATGGCGGCGGGGCTGGGTTGGGTTGCTGCGCTGCCCATAGGAGCGGCCTTCGGCTGGCATGCCGTCGGAATGCTGGTCGCCGGCCTTGGGTTCGGGTTCTTTCAGAGCCCGAACAACCGGGCGCTGCTGACTGGCGGACCGAGACGTCGAAGCGCTGCGGCGGGAGCTTTGCAAGCAACCACTCGCGTATTTGGACAAAGCATGGGGACGGCTTTGGTGGCCATTGCCTTTAACCTGAGCATGTCGCATGGAGCAACGCTGGGCGTGATAATTTCCATGCTCTGTGCGGTGGCGGCACTGGTTGTGAACATAGCTCGATATTTCAGTCCTGTTCCGGATAGTGAGCTCTGACTGATGCGCATATTGCAGCTTAATTTTGAGAAGGGATGGCGCGGGGGCGAGCGCCAGACTTTAATATGCATGCGGCAGTTTCGGGCCGCGGGGCATCATGTTGCCTTGTTGGCACGACGCGGAGAGCCTCTGGCCCGGGCAGCGCGCGGTGACGGCTTCGAGGTGTACGAGGCCGGCTCTGTCGCATCACTTTGCATGCAGCTGCTGGGCATTGCGCGCGAATTCGATCTGCTGCACGCGCAGACGGCAAATACCCTGACGTGGCTCGCTACGCTCAAGCCGCTATTGCGTCGCCCTGTTGCCTTTACCCGACGCACGGCGTTCCCCGTGTCCGAGAAGAAGCGCGCAAAGACTCTATGGAAGTGGCGTCGGGCAGATTTGTTTGTGGCCATCAGCGAGGCGGCTGCGGCGGAGCCGCGCAGGCTCGGCTTGGCGGTGGAAGTCATTCCGAGTGCCATCGAAGCCCGGGTGCTGAACATGGACCGGGCCCGAGAGTTCTCGGAGCGTCACCAGTTGGCCGGCCGCAAGGTTATCGCTACCGTGTCAGCCCTGACCCGAGAAAAGGATCCTTGCACCCTGGTGCGGGCAGTGCACGAACTTGGCCGTACTCGTAATGACTTTGTCTTTGTGCATCTGGGAGGCGGCGGCGATGCCGAGCAGCCGGCGCGCGACCTGGTTGCAGAACTTGGCCTGAACGATCGCTACCTGTTCGCGGGGTTCCAGCAAGGGGTCGAAGATCTTTATCGTTTGATGGACGTATTCGTGATGGCTTCGAAGCAAGAGGCCTTGGGCAGTAGCGTGCTGGATGCGTTTGTCTATTCGGTGCCTGTCGTATCAACGGACGCGGGTGGGCTGGCTGAAGTGGTGGGCGACGACAGGGGTTTGTTGTGCAAGGTGGGAGACCATCAAGCGCTGGCGGCGTCCATCCAGCAAATCTTGTCTGATGGTCAACTTCGCAACCGTCTGGTCCAGAATGCACATGCCTACGTGCTGGAGCATCACGATCCGCGGCGCATGGCCCATCGTTATCTGGACGCATTCAAGGCTGCAGTCACTCGATTCGCTGCGCGGGGCTGAGGTTTTCGCCCGCTTAATTCGATGCCGAAGGCATGATGGGCATGCGGGTTTCAAACTTGCTTCTGTGTATCGAGAAAAAGCTGCGGACGTTACGTACATTGGCATCTGATGTGAACGTGCGGTGCGCCATGGCATGGTAAGCAGGCATATCGGCGACCTGGGCCACCACGATGAAATCCGGCCCTTGCGAGACACGGTAACACTGCAAGATTGCGGGCTCTGCCGCGGCACGCTTCTCAAACGCCGCCAGATTTTCGGCCGTTTGCACATCAAGCGTTATTTCAATAATGGCTGTCAGCGTAGTGCCCAGTTTTTCTGGGTTGACGATGACCACCTGCTTGTCGATCACCCCCGTTTCGCGCAGGCGGCGAACTCGCCTGAGGCATGTGGGTGCGGACGCGTGAACGCGAAGAGCCAACTCGTGGTTGGTCAAGGAGGCATCGGCTTGCAGTTGTTCCAGAATGCGCATATCGAGCTCGTCTAGCGACACAGCATCGTCAATTTTATTCATTTTTAACTCAATGATGAAATATTATTTCGTGCTAACTTTATGTCGAAATTAATGTTCATTTTAATGTTAATTTAGAAATCTTATTTCTCGCAGACTTGAGCACAATAGGGCCATTGAATTTCAGCCAGGAGTTAGGCCTATGTGTGGAATTGTTGGCGCGGTTGCGCAGCGAGATGTCACCCCCATTCTTGTAGAGGGTCTGAAGCGCCTCGAGTACCGAGGATACGATTCCTGCGGTGTTGCCGTCTATGCCGAGGGCGGCTTGCGCCGTACTCGCAGTACCCAACGCGTGGCCGAACTCGAACGGGAAATACAGGCCGAGAAACTGGCAGGGTATACCGGCATTGCGCATACCCGATGGGCTACCCATGGGGCGCCTGCGACACATAATGCTCATCCCCATTTTTCCGGGCAGGGCCGGGGCGAACCCCGCATTGCCCTGGTGCATAACGGCATCATCGAAAACCACGACGAGCTGCGCAGTGAATTGAGCGCAGCCGGCTACGAGTTCGAAAGCCAGACCGACACCGAAGTTATCGCTCATCTGATTGATCACAGTTATGACGGCGATTTGTTTGCTGCCGTTCAGCAGGCCACGCAGAGACTCGAAGGGGCCTACGCCATTGCCGTGTTCTGCCGCGACGAGCCTCATCGTGTGGTTGGCGCTCGTCAAGGCTCGCCGCTGGTAGTAGGGCTGGGCGAAGGCGAGAATTTCCTGGCGTCTGATGCCATGGCTCTGGCCGGCACCACCGACCAGATCATTTATCTTGAAGACGGCGACGTCGTCGATCTGCAATTGGCCCGCGTCTGGCTGGCAGATCGCCAGGGTCGACCCGTTGAGCGCGCCGTGCATACCGTTCATTCTCACACCGCTGCAGTCGAGCTTGGGCCTTATCGCCACTACATGCAGAAAGAGATTTTTGAGCAGCCCCGTGCTGTGGGCGACACGCTTCAGGATATTGAAAACATTTCGCCTGAATTGTTTGGCGACGATGCATATAAAGTCTTCAAGGAAATCGACAGCTTGCTGATTTTGGCGTGTGGTACCAGCTTCTACGCCGGGCTGACCGCCAAGTATTGGATCGAATCCATCGCCAAGATTCCTGTAAACGTTGAAATCGCCAGCGAGTATCGCTATCGCGACAGCGTGCCCAACCCCCGCAGCCTGGTTGTGACCATTTCACAGTCCGGTGAAACAGCCGATACTCTGGCGGCCTTGAAGCATGCTCGCAGTCTGGGCATGGAGCACACCCTGACTATCTGCAACGTGTCCACCAGTGCCATGGTTCGCGAATGCAAGCTCGCGTACATTACCCGCGCCGGTGTCGAGATTGGTGTGGCTTCGACCAAAGCGTTTACCACGCAGCTGACTGCCCTTTATTTACTGACGCTGGCCCTTGCGCAGGTCAAAGGACGGCTTACGGAAGAGAAAGAAGCAGAGAGCTTGCGCGCCTTGCGTCACCTGCCGGTGGCCATTCAGGCCGTCCTGGCGCTGGAGCCCCAGATCATGGCGTGGGCAGACCGCTTTGCACCAAAAGAGAATGCCCTGTTCCTGGGGCGGGGCATGCATTATCCAATTGCCCTTGAAGGCGCGCTAAAGCTAAAAGAGATCAGCTACATCCACGCCGAAGCCTATCCCGCCGGCGAGCTCAAGCACGGGCCTCTGGCTCTCGTGACTGAAAACATGCCTGTGGTTACCATTGCGCCGCGCGACGAGCTGCTCGAAAAACTCAAGTCCAACATGCAGGAAGTTCGCGCTCGCGGCGGTGAGTTGTATGTGTTTGCCGATGCAGATACCAAGATAGCCAACGCCGAAGGCATGCATGTCATTCGCATGCCCGAGCATTATGGGAAGCTGTCACCACTGCTGCATACGATTCCGCTTCAGCTGCTGGCTTATCACACCGCGTGCGCGCGGGGTACGGATGTGGATAAGCCTCGGAACCTGGCGAAAAGTGTGACGGTGGAGTAGGGCAGGGTGGGGCGTTGAAGCATGAAGAGTGGGAATAAAGTCTGTCGAAAGGGAATAAAGTCTGTCGATCACTAACTTTGCCCATGATGGTGGGCATGTTCATCGTGCTCGTGCTGTCGTGGTATGGAATTGATTCATACACCAGCATCCTGTTCGCCTTCATCACGATGTTGCTCACTTCGGGCGCCCTTTTTTGGTTTCTCAAGAGCAGTGACTTTGGTCGTACTATTCGCGCCACGGCTGTAAGCGTCATTCCAAGGCCGTCTTGACGACCTAGATAGCTTAGGTCCAGTTCACGCCAGGCTGATTCCATTCATCGACACGCTCGCCGCTGGCTTGCGCGGTGGCAATGGCGGTATCAAGGCGCTTTAAGATTGAGCTCAGAGGTTCATTTGGCCGGTAACGTAGCATGGCCACGGCTTGTTTGCCGTCATAGGCGACTGCGGCATTACGCACCGGCTGGATCGCCCCAATCATGACATGGCCCTTACCCTTGATCAGGGCATCAATATGCCGATGATCAGAGGTACTTACGCCGCCTTGGGCAGGCTTTCGTTTTGCAGGTCCAGACGCCACGGCAACAGCTCTTCGATTTGATTGATTGGATGATCAGCGATTCGCTCGAACACGGCGCGCAGATAGGCGAAGGGCTCCACGTCGTTGAGCCGCGCCGTGCTGATCAAGCTATAGATTACCGCCGCACTGTGCCCACCGCCATCGGAGCCGGCAAATAAATAATTACGCCGGCCAAGAACCAACGGGCGGATCGAGCGCTCGGCCGTATTGTTGTCGATCTCGATGCGTCCATCATTGCAATAACGGGTCAGTGCCGCCCAATGCCCGAGCGTATATTTGATCGCCTTGGCCAGTTCGGATTTAACCGAGACCGTCGCGAGCACTTGCTCCAGCCAGTCCTTTAGACTGACCAGCAGCGGCGCGGCCTGCTGTTGGCGAGCCGATTGGCGAAGCGCCACGGCACAACCTCGGATCTCCCGTTCAATAGCGTACAAGGCGCCAATGCGGGCTAATGCCTCTTGTGCGATGGGCGAAGGCTCATGCTTGAACAGGTCATAGAATTTGCGCCGGGCATGCGCCCAGCAGCCCGCCTCCACGATCTGCCCGCCACGGTACAGAGCAC
>JAJUJD010000209.1 GCA_029267315.1 Alcaligenaceae bacterium
GCATTGCAATATGGCTGAATCGAGTTCCGCGCATCTTGACACCCTGCTACAGCATACCGGCTTGGCCGAGTTCGATTCCAGAACCGGCGCCGCACCGGTAGCCATTCCTTCCATGCGAACCAGCACTGTGCGCTTCCGCGACCTGGACGCACTGGATGCCGCCCATGCGGGGCGTGCGCGCGGCGAACGAGTGGTCACTTATGGTCGGGTGGGCATGGACACGCACGCCGCGCTGGAAGACGTCTTCTGCAAGCTGGAAGGCGGTACACGCACCATCCTGGCGCCCTCCGGCATGGCGGCCATCACTCTGGCGATGATGGCCTTGCTACAGTCGGGTGATCACGTGTTGGTGGCCGACTGCGCTTACGGTCCCGTGCACACGCTCGACGGCTCGGTGTTGAAGCGCTTTGGTGTCTCGGTCAGCTATTGCGGCGGAACTGTACAGGCCTTTGAAGCCCAGCGACGCCCCGAGACCCGCATGCTTTATGTGGAGTCTCCGGGTTCCCTGTTGTTCGAAATGCTAGACCTGCCCGCGCTGGCGCAATATGCCAAGGAACATGGCCTGATCATGGTGGTGGATAACACCTGGGGTTCGGGCTATATCTACCAGCCCCTCGCCCTGGGGGCAGATGTCAGCGTGGTGGCCGGCACCAAGTACGTGGGTGGGCATTCCGACCTCATGCTGGGTGCTGTGGTGGTGAAGGATGCCGAGCTGGGCAAAAAGGTGGCCGATACGCACTACGCGCTAGGACTGCATGTCAGTGCCGATGATGCCTGGCTGGCTCTTCGCGGCGTGCGCACACTGCCGATTCGCATGCGTGAAAGCGCCAGCAATGCCATGGCTGTGTGCGAGTATCTGGCTGGGCGACCCGAAGTGGCTCGCATTTACCACCCCGCCTGGCCTCAAGACCCCGGCCATGCCCTGTGGAAGCGTGACTGCAGCGGCTCCAACGGCATGTTGTCGGTCGCACTCAAGTTCGACCATGCAGCCGCACGCCGTTTCGTCAATGCCTTGACGCTGTTTGGTATCGGCTACTCTTGGGGCGGTTTCGAAAGCCTGGTTCAGCTCGTTGATCCGGCGTCGCTCAAGGGTCACAGCTATTGGCCCAACGATGCTCACGCCATCGTACGGCTGCACATTGGTTTGGAATCACCAGCCGATCTCATTGCCGATCTGGAAAACGCCTTGCAAGCGGCGGCCTGACTCACAAATGAAACAGCCCGCTTGCATGCGGGCTGAATGGTGCGGAAAAGTCAGCTGTGCGAAGACTTATTTCCCGGCCAGGATGCCGTCCAGCAGCTTTTGCGCTTCCAGAATGGCCCCGTCATAAGTGCCTGTCATGGACGGCGATGTAACGTAGCGGCCGCCAACGGCCAGGCTGGGTGTGCCTTCAATCTTGTAAATGTTGGCCAGCTCGTTGGCGCGAGATACCTTGTTGTTCACCCCGAATGACTTGAAGGCCGCTTCGAACTGTTTGCGGTCCACGCCCTGTTCCTCGGCCCAGTCCGCCATGGCCTTGAAGTTGGTGATTCGCTTGCGTTCGCGATGAATGGCGTTGAATACCTTGCCGTGCAGGTCGAGGCGGTCCATGGCTTCCAAGCTGTAATACAGCTTTTGCAAGTCGGCCATGCCGGCGTTGAAGGCGACCGGGACACGCTTGAGCACGACGTTATCGGGCAGAGACTGCGACCATTTTTCCACCATGGGCTCCATGGTTGCGCAGTGTGGGCAGGTATAGGCGAAGAACTCAAGCACTTCCACCTTGCCGGCCGTATCTGAGGGTTGGGCCGGCTGAATCGTGATGTGGGTGGATTCAGCAGCCTGGGCGTGGCCCAAGGGCGAGAAGGCAAGGCCGGCTCCCAAGGAGACAGCAGCGAGGGTGCGGAGAAACAGTGGCTTGAGCAACATGGTGGGTCAGCTTCCTGAGTTCAAAAGAGTTAAGACTGTGGCGGGCCGTACAGGTTCCCTTCGCGCCCCGCTATTGGCGCACAACCGATGTTTCAATCTTTTCGCCACCCAGGCGGCTGCGGGCCTGGTTCATGTCGTCCAGCCCTTTGAAAGGCCCCACCCTAACCCTGTGTATGGTGGAACCATTCACGTTGGCGGCCTCGACATGGGCGGACAGACCGAGCATTAGCACCCGGGCCCGCATGGCTTCTGCATCGTCCGCGCCCCGGAAGGCACCTGCTTGCAGGTAATACGTGCCCTGCTTGCCGCCGGCGACAGAGGGTGCCGGCGCTGCGGTGGGCGGCGAAGGAGTGGCCACCTGTTTGGGTGCCGACACTTGGTTATCCACCCGGGGAGTTTCCTGTCCCAGGCGGGCGATCAGGTTGCCGAGGTCGTCGGTGCCGGCCTCAGGCCTACCGGGCGTCTGGCCGGCGGTCGGTGGAACGCCAGAAGGCGTGACACCCGTTCCCGGCACCGTCGTTCCCGGTGCGCCGGCCCCAGGGCCAGTGGTTCCTGGTAAACCTGTGCCCGGCACGGCGGGTGCGCTCCGACCGTGCAACCCGATGTTGGGATCTGGCGCGTCCCGAACGTCGGGCAATAACACCTTGGGAGCGCTGCGGCTGGCCTTGTCGGAGAACGGCATGGGTACCTGTGTGACGAACAGGGCGACCGCCACCGCGGCAGCCAGACCCAGCAGCAGCCCGAGCACCACGCCGTAGAGCGTGACGCCTCCGCTTTTGTTGGATTTGGAGGAACGTCGCTTGGTGGCCATCAGTCAATTACATCCGTTCAGGTGCAGAAACGCCGAGCAGGTTGAGCCCGTTGGCGAGGACGCGGCGCGTGGCGTCGGCCAGGCGCAGGCGCGCCAGTTTGAGCGCGTTATCGCCCACTAATACACGTTCCGCGTTATACCAGGCGTGGAAGTCGGCAGCGCAGTCTCGCAGCCAGAACGCCAGTTGATGCGGGGCAAGTTCCTGCGCCGCCAGTGCCAGCGTATTGGGGAACTCGGCGAGGCGTCGCATAAGCGCGAATTCCGTTGGTGCTGTCAGCGGGGCGGGGTCTGCCGTTGCCAGGCTGTCGCGCAGTTCGGGCGACTGGGCCAGAATCGAGCAGATCCGCGCGTGGGCGTACTGGATGTAGTACACCGGGTTCTCGTCACTCTTGGACAAAGCAAGGTCGACGTCGAAGACGAACTCGGAATCGGCGCGGCGCTGAATCAGGAAGTACCGCACCGCATCTTGCCCGACCCAGTCGATGAGATCGCGCATGGTCACGTAGCTGCCGGCACGCTTGGAGATTTTGACCTCCGCGCCATCGCGCACCACCTTGACCATTTTGTGCAGGATGTAGGCCGGGTAATCCTTTGGAATGCCCATGTCCAGCGCCTGCAGACCGGCGCGCACGCGTGCCACGGTGCCATGATGGTCGCTGCCCTGAATATTGATGGCGTGGTGATAACCGCGTTCCCACTTGGCGACATGGTAGGCGACGTCCGGCACGAAGTAGGTGTAACCGCCGTCCGTCTTGCGCATGACGCGGTCCTTGTCGTCACCGGTACCCAGCTCTGTGGTACGCAACCACAATGCGCCTTCGTGTTCGTATGTGTGACCGGACTCGATCAGTTTCTTGACGGTTTCTTCCACCCGGCCCGAGGTATAGAGCGAGCTTTCCAGGTAGAAGTTATCGAACTTCAGGTTGAAAGCCTGCAGGTCGAGATCCTGCTCGCGGCGCAGATAGGCCACGGCAAAGGCGCGGATGTCTTCCAGGCTGTCGATGTTGCGGCTGGCAGTGACCGAGCGGCCATCGGCGGCTTCAACGCTTGCACCTGCCAGGAAGTCGCGAGCGATATCGAGGATGTAGTCGCCTTTGTAACCGTCGGCGGGGAAATCTGGAGAATCGGGTTCTATGCCACGCGCGCGTGCCTGCACGCTGATCGCCAGATTGTCGATCTGGTTGCCTGCATCGTTGTAATAGAACTCGCGCAGAACGTCGTAGCCCTGGGCCGTGAACAGCCGGCAAAGGGCGTCGCCCAGAGCCGCCTGGCGGGCATGACCCACGTGCAGCGGGCCCGTGGGGTTGGCCGAAACGAACTCCACCATGACTTTCTTGCCGCTGGGCGCGGCGTGGCCATAGTGTTCGCCTTCCTCGGCAATCGAACGCAATACCGCCTGGTGAGCGGCGGGCGCAAGGCGGAAATTGATGAAGCCGGGGCCGGCAATTTCGATGTCTGCGATCAGTTCGCCAACCGCAGGGTTGGCCTTCAGCTTGTCGACGATCTGCTGAGCAAGCTCGCGCGGGTTACGCCGCGCTGGCTTGGCCAGCTGCATGGCGATATTGCACGCGATATCACCATGAGCGGCGACTTTGGGGCGCTCGAGCGCGACGGTTTGCTGGCTTTCCGGCAGCAGTTCGTACAC
>JAJUJD010000029.1 GCA_029267315.1 Alcaligenaceae bacterium
GGTGTCATTTCCAGCCATTTCCGATACGCTGCGAGCCGCCATTCGAGCAGGAATTCGGGCTCCCCCTTGATTGCGGAAAGCTTGCGTATGGTTTCTTCGTTCAGGCCCGGTGGGAAGGTGACAGATTCAATATCTGTCACAAAACCCGCCGAATACTCCCGATCCAGGAAGGAGTCGATAGGGTCGGTTACGCTACTGCTCATTCAGAGAAACTCCATGTCGAAGGGCATGCCGCCGTGACGTTGGCCGGCGGTTTCGATGGGGATCGTCGGCCGGGTATGAATTCAATGGGTGTGCTGGGAGTGACCATGTCAGCTACGGAAACCTGTTCCAGGGTCCGTCGCACAATGGCGTTGATCCGGTGCCAATTGCTGCGGATATTGCATTCAGATTCGACGCTGCAGCTGCCCGGTGTGGCCGTACATTCTGTGAGGCCGAAGGGTTGTTCATCCAAAGCGTCTATAATGTCCGCGATGCTGATTTCTTCCGCCGCTTTGCCTAGCGCATAGCCACCACGCGCGCCGCGTGTGCTCTTGAGGATTTCACGCTGCGTAAGCGTCTTCAGCACCTTGCTCACCACCGGCTGGCCCAGGCCCAACGATGCAGCCAAGTCGGCCGCGCTGTATACCCTTTCCGGGTCTGCCGCCATGTGGGTCAGTACCAAGGTACCGTAATCGATGATTTTGCTGACGCGCAGCATTCCTGCTTGCACTCCCTGTTTGTGTGAAACCATATAGTACCATTTCAGTCCTATATGCGCAAAAACAACAAGCGTTTTCCCTGAAAGAAAGGCGCTGAGGGGCAGCGAGTGTGGCGCGTCATTAACTCATCTCGCGGATGTCCATTTGATCGCCTGGCCCGAGGGAACTCCGCTCCCGCATCACCAGCTCATGGAACGCTGCTGCCGCCTGAGACAGGCTCCGATTGGCTCGGCGCACCAGGTAGAGCTTGCGGCGGATTTCGCTGTGGCGGGACAGCGGCACAATGCGTAGCTGTGGGTGACGAAAGTGGAACAATGTCATCCCGGGAACCAGGCTCACCCCCAGGCCGGCGAGAATCAGACCCGTGACGGTCGCCAAATGATCCACTTCCAGCGTCGTGCGCAGCTTGGAAAGATCTGTCTGCGCCATCAGACTTTGACGGATGCTGCTGCCCCTTCCAAGGTGGATTAGCCCCTCATTTTCCAGCATGGTCAGATCCACTTCCGGCTCGTTAGCGAGACGGTGATCACCCCGGCAGATCAGATAGAAGCGGTCCTCACACAGCGACTCAGTTTCGAGCCCGCTCATGTCGCGGCCTAACGCTGCGATCGCCATATCCACTTCTCCCTCGCGGACTTGCACCAAGCATGGCTCCAGCAAAGCGTCGTGCAGTGTCAACTGCACCCCAGGGTACAGGGCGGAAAACTTGGCATAAATTCTCGGCAACCAACCGGCCGCCAGGCTGGGTAGGGCAGCCACTGCCACCTTGCCCCGGCGTTTTGAGACGAGCTCCCGCATTTCTCCAACCAAGGCTTCGATGTCATTTAGAAGCCGCGGCGCTGAACGGTAAAAGTGCCAGCCCTCGGGGGTCAGCTCTACCCGCCTGGTGGAGCGGTCGAACAAGCGAACACCGAGTGCCTCTTCCAAGGACTGTATGACCGCACTGAAAGCCGGTTGAGTGAGGTGGCTGCGCTGAGCTGCCCGTGTGAAATGACGCTCCTCGGCCAGCATGAGAAACGCTTTGAGTTGGCGAGCAGAGAGATTCATAGAGATCGTTTATCAATTGATCGTTATTTTATATTTCCCTTATCAATGCACGCATCGTAATCTCAAGTCTCAGTTTTGGGGAGCACCGCAGGAATGGAGACGTTCAAGATAGGCTGCGCAGCAGGGTTCTCGGGAGACCGCGTCGACGGCGTGGGGCCGGTAGTCAAGAGCCTGATCGATTCGGGTGGCCACACCCTGATTTTCGAGACGCTGGCGGAGCGCACGCTAGCCCTTGCGCAATTGACGCGCAATCGCGATCCTGACGCCGGCTATGAGCCTTTACTGGAAGACATGTTGCGCCCCTGTCTGGCTGATTGCCTTCACCACAACATCAGTATTGTCAGCAATTTCGGTCAGGCGAACCCGCCATCGGCAGCGCGCCACATCGCTCGCCTTGCCAGGGAAATGGGCTTACGTGCTCCGCGCATTGCCGTGCTCGCTGGTGATCGGCTCGAAGGCCCTGATGTAATGGAGCATTTGTCCCGGGAGTTGCCTGGCGAAATAGACTCGAACCGCATTGTCTGCATCAACGCCTATCAGGGAGCAGAAGAAATCGCTCAGGCGCTGCAGGCGGGAGCTGATGTTGCGGTAGCCGGCCGTGTGTCAGACCCATCTTTAGTAGTCGGCCCGGCCAGGGCGCATTTCGGCTGGGGCGCGAATGATTGGCAGAGTCTGGCCATCGCGACCATGGCTGGCCACCTGCTGGAATGCGGGACTCAGGTTACCGGAGGCTACTTCGCCGTTCCAGGGCTGAAGGACATTCCCGGGATGCATGATCTCGGTTTCCCCCTTGCGGAGATCACCAAAGACGGCCAGATCACCATCAGCAAACCAGCGGGAACCGGCGGTCTGGTGAATGCACGAACAGTGAAAGAACAGCTGCTTTATGAAGTTCACAACCCGGCGGCCTATCTCACTCCCGACGTGACGGCGGACATCAGCCAGGTAGAAGTGCAAGACTTGGGTGGCGATCGAGTTCAGGTTCGCGGCATACGTGGCTGGCCACGGCCAGAACAGCTGAAAGTGAACGCCTTCATGCGAGGCGGTTGGTTGGCTGAGGCGGAGATCTCCTACGCCGGCGTTCAGGCGGAGGCCCGCGCAAGGCTGGCAGCCGACATTTTGCGCAAACGCCTTGGCCCGGAACTACGCATGAGGGTCGACTTGATCGGTTCCATCAGCGTATTTGCAGACGACGCCGGGTCTATGCTCGACGCTCACCCCCCCTCAGCGAGCCGGGATATCCGCTTGCGTGTGGCCGCCGTACACGATGACCGCCACATTGCAGAGAAGCTGCTCAAGGAGATGAACGCCCTGTATACCTGTGGACCAGCGGGAGGCGGTGGTGTGCGCACGTCGCTGAAACCACGTCTGAACAGTGTATCGGCCCTGATTCCACGCGAACTTGCCCCGGCTTCCTGGAGCTTTCTGGCATGACAAATCCCGAAAAAACAAGCAACACCCTGGTCGAGGTTCCGCTGTATCGGCTGGCACATGGACGCACCGGTGACAAAGGCAATATCTCAAACATCAGCATCATCGCCTGGAGTGACCAGCTATTCCCCATCATTGAGCGCCAGCTGACTGAAGAAGCGGTAGCGCGATGGTTTGCTGATCGCCGGCCACAACGTGTGACCCGCTACGCGTTGCCGTCAATTGGAGCCATGAATTTCGTAATTGAAGGCATTCTTGACGGTGGCGTCAACGATGCACTCAACCTGGACAGCCACGGCAAGGCGCTGTCCTTTTTCCTGCTGGACTTCCCCGTACAGGTCGAAAAAGAAATCGAGGCAACACTGCCCGACATTCCGCACTTTTGAGAGGAGAACGTCATGACAATAAAGAAAACATCTTTTACCCGTCGCAAGCTGATGCTTGCCGCATGCTTGACCACCCTGCCCTGGCTGGCCCCCACAGCCACCCTTGCCCAAGATTTTCCGGCCAACCCAATTACCTTTGTGGTTCCATTTAGTGCCGGCAGCGCGACTGACCAGCTCGCCCGCGCCTTAGCCCAAGGCGTGACCGACGTTGCAGGTGTTTCGGTTGTGGTCGACAACAAGCCTGGTGCCAGCGCCATGATCGGAGCCACCGACGTCGCACGGGCCCAGCCAGATGGTTATCGGGTACTGATCACCACCAATACCAGCCAATCGGCCAATCCTCACCTTTACAAGACGCTGAATTACGACCCGGTGAAGGATTTTCAGCCCATCACCCTGCTGGGTACTGGCGGACAGATCATGGTGGTCCATCCTTCCTTTGAGGGGAAGAACGTTGAAGACTTCATCCGGATTGCTAAGGAGAACCCCGGCAAGCTTTCCTTCGGCAGCGGCAGTTCCAGCAGTCGCGTAGCGGGTGAACTCCTTCAGCAAATGGCCGGAATTGAATTGCTGCACGTTCCCTACAAGAGCAACCCCATGGCCATCACTGACTTGCTCGGCAAGCAGATAACCATGATGATCAGCGATATGGCTACCGGTCTGCCGCAGGTGAAAAGCGGTTCATTGCGAGCGTTGGGAGTCACCACGCCCGAAAGGTCTCCCCTCGCCCCAGATGTGCCCACTATTGCGGAAGCCGGCGTGCCCGGCTATGAAATGGGTTACTGGTTTGCCGCCTACGTTCCGGCGGGCACACCTGAACCGGTTGTGAAAAAACTGCACGAACTCTTGACTGAAGCCGTCAAGCGACCCTCGGCACAACAGTTCTACAACCAGACTGGCACCGCCCCGGTCACCTCGACCCCAGAAGAACTTGCTACCTTCCAGGAAGAAGAAACGAAAAAATGGGGCGAGATCATCCAAAAGGCCGGAATAGAGAAATCCTGATTCTCGCCGCCAATCCGCCCGGCAGCACGGGGCATTTTCGCCCGGCCTGCCCCTGTGCCGGGCGCCCCAACTCCGGGGATTGCACTAGCCGGCCAGGGCTCGCTCCAGAAAATCTAGCCGGTCCTGGCCCCAAAACGGCTCTCCCTCGTATACATACCAGGGAGCACCAAACACCTGCAGGCGCCTGGCCTGCTCAGTATTCTCTGCGTAGAGGGAACGCCCCTCTTCTCGTGCATCCCAAAGCGCAACCCCATCAAGACCGCATCCTTGCGCGATGTCGATCAAGGTCTGCTGATCGGCGATATCACGTTCCTCGACCCATACGGCACGGAATTGGGCAGCTGCCAGACGCAAACCGGCCTCGTTACCGTGTTTCAAAATCGCTGCACACAACATCAGAGACGAGCGGTCTACATCGGTGACCGGAAAGAATCGCGGATGCACGTTCAGAGGTAAATTGCGGAACTCCGACCAGCGCTTGAGTTCAATGAGGCGATAAGCTTGCCGTTGTGGCGGGCGCTCGTTCAGAGGTAGCCCTCCAGATATCGGGAAGATCTCTGAAGTCAGTGCGAAGGGCCGGGGCTGCACCGTCGCACCGTATTGAGCTGCCATTTCCAGTAGACGCTGATGCCCCAAGTACGACCAGGGCGAGGGGGGTGAAAAAAAATATTCAATGGTCTTCATCGGCACCGTTTCTCCTCTACACATTAAGTTTTCTATATCGTGCGATGGTACCCTTTTTGCCGCACCCGGAACCCCTACAATAGCGTTTTCGCCCGCTCAGCGGGTCTCAAGCGGAGAAGCAATGCAAGCCGCCCAGTTTGACCATGCCGCCGCACTGATCGCCTGCGCCAAGGGAGATCAAGCTGCATTTCATCGCCTATACGATCACGAAGCACCCCACATGCTGGCATTGTGTAGACAGTTGCTGCCCGGCGACCCGGAAGGGTTGCTGCACGACGCCCTCACGCTGATCTGGCGTAATGCCGACCAATACGATGTGTCCATGGGGCCCGCCCGGCCATGGATATACAGCGTTTTGCGACACGTCGCGAATGGGCGACGCATGCGCAGCAACACCGTGCCCACCTTGCAGGCACCCACCCTCCCAAATGCCCTCGCGTTGCGCGGGAAGGTGGCTGCACTTGCGCAGTTGGAAGACCCGACGGCCTTCCAGGCTGTGGCGCACGCCTATCTACATGGTGCTGATTACAGCCGGCTCGCCGTCTGGCTGAAGCGGGATGAAGCGCAGCTGCGCGAGGCAGTCCGCTCAGGTCTTCACGAAGTCTCTCTATGAAGAATTCAATGTCCCCTATTCCGGGCTCGGATATCAGCCTGGCGGTCGGAGAGTACGTCTGCGGTCTTCTGACGCCGGATGAACGCCCGCCCGTACATGTACTGTTAAGCAAGGACGATTACGCGCTGGAACAGGCACTGTCCTGGGAAAACGAACTACTCGCCTTGGTGGATGCCTTGCCACCCGCCGCGCCACCCGCTGCTTTGCGGGAGCGTCTGCAACGCACGCTGGGCATTGGGCCCCCGCCCGCCTTCCAGCCCCCTCCGCAGCCGCAATTGTTGCGTCAGCCATCGGCCCCCCCCCAAAATCCAGAGGCGGGCAAATTCACCCGCGGCGTCAGTCCCGGCAGTCCAGCGACACCAAAAGCGAAACCGGCTAAACCGGCTGCTCTACGTGCAGAGCCTGAGCTCCGTACGCCACCCATGCAGGGTAGCGGCGCGGACAGACCCTCCGAACACGACATACCGGCTGTGCAACCAGCCCCCATAAATGTCTCCGAAGATACCGAGACGAACCTCGAGCGTGCTATCGACGCTGGGAAGCCGGGAGCGCCATCAAGGCGCGAAGCAAGCACGCCTGCGCACACTGTTCCCGCGGACACCAAACGTTTGGTCCGCAAGCTCTGGCTCTGGCGTCTTATCGGCGTTGCCGCGTCTGCGGCCGCATTGGTGGGCTTCATGCTGCCGGGCGAACCACCGCCTCCGCCTGTCCAGGTAGTCAAGGTGGCACCCACACGAGCGGCGATTTTGCAGGCGCCTGGCACCAGCAGCACACCAGGCTGGACCGCGACGCTGGGGCCTGAAGGCGACCTCATGATGCGCCCGCTCGTGCATACGGAAGTACCTGCCGGCTCTCAGACCCTGCTCTGGACTCGCAGCGCACGTATTCCGCAGGCGCGCTTGCTGGGGCGGATCGATCCAAACCAGCCGGTGCAGGTCCCGGCGGCGCAGTTGGGATCCATATCAGACGACCAGCTGTTCGAGATCACGCTTGAAACAGATGAGGACGCCGCCAAGGGCTCGCCTAATGGCCCGATACTCTTTATCGGCCAAATGACTGTATTTGGCTCTGAAGCGGCTGCTGCGCCGAGTGAGCAAGGTCGCAGCATAGGGTCCACGTCATCGGGCAGCTCGCCCTCGGCAACAAGTGGCACCATTCGATAAGACGCGGTGCCAGACAAGATGTCCTGCCAGATCTCTATCAGTCAGGCTGTAGGAAAAGCAAAATAGTTCGCTGGTGCCAGATACGTGAACGCCATAGCAACCGGCCCCTTCCTTGCGGAAGGGGCCGATGCAATTTGGGTAATTCCGACACGCTTAAGGTGCCAGCTGGAACTGCCCTGACGCAGACTGAGCAGCCTCCGATTCTTTCAGGGCGACAGCAAGTTTCTCGCGTATATCGGTGAGGTCGGCCCTCAGCGTCTGGAGCTCGTTCGCAGTCAGCCGAACTGCCGCGTCGGGATCGAACGGCGTGCGGTCGCCATCACCCAGACGATTGCGAGCCCCACTGATGGTGAAGCCCTCTTCATAAAGCAAATGCCGAATGCGGCGGATCAGCAGCACTTCGTGATGCTGGTAATAGCGCCTGTTACCTCGCCGCTTCAAAGGCTTAAGCTGAGTGAATTCTTGCTCCCAGTAACGCAAGACATGCGGCTTCACGCAGCATAGTTCACTCACTTCGCCAATCGTGAAATACCGTTTGGCAGGGATGGGAGGCAAGTTTGCAGAAGTTTCACTCGTGCTCATGGGCTGATTTGGAACCACTTATCGTTGATAGACCGAATCAGGACTCGAGGACCGGGGGGCCTTCCTGTTCGACTGCGCTCTTGAGTTTCTGGCTGGCATGGAACGTTACCACGCGCCGCGCCGCAATGGGAATGACCTCGCCCGTCTTGGGATTGCGGCCGGGGCGCGGCGGTTTGTCGCGGACCTGGAAGTTGCCGAAACCGGACAATTTCACTTCCGTTCCCCGGGCCAGTGCATCGCGGATCTCTTCAAAAAAGGTGTCCACGATATCCTTCGCCTCGCGCTTATTCAAGCCTACGCGTTCAAACAGCAGTTCAGCGAGTTCGGCCTTGGTGAGTGTACGCTCTACTGTCATGGGTAAACTTTCCATATGCCAGACTCAGGCGCGCTGTCGCGCACCGTGTTCGGCCTCAAGGGCACGCAGCAAAACCGACATGCATTCATCAACGGTGGCGTCATCCAGCGTGGCCTCAGGGTTCTGCAGCCAGAAACGGAATGCGAGACTCTTTTCCTCGGTGGCGCTAGACTTGTCACGCCAGAGGTCGAAGAGACGAATGTCACGCACTACATTTAGGTTAGCATTAGATTCCACGGTGTGCTTGAGCGTTTTCAGCAATTGCTGGTAGCTCACCGAGGCGTCCACCCAGACGGCCAAGTCGCGAATGACCACGGGTTGCCGCGAAAGTGTTCGCAGCTCGGGCAGGCTACCCTGTGATATCGCTTCGACATCGACCTCGAAGACAACGGGTGCTTGGCCGATCTCAGCCTTCTGCACCCACCGTGGGTGCAATTCTCCCAACCAGCCAATGGTGCGGCCATCTAGTTCAAGTCGTGCACTACGGCCCGGGTGCAGGGCCGGATGCACGTCAGGGTGATATTGCAACCGTGCTGCCCGCTTGCCCAATAGGGCTTCCAAGTCGGCCTTTACATCGTAGAAATCCACGGCGCGCGTGGGAACACCCCACTGTTCCTCCAGAGCGGGCCCCCACGCCGCAGCGGCCAGACGCAAGGGCTGCTCTACACCTGCAACGCTCAGCGCGCCGTCACGGACTTCCGGATCGCGTTTGAAGACGCGTCCCAGCTCGAACACCCGCACCCTGCTCTGACGGTGACGCATATTATGGGCAATATTGGCCACCAACCCACCAATCAGTGTGGTGCGCATGACGGCCAGGTGACTGGCAATGGGATTAAGCAGTCGAATGGGATTGGTCTCGCCAGCGTAGTCACGTTCCCATTCCTCTTCGACGAAGGAAAAGTTGATGACTTCCTGGTAATCGAGCGCGGCCACGCGGTGACGCAGCTCATGAGGTCCGCGCAGTGTCTCGGGCGTAACGCGCATTTGCGCTCGCGCGCGCGGAGGTTGGTCCGGAATGCGCTCAAAGCCATAGATGCGGGCGACTTCCTCGATGAGATCCTCTTCGATGACAAGATCGAATCGGTAGCTCGGCGGCTCCACGATGAACACATCGTCTTCGACGCGGAAAGCCAGGCCCAAGCGTGAAAAAATATCTCCGACTTCGCCTTTCTCAAGTGGCAGACCGAGCACGCGACGGCAGCGCTCCAGGCGCATGCGTACGGGCTTGCGTTCAGGCAGAGCAATGACCTGGTCGTCGAGTGGGCCAACTTCCCCGCCACAAATATCGACGATGAGCCGGGTCATGTACTCAAGGTCTTCGGTCACATGTTCGAAATCCACCCCTCGCTCAAAGCGATGGCTGGCCTCCGAGCTGAATTTGTAGCGCCGCGCACGGCCCATGATGGCTTCCGGCCACCAGAACGCACCTTCCAGATAGATATCGGTGGTATCCAGGGTTACGGCCGTGGCTTCGCCACCCATAATGCCCGCCATGCTTTCCACGACGTCTCCGGCCGCAATCACACCGACATCGGGTTGAAGCTCCACCACCTGCCCGCTGAGCAGTTCCAGCTTTTCGCCCGCGCGCGCCCAGCGTACGGTCAGCCCTTGCTGAATTCGCTGAATATCGAAAACGTGGGTGGGGCGACCCAGCTCCAGCATCACATAGTTGGAGATGTCCACCAGAGCAGAAATGGAGCGTTGACCGGCGCGTTCCAACTTCTTCTTCATCCAGTCTGGCGTCGGTGCCTTGGCATTCACGCCGCGGATGACACGCCCAGCAAAGCGGCCGCACAGATCAGGCGCCTCTACCGTGACCGGCAGGCGGTCCTGGAGGGTTGGAACGACAGGCTCGAATGTGGGATTCGCCATTGGCGCGCCAGTCAGAGCCGCCACCTCACGCGCCACGCCCCGAATGGACAGGCAGTCGGCGCGATTGGGCGTCAGCTTCAGTGTGAAGACGGTGTCGTCAAGCTCAAGATACGCGCGGATATTCTCGCCCACGGGTGCCTCGGAGGGCAGCTCCAGCAGGCCAGCGTGGTCCTGCGACAATCCGAGCTCGCGCGCGGAACACAACATTCCGCGGGATTCCACGCCACGCATCTTCACCGGCCCGATCTTCATGCCACCGGGCAGTTCAGCGCCCAACCTAGCCAGGGGTACTTTCAGGCCTGTGGCTGCATTGGGGGCACCACAGACTATCTGCAAGTTGGAACCGCTGCCATCATCTACCTGGCAGACGCGCAGGCGGTCAGCGTTTGGATGAGGCTGCACATCGACGATATGAGCGACCACCACGCCGGAGAAAGCCGGCGCGACACTCGCGGTTTCTTCAACTTCCAGCCCAGCCATGGTCAGGCGATGGGCGAGCTCCTCGGTATCGAGACCGGGATTGACGTAGCTGCGAAGCCAGGATTCTGGAAATAACATGATGCTCTCGGGTAATTCAGGCGATCGAAGAAGGTGTGCGTGACACGCTGTGTTGGCGCCGTTTCAGCGGTTGAACTGACGCAGGAAGCGCAGGTCGCCTTCGAAAAACTGACGCAGGTCGTTCACACCGTAGCGCAGCATGGCCAGACGTTCGAGGCCAGAACCGAATGCGAAGCCAATATAACGCTCCGGGTCGAGGCCGAAGTTGCGCACCACCTGAGGGTGCACCTGACCGGAACCGGAAATCTCGAGCCACCGACCCTGGTTCGGACCGGAAGTGAACATCATGTCGATTTCGGCGGAAGGTTCCGTGAAGGGGAAGAAAGACGGGCGGAAACGGACGCAGAGGTCGTCTGTTTCAAAGAAAGCCCGCAGGAAATCTGTGTAAACGCCCTTCAGGTCGGCAAAGGAGATGTCCTCGGCGATCCAGAGACCCTCGACCTGATGGAACATGGGTGAGTGCGTCGCATCACTGTCCACCCGATAAGTGCGGCCCGGCGCAATCACCTTGATGGGCGGTTTGTTCATGCGGGCGTAACGCACTTGCATGGGGCTGGTGTGAGTGCGCAGCAAAAGCGGCAGGCCCTGATCATCGTTCATATCCACATAGAACGTGTCCTGCATCGAACGAGCAGGATGATTCTCGGGATTGTTCAGAGCGGTGAAGTTAGTCCAGTCATTCTCGATTTCGGGGCCGTCAGCCACGTCGAAACCGATGGAGCGAAAGATGGCTTCCACCCGCTGCCAAGCCTGGATCACGGGATGAATGCCACCGAAGCTACGACCACGGCCAGGCAGAGTGACGTCGATGGTCTCAGCGGCCAGACGGCGATCAAGCTCCGCCTGCTGGAGTTCCGCACGGCGAGCGTTGAGCAGCGCTTCGACCTGCTGCTTAAGCTGGTTGATACGTGCACCCTCTTCCCGCTTGCGTTCCGGGTCCAGGGAGCTCAGCCCTTTGAGCAAGGCAGTCAGTGCGCCTTGCTTGCCCAGAAAACGGGCTTTCGCGTTTTCAAGCGCCGTGGCGTCATGGGCTTGCGCGAACTGTTCTTTCGCCTGAACGATCAGATCATCGACCTGGGTAGTCATTTCTTGCCTTTCCAAATGCAAACGGAGCCCCTTGGAGCCCCGTTCGCGGATCAAAATTGCTCGGCTGATCAGGAAGCCAGAGCCGCCTTGGCCTGCTGGACAACAGCGGCAAAGCCTGCCTTGTCGTTCACTGCCATGTCGGCCAGAACCTTGCGGTCGAGCTCGATCTGAGCCTTCTTGGTACCTGCGATGAAAGCGCTGTAGGTGACGCCTTGCTCGCGGCAAGCTGCATTGATACGAGTGATCCAGAGAGCGCGGAAGGTGCGCTTCTTGTTGCGGCGGTCACGATAGGCATACTGACCTGCCTTCATGACTGCCTGTTTGGCAACCCGGAAGACATTACCGCGGCGACCGCGGTAACCCTTGGCTGCCTTGAGAACCTTCTTGTGACGTGCGTGGGCGGTAACGCCGCGTTTTACGCGTGGCATGTGTGATCTCCGTAAATCAAGCGAAAGGCATCATTGCCTTGACAGAGGCGACGTCGGCCGCGTGCACTGCGGCTGTACCGCGCAGTTGACGCTTATTCTTGGTCGTCTTCTTGGTAAGGATGTGGCGCTTGAACGCCTGACCCCGCTTGATGGACCCGCTTCCGCGAACCTTAAAGCGCTTGGAGGCGCTTTTCTTGGTTTTCATCTTGGGCATAACAGAACTCTATTCGCTGCATACGCAGGTGGCATTCAAACCATACTGAATACTCTTCCACGACCTGGCGTCTGCTTGTTGGTTTCTTCGCTGCGACCTTAAAAAGGAGGCGAAGCTCTTGATTATATGACTATTTCGAAGTGGCTGTCTAATGAAATACACAGTCGGCTCGGACCTTCCAAGCTCAGCTGCTCCACGCCGGCCGAAATTGTAGCGCTTCAGCAATATCTTCAAGGGCGACGTCATGAGCAGCCCGCATGTCGGCCAGTGTTCGTGCGACCCTCAAGAGCCGGTGCACCACTCGCGCCGACCACGACCATCGTTCACTTGCATCGGCCAACACGCGTGCAGCTTGCTGGTCCAGCACGACGACTCTGCGCAGCGTCGCCACATCAAGATGAGCGTTTACACAGCCCTGCCTCACCATCTGCCGTTCTCTGCAAGCGAGAACCCTGGCCCTGACTTTGTCCGACGGTTCACCCGCCGATGCATTCAGCCACCCTCCTTGCGGTGAGGACAGCGCCACATGCAGATCGATACGATCCATGAGTGGGCCTGACAGTCGCCGCCGATAGGCCTCCACCTTGGCGGGCGTACAAGAACAGGCCCGACGAGGGTGCCCCGCCCACCCACAAGGACATGGGTTCATGGCGGCTATGAGCTGGAAGCGGGCGGGAAAGCTGCAACTGAGTCGCGCTCTGGCAATACTCACCCACCCGGCCTCCAATGGTTCCCGTAAGGATTCAAGCACCGGGCGATGAAACTCTGGGATCTCGTCGAGAAACAGCACACCGTGGTGCGCCAGGCTGACTTCCCCGGGGCGGGGCCACCCTCCTCCACCAATGACGGCAGCCGTAGAAGCCGTATGATGGGGCGAGCGAAAAGGCGGAATTGGCGAGGGAGGCGCGTCGTGGCCGGCCAGCCCATGTAAGGCGGCGACTTCCAGACTTTCCATGATAGGAAGGGGTGGCAGCAAGCCAGGAAGCCGTTGCGCCAGCATGCTTTTGCCGACACCAGGTGGCCCGCACATCAGCATGCTGTGCCCGCCACTGGCAGCGATTTCCAGAGCCCGGCGACCGGCCTGCTGGCCGTGCACCTCAGACAAACAGGCCGTCGCCGCCGGGGTGGCATTCGTCCCCGAACTGGCTTGGGGCAAGAGCTCAAGACCGGCCAGATGCTTGACCACATGTTCCAGGGTTTGAGCCGGGTGAACAGTAATACCGGGCACCTGAGCCGCCACACCCGCGCTGGATTCCGGCATGATCAGACGCATACCGGGAGATTCTTTTGCCACGGACATGGCAATGGCCAAACCCCCTTTGATGCCCCGCAACTCACCAGTTAGCGACAGCTCACCGACGAAGACAATATCATGGATCTCCAGCGCCGCGGCATTGCCCAGCGCGGGTACCTTAAGCTGCCCCGAGGCGAGCAGAATGCCCAGGGCAATGGCCAAATCAAAACGGCCAGAGTCTTTTGGGAGATCAGCCGGGGCGAGGTTGACGGTAATGCGACCAGCGGGAAACTCGTACCCCCTGGAAACCAGGGCCGAGCGCACTCTTTCCCGGCTCTCGCGTACACCGGCATCTGGCAGCCCAACAATCAGAAAATTGGGCAAGCCCGGACCAACGTGAACCTCGACTTTGACAGCCTGTGCCTCAAACCCATACAGAGCGCGACTGGTCAATACGGCCAACGACATGGCAACGCACCCGAAAACAGAAACGGTGCCAGTATGACAAGTGCCCGCTACAGCGGGCACTTGTGCTGGACCAAAATTTCCAGCCGGGATTCCACCCGCACGGTAAAGGATTAATTCAGGTCGCGGGGAAGCCCGGGATCTGTCGCGGCAGGTTCTACGGGCGGTACAGCTTCACCCATGGGGGCTGCCGCTCGGGCGACCGGACTATGACGACCTTCTAGCTGATCGAGGCGGGATTCCAAAGCGGTGATGCGCTGTATGGCTCGCTCCAACAACTGGGCCTGAATATCGAATTCTTCGCGAGTCACCAGATCCATCCGCGAAAAGGCCTGTGACATGAAAGCCTTGATATTGCGTTCGATATCTCCGGCCGGGCTGCGGGCGATCAGCTCCGAAATGTTCTTTTGAAAGTCCTCGACCCATTCATTGCGATTAACCATAAGCTTCTCCCTATGCTCTGACTATAAGTGTATAGAAAAACGGGCGCCATGCGCCCGCTTCGTATCCCACTTGCACAAGACATGCCGGCACATTGTCGCACTGGCATACTTGGGTGAAGTTAGCCGCCAGAGCCGGAACCGGTTGTTCCAGTTCCTGTGCTGCCTCCCATGGTTCCAGTTCCGGTACTGCCGCCCATTGAACCCGAGGTTGCGGGGTCGGTCGTCGACGGAGTGGAAGAGCTGGCGGGAGGGGTGCCGGTGCTCGGTGCAGAGTCCATCGGCGCGTTTGCCGGGGGTGGTGCGACTTGGTCAGCGGGGGCGTTCGCCGGCTGATCGGCTTCATCAGAGCATGCTGCCATCAATCCAAGCGACAGGGCCGCGGCGGCCAGTGCATAAGGGGTGCGTCGTACTTTCATCGTGTTCTCCTACTCGATTCGCAAAAAGGCAATACGCCATATCGCGGTTCGGGCTGAGTTCGCTGTTACAAACAACCCATGAATCGATTCTATCGACGCGTCGCTTCACGGACGGAAACCTATGTAAGCCAACATTTCCGCGCTTTTTTCCATGGGAACGCGCCGCGCCCAGAATCCCGCCCACCCAAAGCTCTGGTTAACCCTAATTCGACAGACGCAGCAGTTCACTTCCAGAAACAATAAAGCGACGAAGCCACCACACTGTTACACCCGCTGCTCAATAAACCACAGTTCACCATGGTGCACCGTCTGGAATGCTGCACCAATTCATGCACCAAATTTGTGCATGGACGCCCAACCGCCCCTTTTGGAACGTGTCGCGCTGTGACAAAAAACTGGCACACATGTTGCGACTTCCCTGGTGAAGCAATTCGCTCATCTTAAGGAGAAGCACATGAAGCTGGTCGTGGCCATTATTAAGCCATTTAAGCTGGACGAAGTCCGCGAGGCCCTTTCCGACATCGGCATCCAGGGGATGACGGTAATGGAGGTGAAAGGGTTCGGCCGTCAGAAAGGCCATACAGAGCTCTACCGTGGCGCCGAATATACGGTCGACTTCCTGCCTAAGTTGCGTCTCGAATTGGCCCTTTCAGACGAGCTCGTCGAACAGGCTGTGGAAGCACTGTGCAGTGCCGCTCATACCGGCAAGATCGGCGACGGCAAGATCTTCGTTATGCCGCTGGAACAGGCTGTGCGAATTCGCACAGGTGAACAAGACGCCGCCGCCCTCTGATATTCCCCCCTTTGGAGATACATAATGGATAAGGCCGATTTGGCATGGGTCAGCGTTTCGACGCTACTGGTGTTGTTGATGGTGGTTCCGGGTCTCGCCCTCTTCTATGGTGGCTTGGTACGAGCCAAGAACGTGCTGTCGGTACTGCTGCAGGTACTCACCACCTTCACGCTTGCCGTGGTGCTGTGGTTCATCTACGGATACTCTCTTGCTTTCACGTCGGGCAATGCTTTCTTCGGTGGTCTGGACCGCGTGCTTTTCTCTGGGATCGCAGACCTTGCAGCCGAGAACTTCGAGATGTCCGGCAGCATTCCTGAACTGAGCTTCGCCGCATTCCAGGCGACGTTCGCGGGGATTACCTGCGCCCTGATCGTCGGCGGCTTTGCCGAGCGCGTGCGTTATTCGGCAGTGCTGGTCTTCACGGCCATATGGATGACGCTGGCCTACGTGCCCATCGCGCACATGGTCTGGGCGGAAGGCGGTTGGCTGTTTGAACGTGGTGCGCTCGACTTCGCAGGTGGCACCGTGGTTCACATTAACGCTGGGGTTGCCGCGCTGGTCGGCGCCTGGGTCGTCGGCAAGCGCCTCGGTCACGGCAAGGAAGCGATGCAGCCGCACAATCTGCCCATGGCCATGATTGGTGCGTCTCTGCTGTGGGTAGGCTGGTTCGGCTTTAACGCAGGCTCGGCACTGGGCGCTTCCGGTACCATGGCTCTAGCCTTCTTCAATACCCTGTTGGCAACCTCTGGCGGCGTATTGGCCTGGCTCGTGGTGGAACGTATGATTAAGGGTCATGCTTCACTGCTGGGCGCCATTTCAGGTGCGGTCGCTGGCTTGGTGGGTGTCACTCCGGCAGCCGGTCTGGTCGGGCCTGGCGGCGCGCTCATCATCGGTATCGTGTCGGGCGCGCTCTGCGTATGGGGCGTCAGTGGCCTGAAGCGCATGCTGAATGCAGATGACAGCCTGGACGTGTTCGGTATTCATGGCGTAGCAGGCATTGTGGGCGCCATGCTGACCGGCCTCTTCAATTTCCAGGCTTTGGGTGGCCCGGGCGCCGCAACAATGGAAGGCCTGGGCTGGCAGTTGTGGATCCAGCTGGAAGGCATTCTGATCACCATTGCATGGTCTGCAATCGTGGCATGGGTGGCCTACTTTATCGCTGACAAGGTATGCGGTCTGCGCGTGTCCCCGGATGTCGAACGTGCCGGACTCGACGTTCCCTGCCACGGTGAGAACGCTTATCACCATTGAACGGCATCAGCCAAAACGCTGCTCGCCAGCATTAGAAAAGGCCGGTTACCCGGCCTTTTCTCTTTTTAGCGAGCCTTCTAGGTCCGGCGTGCCACTGCTTCCCAGCCTAGCCTGCGGCTTCTACCCTACTAGCGTGCCAGTTCTTCCAGATCGATGCGGGCGGCCCTATTCAGGGCAGCTGCCACTTTAACCCGCAACGCATTGGAGTGCGCGTGGCGGATCTCCTTCTTTACGTCCAGCAGCTGTTGCGGGTGCATGGAAAACTCCTTGAGACCCAATCCCAGCAGCATACGGGTGACATTCGAGTCTCCTGCCATCTCACCGCACACAGCGACCGGTTTGCCCGCTCGTTCCGCCGCATTGATGGTATAGGCAATGAGCCGGAGCACCGCGGGGTGCATGGGGTCGTACAAGGAAGAGACGTCGGCGTCTCCTCGATCGATGGCAAGGGTGTACTGGATCAGATCATTGGTGCCGATCGAGAAAAAATCCAATGCCTCGACAAACGGCTCGATGGCGATCGCCATGGCGGGAATTTCCACCATCGCGCCCACCGAGAAGTTGCGTGAATAAGGTACGCCACGGACCTCAAGTTCGCGGCAAGCTGCTTCGATAGCCTGGTGTACCGCTCGCACTTCGTGCATGTGCGCGATCATGGGAATAAGAATGCGTACATGACCATGCACAGTTGCTCTGAGCAAGGCACGCAACTGGGTGGCAAACAACTGTGGCTTCGCCAGACAATAGCGTATGGCTCGCAGCCCTAACGCGGGATTGGTTGCAACGGTTGCTTCGCCATCCAAAGTCTTGTCTGAACCAATATCGAGCGTGCGAATGGTTACCGGTCGCCCGGCTAGCGTCTTCACCACCGCCGCATAGGCTTCGTACTGCTCATCCTCGGACGGCAGATCCTGCCGACCCATAAATAGAAATTCACTTCGGAACAGACCGATACCCTCGGCACCCGCATCCAGCGCTTGCTGCGCTTCCTCAGGCAACTCAATGTTCGCTTCCAGCCGGATCTCCACCCCATCCAGCGTCACCGCTGGCGCATCACGCAGTGACTCCAGCTCTTTCCGCTCCCGCAGGTAATTCGCCTGACGCTCCCGATACTCCTCCAACACTTTTTCCGAAGGGTTTACCAGCACCACACCAGTGGAACCATCAGCTACCAAGACATCGCCGTCTCTCACCAGCGCACGCATGTGGCCCAGGCCGACTACTGCAGGTACATTCATGCTCCGGGCGACGATCGCAGTGTGGGAGGTCGGCCCGCCCAAGTCTGTCAGAAATGCGGCAAAGCGTGCACCTCTGAGCCGCAGCATATCCGCCGGTGAAATGTCGCGAGCGACGACGATGAGTGGGTCACCGTAGCCGTTGACGGCATCCATGTTGGTGATCAGGGCGGTGGAGCCTGACAGTACGCGTAGAACGCGTTCTATTACCTGACGGATGTCACTGCTGCGCTCCCGAAGGTAGTCGTCTTCCATTGCGGAGAACTGCTCAACCAGCAAGTGCCCCTGGGTCGTCAGCGCCCATTCGGCGTTGTAGTGGCGTTCACGAATGAATTCGCAGGCCCGTTGGACCAACAAAGGGTCCTCAAGCAACAAATGGTGCACTTCGAGCAACGGCCCCATTTCACGCGGAGCATCGGGCGGCAATGTATCCACCAGAGTGCGCAAGTCCTGTTTGGCTCGCTCTACAGCAGCGACCAGACGCTCACACTCCGCGTCCACATCTTCATCCAGGATACGGTAGTGATCCACTTCGAGGGCGGCGGCGCTCATGATGGCCGCCCTGCCGATGGCAAAACCTTTCACAATGCCCTGGCCCTGCATGCAGAGCATTGACCCGCCCGCCATCGTGCAGGGCTGCGCCTGATCTTGTCCGGAGCCGGTGCTCTCGGTATGGGCAGGTTTGCTCATTCTTGTTCGCCGAACTTGTTCTCGAAGAGCTGCCGAACGGCTTCGAGCGCTTCTTGTTCGTCTTCACCGGCCGTATCGACAGTGACTGTCGTGCCGAGCCCGGCTGCCAACATCATGACGCCCATGATGCTCTTGGCGTTGACTCGCTTGCCCGCACGGGCAATGAACACTTCGGATTTGAAGCGGCCGGCGACCTGAGTGAGTTTTGCCGCTGCTCGGGCGTGCAACCCTAATTTATTGCTGATGACAATGTCGATGGAAGGCATATTTTGATTGTCGTGATGGATGGCTGAAGCTGTGATGTAGAGACGATCAGACCAGCGCAGCGGCGTCGACAATTCCTCTGACCGCTGCCTGTCGAATAATCTCACTCAGTTTTTCCGGGTCACTCTCATTGATGGTGATCGCCTTGAGTACCATGCAAAGATTGGTTCCCGTAACCAGGTTTCCCCTTATGCCCTGCTCCGCTGCTTTAGCGAGCGCTTTGCGAGCGATATTAAAGGGAGTTGCCCCGAAAATATCCGACAGTATCAGTACTTCGCCATCACTATGTTCCACGACCGTGCGCATCAAACGCGACACGACCGCATCGGGGTTTTCGTCGGCGACCACATCGAACACGGCCAGCCCGGGATCCCGGCCCAGCACATGGGTGGCGCAGTCTGCAAGAGCCCGCCCCAAGGGTTCGTGCATGACCAGTACGATCCGGGCCATTTAGTTTCTCGCCGCCTTCTCCAGCGCCTGGGCGAAGAATTCACCCACGTCGAAACCGCTCTGCTCTGTGATCTCCACAAAGCATGTTGGGCTGGTGACATTAACTTCAGTCAGATAATCGCCGATGACATCCAGGCCGACCAATAACAAGCCACGTCCGGCAAGGTGGGCGCGTGCGTGCTCAGCAATTTCGCGATCGCGCTGTGTAAGCGGCTGCGCCACCCCTCGGCCACCGGCCGCCAAATTGCCCCGTGTCTCACCCGCAAGCGGAATTCTTGCGAGCGAATACGGAACGGGCTCGCCACCAATCAACAGTATGCGCTTGTCACCATGAACAATGTCCGGAATGTAGCGCTGCGCCATGATTGTCCGCGTCCCGTCGCGAGTGAGCATTTCAAGAATGCTGCCGAGGTTGTGCTCTTCCGGACGCATGCGGAAGACCCCTGAGCCGCCCATGCCATCCAGCGGTTTCACCACGACATCCCCATGCTCGGCATGAAACGCCCGCAAGCGGGCTATGTCACGCGTAACCAATGTGGGCGCCGTGAATTCAGGAAATTCCGTAATCGCGAGCTTTTCGGGATGGTTGCGGATGGCAGCACCAGAATTGAAGACCCGTGCGCCCTGCGCTTCCGCATACTCCAACATGTGCGTGGCGTACACGTACTCCATGTCAAAGGGAGGATCTTTGCGCATGACTACCGCATCAAAATCCGCCAATGCTGTTTCCGAGGCACTGGAGAGGTCCCGCCACCAGCCAGTGCCATGCAAGTCGGCGCCCGCCACGAGTTCTATGGCCTGCGAAACCGCCTTGACCATGCCTTGGTCTATGAAGAGATCTGGCTGATATGCAACACTCAAGCGATGTCCGCGGGCAGACAGCGCTCGCATCATGGCAACCGATGAGTCCTTGTAAGCCTTCAGCGAAGGCAATGGATCGATGATGAACAATACGTGCATGGGGCAGCTGTGAAACTGCCCGCCACGTCAAATCGTGGCGGGCATGATTGTCGTTCTGACCCGACCCGGAATGCGCCGCAAACGCAGCATGAGGCGATAGCCTCTCCAGCATCGTTCATAGGCCTGCGGGACAACACTCGCAGGCCGGTCAGCGCTCAGGAAGCAAAGCTCATCGCTTTGCGGATCAGGTTGCAGCCTTCTTGCGGGGAGCCAGCACCATGACCATTTGCCTGCCTTCCAGTTTGGGCATGGCTTCCACCTGGGCCATATCGCCGAGGTCGTCACGGACACGCTCAAGCACTCGCATGCCGAGTTCCTGGTGAGCCATTTCGCGCCCACGGAAACGCAGGGTGACCTTCGCCTTGTCGCCATCTTCAAGAAAGCGCTTGAGGTTGCGCAACTTGACTTGGTAATCACCTTCATCCGTACCGGGACGGAATTTCACTTCCTTCACCTGGATGGTCTTCTGCTTCGCTCGCGCTTCTGCCTGACGCTTCTGCTCTTGGTACTTGAACTTGCCATAGTCCATGAGCTTGCAGACGGGCGGTGTCGCGTTGGGCGCAATCTCGACGAGATCGACCTCGTTTTCTTCTGCCAGACTGAGCGCTTCGGACGTTCTTACGACGCCCAGCTGTTCGCCATCTATTCCAATGAGTCGCACCTCGGGAATTCGAATTTCACCATTGATGCGATGAGCTTTATCGGTTGCGATATCTAAGACTCCTAAAATTAACAATCGACCGGGCCACGGCCTTGCGAGTAGCGCCTTCAGGCCCGGGTGGAAATATCTTGCTGCAGACGCTCGGCAAACTGATCAAGCGCCATTACGCCGAGATCTACGCCGCCACGGGCACGCACAGCGACGGCACCATTTTCGCGTTCTTTTTCGCCGACGACCAGAATATACGGAACTTTCTGCATACTATGCTCACGGATTTTACGGGTGATTTTTTCACCACGCAAATCTGCCTGCACTCTAAACCCTTGTTTTTTCAGGCTTCGAGTAATCTCTTCTGCATAATCTGCTGATGGTTCAGAAATACAGCATACCACTGCATGGACAGGTGCCAGCCAGGCAGGCAGTGCTCCCGCGTGGTTCTCGATCAGCATCCCGATGAAACGCTCGAAGGAACCGAGAATTGCCCTATGCAGCATGACTGGAGTACGGCGTTGATCATTGGCATCGACATATTCAGCGCCCAGGCGTGCCGGCATGGAGAAATCCACCTGAATGGTTCCGCACTGCCAATGACGGCCGATCGCATCCTTCAAGGTGTATTCGATCTTCGGGCCGTAGAACGCGCCCTCTCCTGGTGACACTTCGAACTCACAACCAGTACGCTTGAGGCTTTCCATCAGTGCCTGCTCGGCTTTATCCCAGACCTCATCGGAACCGATGCGCTTCTCGGGACGAGTAGCAACCTTGTACAGGATTTCGTTGAAGCCGAAATCGGCATAAACCTTCTGCAAGAGAGCGGTGAATGCAGCGCATTCGTCTTGCAACTGGTCTTCAGTGCAGAAAATGTGACCGTCGTCTTGAGTGAAACCACGCACCCGCATCATGCCGTGCAAGGAACCGGACGGCTCATTGCGGTGACACTGTCCAAATTCGCCGTAACGAATGGGCAGCTCGCGATAAGAGTGAAGGCCGGCGTTAAAGATCTGCACATGACCGGGACAGTTCATAGGCTTCAGACCATACATCCGGTTCTCGGATTCGGTCGTGAAGATGTTCTCTGCGTAGTTGTCCCAGTGCCCGGTTTTCTTCCACAAGGAAAGGTCCAGGATTTGCGGCGCCTTGATTTCCTGATAGCCGTTGTCACGGTAGACCTGGCGCATGTACTGCTCCACTTGCTGCCAGATGGTCCAGCCCTTCGGGTGCCAGAAGATGAGGCCGGGCGCTTCTTCCTGCATGTGGAACAGACCGAGCTCCCGCCCCAACTTTCGGTGGTCGCGCTTTTCAGCCTCTTCCAACATCTTCAGATAGGCGGCCTGCTCGTCCTTTGTCGCCCAAGCCGTGCCGTAGATGCGCTGCAGCATCTCATTATTGCTGTCGCCGCGCCAATAAGCACCGGCGACACTCATCAGCTTGAATACCTTGAGATGACCAGTTGAAGGCACGTGGGGACCACGGCACAAATCGATGAAGCTGCCCTGGCGATAGAGGGAAATACCCTCCTCAGCAGGAATGGACTCTATGATCTCGGCCTTATAGCGCTCACCAATGCTGCGGAAGAACTCCACCGCTTCGCTGCGATTCCACTCCTCGCGCACGACCGTTTCATTCCTGCGCGCAAGCTCCAGCATTTTTTTCTCGATCTGCTCGAGATCCTCAGGCGTGAAGGGGCGAGAATACGAGAAGTCGTAGTAGAAGCCGTTGCCGATGACAGGACCAATGGTTACCTGGGCCTCAGGGAACAGCTCCTTCACTGCGTGGGCAAGTAAGTGTGCAGTGGAATGCCGCAGGATGTCGAGGCCGTCTGGGTCCTTGGCAGTGACGATGGCTAACTCGGCATCAGCGTCGATAAGGAAACTGGTGTCCACGAGTCGACTCGACTGATCGGGGAACGTCACGCGCCCTGCCAGCGCAGCCTTGGCAAGGCCACTGCCGATTGACTGAGCCACTTCGCTTACGGTAACCGGCCCCGGAAATTCCCGCCGGGAACCGTCTGGCAATGTAATCTGAACCATAGGTGTCCTGAAAAGACAAAACGCGGCCTACGCCGCGCTTGTATGGGTAACTCTGATGACAGAAGACGAATAGACGCGGCGACGTTTAATACCGGGGTGTCGTAGTTCGCGTGGTGGTCATCTTCACTATCATCCGTGAGCGTTTTTTCGTTGCATTAGTGTAACACCCCAGCCCTGACGCCACAGGCTCGCCTGCGGAAAAAACAAATTTGAGATATGATTTCGCTTCTTCTGTGTTGCGAAAAAGCCCTGAAGGCTCGCGCAGAAAGGAATTTTGATTCAAGCAGGCTATTTGGCTTGACAAACAAAATTCCACAACATATAATTATGTTCTTTCTACAGGCGGTTAGCTCAGTTGGTTAGAGCGCTACGTTGACATCGTAGAGGTCGCTGGTTCGAATCCAGTACTGCCTACCAAATTTAAATCTGCAGTATTTATTACTGTAGAAAGAAAGCCCGCATCGAGCCCCCCGCTCTGCGGGCTTTTTCGTTTTGCTTGGAATACTCGTCTGACATGGCAGTGCAGGCGGAAGCGTCCGCCCGCTGTCATGCCAATCGCTTCCCTTTCTGAATTCTGACTTCCTAGGCCCCTGCAGCAAGCAACGCTTTCTGCTTGTACTGGCGTCGTAAAGCGGCTGCATCCGGCTTATCTTCCGGCTCTTGGGCGTCCAAGCGAAAAACCCTGACGGTTTGAGCAGCTGCTTTGGAGAGGTCTTCGAGCTCCTGTGTAGCAGTGGCCATTTCGCCCGCAAATCCCGCATTGGCTTGCGTAACCCCATCCAGGTGGTGGATTGCATCCTTAATCTGCGATATGCCCTGAAGTTGCTCCGACACCGCCCGCTCAATGCTCCGGACATTCTCATGCACTACAGCAATGCTTTCGCGGGCTTGCGTCATGGAGTGCAAGGCGTTCACGCTTTTCTCACGACCTTGAGCGATACGCCCTCCTGTATCCGTCAGCAGCTCGGAAATTTCTTTCGCCGCCGTGGCGGTGCGTTGCGCTAGCGCCCGGACCTCACCCGCAACCACAGCGAAGCCCCGGCCGGATTCCCCTGCACGTGCTGCTTCCACGGCAGCATTCAAAGCCAAGATATTGGTCTGAAAGGCGATGCTTTCGATGACGCCACTGATATCGCCAACCCGCTGGGACGCTTCGTGTATGGAACTCATCACCTGTTCCAGTTCTGCGACTGAGTCCGCACTACGTTGCGCTACCTGTACAGCCTTGGTCGACATTGCCTCGGCCTGAACCGCGGACTCCGCCGTCGACTGAGCGGCATGGGTGACCTCTTCGACAGCCGCCGCAGTTTCCTGCAGGCGCGCAGCTTGGTCACTCGTTCTTTCTGAAATTTCAGCCGTACCGGTTGCCATATTCCGCATGCTGGTGGCCATACGCAAATTCTGGTCGCGCGCATCGCGAATGATTGACTGCAAATTCACCGTCACCTGGTTCAGCGCGGCCTGTAGCTCTCCAAAGCCATCACGGCGGTTTTGCTGCACACGGTTAGAAAGATCGCAGGCCGCGATACGGTTGGCGTGCCGCAACAGTTGATTGATGGGCGTGACACACCAGCGAACCATCAGGCCCCACGCGAGAAGCACGGCAATGAGCGAAACTGAGACACCTGCCAAGGCTTCAGCGGGGCCCTGCTGAATCAAAATGCCTGAGCAGATACTGGCCAAAGCCAGGCAAGTAAGCCCCAGAAATAGCCTACCCGAAAGCCCCGGCCGGAGGCGGTCCATAATTCGGCCCCACACCGTCAACCGGCGTATGGCTCCTGACATGAAATGAGTTACGAGTTTGCCGCTTTCCTGTTCGGCACGCATCTGTGCGAACAGCATTTCGGTATCGTCA
>JAJUJD010000142.1 GCA_029267315.1 Alcaligenaceae bacterium
CGTGATCAGGCCGTCGGCCCGCAAGCGCAACAAGGCCTCGCGCACCACGGGGCGCGAGATGTCATGCGCCCGGCTGATTTCGTGCTCCGAGGGCAAGCGGTCACCGACACGCAGTTCTCCCGAAAGGATTTGCTCGAGTATGAGGCCATAGAGCTTGTCACCCAAGCGCTGACGCGGGTCACGTTGAGAGGCAGAGGCGGCAGGGTCGGTCATTCTATTTTTCATGGGAGAGTCATGTCCTTGCCAGGATAGTCTGATGATACCCCCGCCGCGAAGCCGGAAGAATTTTCATGCGTCTACCTCGCGCCAGCGGCGGTCAAGAGCCTGTAGAACATCCAGGGCGCCGCCGGCCAGGCCCACGCCTTGTCCAGACTCAACAATATGCTCACGCGGGTTGATGCGAATGAGTGGCGCGCCAAGCAGTGATGCGAACCACCTTACTGCCGGGACGGCCGTGCCGGCGCCCAATTCCACTACTACCGGGCGGTTCACGGCATGTAGCCATGCTTCGAGCCGCTGATGTTGGCGCTGAGTACGATCCGCGTTCCATTCCGCGTCATTGAACATCAGTACATTTGGCCGGGCCAGCTCGCCGCAGTCGGGGCAACTAGGCAGCGGGGAAAGCAGACGGCAGGCACGCTCGTCGACACGAGGCGCCCAGCCCGCCGCTTCCCATAGCCTGCCCGCACAGTCGTTCATACATTGCAGCCAGTGCAGGGAACCATGGCATTCCACAACGTTTTCGGCAGCGAAGCCGGCTTTCTGAAACTGGCCGTCAACGTTGCTGGTATACACGAAGGCGCCGTGTTCCATTCCCGCTGCCCACTGCTGCAGTATCTGGAAGCCGGCGTGCGGAATGGTATCCCGGTACAGCTTGAGCCGGTGGCCATAAAAGCCCCACGCGAGCTCTGGGTCACGCCGGAACGTACGGGGTGCGGCGACGCTGAAGAAATCCAGCCCTGCTTCGCGCAGTCGGGGATAGGCGCGCCAGAGCCCTTCGTCGCCGCGAAAATCAGGCAGGCCGGAGTCCACGCCCATGCCGGCACCGGCGGCGATCACCAGGCTGTCGGCCTGCTGCAGATAAGCGACCGCTTCTTGGCACTGGGCTTCCGTGATTCCTTCCGTTCCTGCCTGGGTAACCCCCAGCCTTCTTGCATCTTCCCGCATTCGACGGCTCCCGCACACCACAGACCTGCCATCTTAGTCCAGCAAGAATTCCGTGCCGGCACGCTCGCACAGCCCCTTCAACTGCTTGAGCAGCGCTTCACTCAACGGAACGCCTTGCGCGCGGCGCTGCTCCATCATCGCCGCTTCAGGGTCGCCCGCCACTTGCACGGGCGCTGCAGCGTCCACCGGGTCCATGGATCGAAGGTAATTGAGGTTGCCGCTAAGATCTTCTTCGAATTCCTGCAGCGGGCGAAAGACTTCCGGGTTCAATGCCAACAGGAAGTGCCCCACGTTCTCGGGCTCGCCAGGTTTGCGCGAAACATGCAAAATTGCGGGAAATGAGGCTGCTGCCAGCGTTCCGCCCAGAATCTGGATCATCATGGCCAAGCCATATCCCTTATGGCTGCTCATTTCCGTTGTGCCACCCAGCGGCGAGAGCCCGCCCAGGGCCTGCCTAAAGATCCAGTCCATCGCAGCCGCAGGGTCATTGACCGCATTGCCGTCGGCATCCGACACCCATCCGGAAGGCAGGGGCTTGCCGTAGTAGTCGTAGACCTTGACCTTGTTCGCAGCCACGGTGGTGGTCGCCATATCAAGAACGAAGGCGTCGCCGTTTACGCCAGGAGCAGCGAATGCAATGGGGTTGGTGCCCAGCGCGGGCGCGCGGGCCCCGGTCGGCACAAGAATTGGATGCGCGGCACTGCTGCATACCAGCCCCATCAAGCCTTCTTCCAGGGCCAGCCTGGCATACACGCCCGCCGCCCCGAAATGATGGGAATTCCGCACAACAGCGACTCCCACCCCATGTTCCTTTGCGAGCCCCATGGCCGTGCGCATGCCTAATTCGGCAGCCGGATGACCCAACCCCGCCCCGCCGTCCACCAGGGCGGTTGCCCCGATGCGGCGCAGTACACAAGGCTCCACGCCCACATTCAATGAGCCAGATTTCAGCTTGTTCTCATAAGTGGGCAGCATTGAAATGCCATGGGAATCGACACCCAGCAGGTCCGACTCGCACATTAGGCGGGCGGTCGTAGCAGCCAACGTGGGGCTCATGCCCCAGGCTTCAAGTACCAGGGTGGACTGGCGCAGGATCTGGTCATAAGAAAAATGTTTGGCAGGCATTCAGAAACTCTTCATAGGGATGCGCGCGCCTGGGCCTGTCCCGAATGAGGGGAAACCCGGGCAACAACATGATTGACAACTATAACGATGCAAACAAAAATTGACAGACATTTTACAGCGCTGCTGTTCACAATAACGCACTTCCGGAGACAAGACTTCATGCTCAGCAAAACGCTTTTAAGCCGCAAGAAATTAGCCCTCGCGGCGACTTGCCTAGCCGGTGTCGTGGCGGCTGTACCTGCCGCTGCCAAGGAATGGCCAACACAGAAGCCCATCACTGTGATCGTGCCCTTTGTCCCCGGTGGTTCTTCCGACATCACCGCACGCAGCGTAACGCAAGGTTTAAGCGAGCGGCTCGGGCAAACGGTGGTTGCCGACAACCGCCCCGGCGCCAATAGTGCGATCGGTGCGCAGGCACTGGCCCGTTCCGAGCCCGATGGCTACACCATGATGGTGGGCTCTATTGGTACCTTCGCGATCAACGAGGCGCTGTTCAAGAATCTGTCTTACAACCCCAGCAATGACTTTCGCTTTCTCACCCAGGCAGTACGCAACCCCAACGTTCTGGTGACCGCCCCTGACTTCCCCGTGAACTCGGTGGAGGAACTCATCGAGCACGCCAAGAAGAACCCGGACAGCATCTCTTACGCCAACTCCGGCACTGGCTCGTCCGACCAGCTCTCGGCAATCCTATTCCGTCAAAAAACAGGTACGACTGGCATGGACGTGCCCTACCGCGGAGGTGGAGCAGCTATCGCAGACTTGCTCGGCAGCCAGGTAAATGCGTCCTTCCAAAACCTCGGCGCCGTACTGACCCATGTGAAGGCTGGCAAGCTCAAGGCGCTGGCCGTTACAGGTGCAGAGCGCGTACCGGATCTGCCCAATGTCCCCACCCTCAAGGAACTGGGTCACGACGACATCGTGGTCTATTCCTGGCAGGGCTTCGCGGTTCCCAAGGACACGCCTGACGACGTCGTGAACAAGCTTTCTGCGGCACTGCGCGAGACGCTCAAGCAGGAAGACGTAACCAAGAAGTTGAACGGTTTGGGTTTCGAAGTGGTAGCCAACACGCCGGAAGAGTTCACCAAGTTCCAGCAGGCTGAAGTTGCTCGCTGGAAAGAAGTGATCCAGACCGCCAACATTCAGCTGGATTAATCCGACACCGACGCAGCAACACAAGGATTGGAAATGACTTCTTTTCGTAAGCTCATGCCGCGCTGGGCCTTTATGGTGGTGGCTGCCGGCCTGATGTCGGCGCCGGCCGCCGCCATCGCTGACAACAACTGGCCAGAGCGCCCCATTTCGTACATTGTGCCGTTCACGCCCGGCGGTGTGACCGACATGATTGGCCGTATCTACAGCACAAACATAGGCGACAGTTTGGGGCAGTCCATTGTCGTGGAGAACCGTCCGGGCACAGGTGGAAGCCTGGGGTCAGCCTCGGTGGCAAGGGCCAAGCCGGATGGCTATACGTTGGTGGGCGGAACCATCAGTTCGCATTCAATCAATGTGAGCATTTATCCGGACATCGGTTATGACCCGATCAAGGATTTCGAGCCCATCATTCTTACCGGCACCTTACCGAATGTGCTGGTGGTGCGCAGCGACAGCCCGTTCAATTCTGTGGACGACCTCATTGCTGCCGCCAAGAAAAAGGATGAAGCGCTCAGCGTGGGGTCTTCTGGAATTGGCTCCTCCCAGCATTTGGCCGCTGAACTGTTCGGGTCCATGGTAGGTGCCAAGCTCCTGCATGTGCCATACAAAGGCAGTGCCCCATCCTTGCAGGCGCTTGTAGCCGGTGAAATCGACTTGTTGTTTGACAATCTCACCTCTGCGATGCCGCTCATCCAGGCCGGGCGACTGAAGCCACTTGCCATTACCTCGCGCAAGGCAGACCCCGCCCTGCCGGATGTGAAACCGCTCGATCAGCTCGGTCTTCCGGGCTACGAAGTCGTGTCGTGGCAAGCCACTTTCGCGCCTGCCGGCACGCCAAGGCCGATTATCGACAAACTGCACAAGGCCATGCATGCGGCGCTTCAGCAACCTGAAGTGCAGGAACGGCTGCAAAGTGCGGGTTTGACGGTATCGGGCGCGGGTCCTGAAGACCTGCGGGCCTTCCAGGAAACGGAAGTCGCCAAATGGGCCAAAGTGGCGCGCGAAGCCAATATCAAGGCCCAGTAGATATAAAAGAAGAAACCAGTATGGCGTCCCCGGGGCACATCCTCGCGGGACGCCTGTGCAGTTCACATGCTCAGTAATTATTGAAGAGATTGGAAATGAGTACCGCCCGGTACATACGCATACATGAAAACGACAATGTCGTGACCGTCGCAAATGACGGCGGACTGCCGGCCGGAACCCTGCTGGACAATGGCATCACCCTGAAGGAAGCCGTTCCCCAAGGCCACAAGATTGCATTGGTTGACTTGTCCCCAGGCGAGGAAGTACGCCGATACAACGTGGTAATCGGCCATGCCAACACCTTTATTGCTCAAGGCGCATGGGTAAATGAGCATCGCCTCGACATGCCTGCCGCGCCTGAGCTGCATGCGCTGCCCGTCGCCACCAACCTGACTCACCTCGAGCCGCTGCAAGGCTATACCTTCGAAGGCTTTCGCAATCCGGATGGCTCCGTCGGCACGCGCAATCTGCTGGCCATTTCCACTTCCGTGCAATGCGTCTCGGGCGTGGTCGCCCACGCGGTCAAACGCATACGCGAAGAACTGTTGCCCAAATATCCCAACGTGGATGACGTCATATCGCTGGAACATGTGTATGGCTGCGGTGTCGCCATTCAGGCGCCGGATGCCGTCATCCCCATCCGCACCCTGCGTAATATTGCCCGCAACCCCAACTTCGGTGGGCGCACGCTGCTTGTCAGCCTGGGCTGTGAGAAATTGCAGGCCGACGTATTCTTCCCCGACCGATTCATTCCCATAAAGAACGGCGGGTTCCAGCGGCAGGACGACCACATTGCTCTGGTCACCTTGCAGGACGATACAAATATCGGTTTCGACGGCATGATCCGCGCCATCATGGAAGCCGCAGAGGAACAACTGCTTGTTCTGAACCGGCGTGTGCGCACCACCTGCCCGCTGTCCGACCTCATCGTAGGTGTGCAATGTGGCGGCAGTGACGCCTTCTCCGGCGTGACGGCAAACCCGGTCGTCGGTTTTGCGTCAGACCTGCTCGTTCGCGCCGGTGCCCGAGTGATGTTCTCCGAGGTAACGGAAGTTCGCGACGGCATTGCGCAGCTCACGGCGCGAGCAGCGGATGCGGAGGTTGCCCGCCAACTGATTGAGCAGATGGACTGGTATGACCGTTATCTCGGGCGAGGCAGCGCTGATCGTAGTGCGAACACCTCACCCGGCAACAAGCGGGGCGGACTCTCCAATATTGTGGAGAAGGCAATGGGCTCGATTGTGAAGTCCGGCTCATCCCCCATCCGCGGAGTGGTCCCGCCCGGAGAACGCTGCACCACAACCGGCCTCAACTTTGCCGCCACCCCGGCCAGCGACTTCGTCTGCGGGACGCTGCAGCTCGCGGCCGGCATGACCCTGCACGTCTTCACGACTGGTCGCGGCACGCCCTACGGGTTGAAGGAAGTGCCTGTGGTCAAGGTCGCTACCCGGAGTGATCTCGCCCGCCGCTGGCATGACCTCATGGACCTCAATGCAGGTCGTGTGGTGGACGGTGAGGCCAGCATTGAGGAGCTCGGTTGGGAACTCTTCCACTACATGATTGATGTGGCCAGTGGACGCAAGCAGACCTGTGCTGAAAAGCTCAAACTGCACAACTCACTGGCGCTCTTCAACCCCGCGCCGATTACCTGATTCCTTCCCTTTGGAACCAGCCCCGCATGACACGTAGTAACGGCTAGCTAATACCAGTGCCGTGGGCGGCTGACCGCCGCGGTACACCCCAATTCAATTCGGAGCACTTCTCCCATGGCTGTCATCTCTCCCGCCCTCCGCCAGGCACTCACCGGCATTTCCGGCATTCTCGTCTCGCCTTTCGATGCAGAGGACCGAATCCAGCCTGACTGGCTGGATCCCATCATCGAGCGAGCTGTGAATGCCGAGGTCGACCTCCTGGTGGTCAATGGCAATACAGGCGAGTTCTATTCCCTTCAGGCCAGCGAGGCCGAGCAGATGATGGAAGCTGTGGTGCAGAAGATCGATCGCCGCGTTCCAGTCATTAACGGCGTGGGCCGCAGCGTGGGCGAGGCTTGCAGCCTTGCGCGCGCAGCAGCCCGAGCCGGCGTTGATGCCATTATGGTGCACCAGCCGCCCGACCCTTTCGCTGCTCCACGCGGCGTGCTGGAATATGTGCGTCGTGTGGCTGACGCCGCTGACGGTCTGCCACTGATGCTCTACCTGCGCAACGATGCCATGGGCGTAGAGAATATCGTGCGATTGACTGAAATTCCCGGCGTGGCTGGTGTGAAATGGGCTACCCCGGCTCCCATGAAGCTTGCTCAAGCCATGCGCGCCGCGGCGCCCGACATCGTGTGGGTATGCGGTCTGGCGGAGACCTGGGCGCCCGCCATGTACGCGGTGGGAGCGCAGGGTTTCACTTCCGGCCTGATCAATATCTGGCCCGAGCGTTCGGTAGAGATCCTGCGGTCCTTGCGTGCCAGTAACTACAGCGAGGCCATGCGACTGATAGGCGAGGTGGAAGAATTTGAAGCGATTCGTGCCGAAGAACTCAACGGCACGAACGTTTCAGGGGTGAAGGCCGCCTTGCAGTTATTGGGTAACGATTGCGGCCCTGCCCGCCCGCCAGCGGCATGGCCGCTTACTGCTTCACAGCAGCAACGTATGGAAGCGCTGCTGCGCCGACTGGACGTAATTTGAAGCTGTCATGCAGTACCAGCGCTCCGCAGCGCCGGTACTGCATGTATTGCTTAATCCATTTTTGCGCCGGATACCTTTACGGTCTCTGACCATTTCTGGATTTCGTCCTTCAGGAACTTCGAATACTCGGCCGGCGAGTTGCCGACCACGACGAAACCAACCTGCTCAAGTTTGTCGCGCAGCTCTTTGTCCTTGAGCGCTTCGACCGTTTCGCGGTGCAGACGCTCGATGATGGGGGCGGGCGTGCCCGCAGGAGCCGACAGGCCAAAGAAAGAGAGCGCCGAATAATCGGGGTAACCCTTCTCAGCAACCGTGGGAACGTCAGGATAAGCGGGGTTGCGTTCGGCGCTGGTTACGGCCAATGCCCGCAGTTTCCCGGCTTTCACGTGGGGCAAGACGTTGTCTTGATTCAGCATCAAGGCATTGACTTGTTGGCCCAACACGGCCGTCACGGCAGCGGCGCCCCCCTTGAATGGGATATGCACGATATCCGTGCCGCTCTTCTGCTTCAGCAGTTCCATGGACAAGTGCCCGGAAGAACCGCTGCCGGAACTGGCGTAGTTGAATTCACCCGGCTTTTCTTTCGCCAGACGCAGGAAGTCTTCCAAGGTCTTGGCTTCGAAGTCAGGGTGTACGACCAGAACGTTGGGGCCGCTGGCCAGCAAGGAAATGTGGGCCCAGTCGTCATCGGTGTAGCCCATGGACGGGTACAGCGAATAGCCGATCGCATGGGAACCCACACCCGAAAGAACCAGTGTGTAGCCGTCTGGGTCGGCCTTCGCGCCGGTGGCTGAACCAATGGTGCCGCTGGCGCCGCCACGATTTTCC
>JAJUJD010000019.1 GCA_029267315.1 Alcaligenaceae bacterium
ACACACCAGAGCCAGTGCAGCCGGGTCAATGTAGGGAATCATCCATTCCAGGCGTGTGCCATGGGCCAGCACCCCGAAACCGAAAGCAAAAATATAGGCCAGCGTGATGCAGGCCGACATCAGCCACGATTTGGCATCCAGAGCGATGAATTCCGACCCGACTTTACGGTTTGCACGTGAAACAAATGCGGCCGCTCCGAGCTCCACAACCAGCGATATGCCGGCAAATACAAGTGCGTATTCAAACACCAGCGGGCGGCCGCCTTGCAACAGGCCATCCACGGCATTGACGAGGCCGTAAACCGCAGCGCCCATCAGCAATAGGCCGTTCACGCCCAGCACAATGGGTTCCAGATGCCAGAAACCCATGGAAAAGCGTTCAGCGAGCTTTTTGTTCAGCTTCCCACCAGTAGTGGAAAGTGTGATTAGCCGCGCGACGAGCAAGGCAAGCCCCGTCATGACGACGTCCAGCAGTTCGTAGACTGCGTCGAAAAGAATAGTGAGTGATGCCGCCAGCAGGCCGAATGCGACGCCCAGTAGCGTGACGAAGAGAGTTACTGCAATGGAGATTCGAAGAATGCCTTCTTCAGAAGACGGATTGAAGTATTGATGTAAGCGGGAATACATAAAAATTGCAACGGCGCCAGACTCGAGCCGGAAACGCCCTTACCAGAGGTTACCTGCCCGTGCATATGCATGCCGGCGGAAGCTCCATTATTCACCGCCCAGACCGATTGAAAAAGATCGAACCCATCTATAAAACTGATCAAACGTTGCGAAGGCGGCGCAATCAAGAAGGTAAATTCCCGCGCCGCAGCAGGCGTAGACCATTAAACACCACCAGCATACTAGCGCCCATATCAGCAAATACCGCCATCCACATGGTGGCTTGGTCGAATATCGCCAAGGTGAGGAACACTGCCTTGATGCCCAAGGCCAGCGTGATGTTCTGCCACAACACAGTGTGGGTCTGGCGCGACAGCCTAATGGTTTCTGGTATGCGCCGCAAATCGTCGTTCATGATTACGACATCGGCTGCCTCCATGGCCGTATGAGTGCCTATACCGCCCATTGCGAAGCCAATGTCCGCAGCAGCCAGGGCGGGCGCATCGTTGATGCCGTCGCCCACCATGGCGGTGACACGCCCGCCGCCTTTCAAGGCATGAAGAGCGTCGAGTTTTTCCTGCGGCAGCAGGTCCGCCTGCAGCGTATGCACTCCGGCAAGTGCCGCCACACTGCGTGCCGTCGTTTCGTTATCACCGGTCAACATGACGGCTTCCACACCAAGCTCTTGCAGTTCGGCAACCGCCTTCGCCGATGTTTCACGTACCGTATCCGCCACTGCGTACAGTGCCTGCACCCCACTGGAGTTTGCCAGCAGGGAGAGCGTTCTGCCTTCTGCTTCATGCCGGTTCAGATGTTTCTCCAGATCGGGGCTGCAGTAACCCATTGCGTGCATTTGCCGATGGTTGCCCAGCCAGTACTGCCGACCGTTCACCGTGCCCCGTACCCCTTGGCCAGCCTGCGCAGCAAAGTCGAGCACTTCTAGCTGGGATGCGGGCAGCCCCGCGGCAATGGCCTGCGATACAGGGTGATCCGACCGGCTCGCCAAAGCCGCCGCAATATCATCAATTGCTTGCCCGTTGGCCTCTGCGGCAGGATACTCACGACCCGCCAGACGGGGACGACCCTCAGTGAGAGTCCCCGTCTTATCGAGGGCAATTATTCCCAGGTGACGAGCCTGCTCGAGATACGCACCGCCCTTGATCAGAATGCCGCGTCGCGCCGCGGCAGCCAGCGCACTGACGATGGTCACCGGTGTGGAAATCACCAAGGCGCATGGACAGGCGATTACCAACAGCACAAGAGCGCGATAGGCGCTGTCGATCCAGGCCAGGCCAGCTAAGAGCGGCCCACCCAGTGCCACCGCAACGGCTATCAGGAAAACCGCCGGCGTGTAATAGCGGGCGAAGCGGTCAATGAAGCGCTGTGTGGGCGCGCGGCTCGCCTGAGCTTCTTCCACCGCGTGAATAATGCGCGCCAGAACAGTGTCGTTGGCCGGCGCGCTGACTAGGACGTCCAGCCCACCTTGCAGGTTGATGGTGCCGGCAAACACCAGATCACCCGGCGCCTTATCCACGGGTAGGCTTTCCCCCGTCACCGGCGCTTGGTCGACCGAACTGCGCCCCTCAACGACACGCCCATCAAGGGGTACCCGCTCACCCGGTCGTACCCGCACCGTGTCGCCAATGGCCACATTCACCACAGGAATTTCTTCCCAATGCCCCTGGTCATTGCGGCGTTGAGCCACCGGGGGCGTAATGTCCAGCAAACTCTTAATGGCATTACGGGCACGGTCGACAGAGCGCTCTTCCAGCAGCTCAGCCAGTGAATACAGCGCCATGACCATGGCTGCTTCCGGCCACTCGCCAATGAGAAAGCCGCCCGTGACGGCAACTGTCATGAGTGCATTGATATTGAGCTTGCCGCGCAGCAAGGCGGCCCAGCCCTGCCGTAGCACCCCCAAGCCCGCCATTCCAATTGCCATAGCGGCCAGAACCATGGACGCCACCTCCCAGGCTGGTGCTTCCGGACGTAGGAAGACGATGACTTCCGCAATCAATGCCAAGGCGAGAGCAAGACCTAGCCGCAGGTATTCCGCACGTACGGCGGCACTTTGGGCGGCATCGCTTTCAGCCGTGATCTGAAGCCCCGCTGCGCAACAGGAATCATGGTCATGCCCGTGGCTGTGAGCGTGTGCAGCGCCACTTCCATGCGTGTGCTTGGAGTAGGAGTGATGGGCGTGGCCGTGACCTTCATCCCCACTTTGGTGCCCGTGGTGGTGGCCATGGCCGTGGCTATGTTCGGACATTTGCTTTCTCCTGTATGCGACCATTGAAAACCCTGAAGTAACTACAAGGTCAAGCACATGCGGAGCGGGGGCGGGCGCGGTGTCCGAAGTAAAGCCGCCGGTGCTATGCTCGGCAAAAAACTTCCAACGATCGGAGAGGCCACATGGAATACCGCAATCTGGGGCGCAGTCCCCTGAAGATTTCCCCCATCACTTTGGGCACCATGATGTTCGGGGGAGCCACTGGCACCGAGGAATCACTGCGCATCATTCACGATGCCCGGGACGCTGGCATTAACTCCATGGACACGGCCGACGTCTACAACAAGGGCGAGACAGAAAAAGTCGTTGCCCAAGGCATCAAGGGGGAGCGCGACTACTGGGTACTGGCGAGCAAAGTGGCAAACCCGATGGGAGAAGGGCCCAACAACCGGGGCTTTTCCCGAAAATGGGTGATAGAGGGGGTTGAAGCCAGCTTGCGCAGGCTGGAAACCGATTATCTCGACATCGTCTATCTGCACCGCGACTATCCCGGCCAGTCCCTTGAAGAGCCATTACGTGCAATTGACGGCCTGATCAAGCAGGGAAAGGTCCGCTACTACGGGGTATCGAACTTCCGTGGCTGGCGGATCGCGGAAACCGTTCGTATGGCTCAGCAGCTGGGCATGCCTACACCCAGCGTCCTTCAACCGGTATACAGCGTGGTTAATCGCCTGGCAGAAATGGAACAACTGCCCGCGGCGCAAGAATATGGCCTAGGAGTGATTTCATACAGCCCGCTGGCCCGCGGAGTACTGACAGGCAAGTACCGCAGCATGGAGGATGTCCCGGCCGACTCCCGCGTGGCGCGCGCCGACAAACGTATCCTGGATACCGAGTGGCGAGCAGAATCTCTGGTGGTGGCCAACGCCATCCGGGAACGCGCCGAAGCCCGTGGCATTGGAACTGCCGACTTCGCGATGGCCTGGGTCATGGCAAATTCGCTGGTGACTTCCGCCATTGCGGGCCCGCGTACTTTCGAACAGTGGAAAGCCTACCTGCTTGCGCTGGACGTACGCCTGAGCGCAGAAGATGAAAGCTTTGTCGATGATCTGGTGACCCCTGGGTACGCCTCCACCCATGGTTACCACGACCCCGCCCACCGCATCGTCGGTCGCCGCCCCATACTCTAACTCGTCGCGCTTGTTGCAGCAATGGGCCGGCGTGGTGAAGATGGGCGCTCCGTTAAAAACTTTTGTCTGGAATCAAAAAAGCCGCTTGTTCAAGACACCGTGGGATACGGGTTAACCCTAGAATCTTACGAAATTTACAATTGAACACGCTGGCCCCGTTCCCTGCAGTAGCAAGGGCCTGCACATCCATGAGTGCCCTTCATGCAGATGTTCGTCCGCAAGCTTTCGATCGCCCATAAATTCCTCATCACCGGTGTTTTGGTGCTGATTGCCATGCTGATTCCCACCAGCATGGTGGTCATTGACCAGGCTGCTACGGCCAGCCGTGCATCCCGTGCCGCAGCCAGCCTGGCTCCCGCCACTGAACTGCTCGACATCATACGTTTGAGCCAACAGGCTCGAGGCCTGTCCAATACCTTCCTCAACGGCGACGATTCCGTGGTGGATGATATCGACACGCTTCTGGACCTGATTCAAGCAGCGTTTGGCAAGACCGGCAGCAGCCTCGAACAGGCTGGCGCCAGCCAGGAGTTGAGCGATGAACTGGCCAAAGTGCAAAACCAGCTTGCCAGCCTGGGTTCACGCATTCTGTCGCAGGGAATGCCTGCCGCAGAGAGTTTCGCCACCTACACTCGGATCATCGACACTGAAATGGCGTTGCTACGCCAGATCGTGATCAACACTGGCCTGAATCTGGATACCCAGGCCGACACTTTCGCCTTGATAAATGGCCTGTTCACCAGCTTGCCGGCCCTGACCGAATATCTCGGTCAGGCACGTGGCATGAGCGCTGGTCTGTTGGCCCGGGGCGAGGCCAGTGATGCAGAGCGACAGCGGGTTGCGGCGCTCCACGGGCTCTCCGTCGACCGACAACAAGCCTGGACAGGCAGCCTGGAGACCGCTTTCAGCCATAACCAGGAAATTGCCGCACAGTTGTCTGGCGCACTTCGCTCTGCCAAAGAAAGCACACAAGACGGCCTGGCCCTGACCCAGCGTGAAATTCTGGGGGCTGCTAAGCTCAGCCACGCCGCTTCCGCCTATTTCCAGGTAATGACCTCGGCAATCGACACGCATTTCAGCCTGGCCTCACAGGCAGCGTCGGTATTGAAAGATCTTCTGGAAACGCGCGCGGCGCATGCCCAGGCAATGCTGTGGTCGCTGCTTGCCGGCCTGCTGGCATTGGCAGGTCTGGCGTTCTGGATTGCATTCGCCATTGCCCGCAACACCATTTCTTCGCTGAGAACCGCGCTGGGCATGGCTCGCACCATTGCTCAAGGCGACCTGACCGTGGTGGCGCAGGTGAAGGGTAGTGATGAAACCCAGCAACTGCTGCAGGCGCTGAACGAAATGAACATCAGCCTGGCAAGCATCATCAGACAGGTTTTGAGTTCCACCGACAACATCGCCACAGCGGCGAGTCAGATTGCCGCGGGCAACCGCGACCTCGCCGATCGCACCACCTCACAGGCGGCGTCTCTGGAAGAAACTGCGGCCTCCATGGAGCAGTTGACCAGCACGGTGGGCCAGAACTCAGAGAACGCTGCCGCGGCCGATGCGCTTACGCGTGACGCCACCACTGTGGCTCACCGTGGCAGTACAGCCGTCAATCAGTTCGTGGAAACCATGTCGACCATTCGCGATACCTCTTCGCATATTGCAGACATCGTGCGGATCATCGACGGTATTGCCTTCCAGACGAATATCCTTGCCTTAAACGCGGCTGTGGAAGCCGCCCGTGCTGGGGAAGCAGGTAAGGGGTTCGCTGTCGTGGCTTCGGAAGTCCGCAGCCTTGCCCAACGCTCTGCCACCTCGGCGCGCGAAATTCGTGACCTGATCGCTCAATCCACCACGGAAGTGGACGCCGGCAGCAAGCTGGCCGATGCGGCTGGCGCCACCATGCAGGAGCTGCTCACCAGCATTGCCAAGGTGAGCGACTTCATGAACGACATTGCCACGGCAAGCAAGGAGCAAAGCTACGGCATTTCACAGGTAAACACCGCCGTCAGCCAGATGGATTCTGTCACTCAGCAGAACGCCGCATTGGTGCAGGAAGCCAGCGCTGCCGCCGACTCCCTGCATGAGCAGTCGGATCTCCTGGTGAATGCAGTCCGTGCCTTCAGGCTTCCAGAAGACGGCGGCCGGAAGCTGGCCTATTCGTAAACCAGAGGAAGCTCAGCCAATACCGTGTAATGGCTGCCCCGTTCGCTGGGGCGGGAACCGACCAATACACAACGGTCTGGTGCCCATGTCACTGAAGGCCCCTTTAGAGCTTGCAGCTCGCCGGGGCCGGCATTGCGCAGCAGTGAAACATGGGGCCGGTACTGCGGTTCCCGCGCCTGCCAGCCCAAGGGTTGCAAGCGGCTCCATAGTTCGCGGTAGGCGATATGCAGCCAATCCGGTGAACCCTCGGCAGACTGTTCCGGGCCCAGCCACACCACCTTTGCATTCTTGAAGCGCCCGGGCTGATTCAGCACCATGCTGCCGCTGGGCAGGGCCCACCCATGACAGGCCGCCACCAGACGTTCAATGACATCGGGCTCCGTCTCGCCCAGAAATGCCAGCGTCATGTGCAGGGTGTCGGTGCGCATCATCCGGCCACCGAATAGCTCATGCGCATTCTGTACCCACGGCACGATTTCAGCAGCCTTGGTGGCTGACGGCCAATACGCGAAAAACAATCTCATTGCGTGCAAGTCTCCGTGAGCGTGGGGCCATGCCACACCCGCCGCCTGAATCAGGAAGGGGCGCGGGGCGTCGGTTCGAAGAACGACTCCACCGCGCGCGGCTCACGCCCCAGTATGGCCCGCGTGTCATCCGCCGGCGCCGAAGTTCCCCGTTCCAGCATGGACAGGGTGTCCGGATCCAACGGACTACCTGGAATCCACTTACCGGCTTGCGCCATCATGTTCATGTACCACATGGGAATTCCGATAAAACGCGCTTCCGATTCCAGCCCCAGCCCACGCCGCAAGCGAGCATAGAATTCGCGCAAGTTCATGGGCTCAGGGCCCACGGCCGCCACACGCCGACCCTTATATTGGCTGGCCAGCGCATCGTTTGTCGCCAAGGCCACAACAAGCTCGGCGAGATCATCGACGTGTATAGGCTGCATAAGTTGCTGCCCCGTACCAGGTATGGGTGTGAACGGCAGCTTGGCCTGCATGGTGAACATGGCGGTCGCAGCCCCACCCAGGCCTATTACCACAGAAGGCTGCACAACCACGGCTTCAACCGGCATGGCCAGCAAGGTGTCGTCTGCCGCCTTTTTGCTCAGGTGATAGCCAGTGACAGCCTCTTCATCGGCACCCAGAGCCGAAACCTGCACGATTCTCCCAACCCCGGCTGCCACAGCGGCCTGAAACAGTGCTGAAGGCGCGCGATGATGCAGCCGGTCGAAGCGCTGCGTGCCGTGCTCTCGCAGAATGCCGACAGCATTGATCACCGCATCGATATCCTGCACCGCGCCGGCCCAGTCTGCGGGGTCAAGAGACTCAGCGAAGTCGCGAGGAAGAAAGCGCAGATGCTCGGAGGCGCCAGAAGGTTTCCGCCTAGACACCGCCACCACGCGGTGGCCATCCCGCAGCAAGCCTTGCAAGATATGGCCCCCGATGAAGCCGGATGCCCCAGTAAGCAACACTCTCATGGATGCACTCCCGAAAGTCGCTATTTGATGTCTTTACGCCACCCTGCTTGAAAGCAAATGCAAACAAGCTGGGGGAAATCACAGTTTTGCGACATTACACCCTTATCATGAACACGTCACCATCACAATGAGGACAGCACAATGGGCATCATCAGCATGATCATCGTGGGCTTTATCGTTGGCCTGATTGCTCGGGCCATCATGCCGGGCGATCAGAAATTGGGAATCATCCTAACGACCGTGCTAGGTATTGTTGGTTCGATCGTCGCCGGTTATCTGGGCGCCGCACTGAACCTCTATGAACCGGGTGAAGGAGTGGGCTGGATCGGTTCAATCATCGGTGCCATCATCGTGCTGGCTGTCGTCGGCATGTTTACCAGAAAACGCTGATAAACTGCATGGCGCCTGGTAAGTATCAAGGCGTCATGCCCAAGAACTTCGACAATTTCTGGCTGGCGGAAACTCTGCGTCTACGCGAATCCCTGTGGGGGCCGCTTGAAGACGCTTCTGAGTTGCGCAAGCTTCACTCCACCCCCGCAAGCTTCGAGGCGCGCGTGCTCGCACGCGCGCGCCTTCTGGCAGAACGGGAAGGCCTGGCACAGACGCTTTCCAACTGGCATTCTGTGGCCCGCCTCACACTGTTGCTTTTCGCCGTGCTGGCCTTTCTGCTCGGCGGCGCTGCTGCGGCTGGCGCTTTGGGTCCCGGCGGCGCGGTCAACCTCGCACCCGCTCTAACGGCATTGCTCGGTTTAAACACGCTGGCATTCCTGTTGTGGATAGTGAGCTTCTTTGTGCAGAGCGGCGCAGCAGGCAGTGTCCTGGCTTCCGCCTGGCTCAAACTCACGCACAAGCTCGCCCGCGGCCCTGACGCTGCCCTGCTTCCACGGGCGTTGCTCGAGCTTCTCTCACGCGGGCGCATGCAGCGATGGGCTGCCGGCGCCCTCAGCCATGGTTTCTGGGTGATCGCCCTGGCCGCTGCGCTACTCACGCTGTTGGGCTTGCTCGCTACACGTCGCTACACCTTCCATTGGGAAACCACTCTGCTTTCCCCGGATGCCTTCGTGATGATGGTGCAAGGCTTGGGCCGGCTGCCTTCCCTGCTGGGCTTTCCTGAACCGCCTGCCGCCATCATACGCAGTAGTAGCGGGCAATCCACTTTGCCCGATACGGCCCATGCTGCGTGGTCCGTATGGCTCATCGGAATTGTCTTCGCCTACGGCCTATTGCCTCGGGTGGCGGCCCTCGTACTGAGCATCACGGTATTGAAGCGGCGCCGGAATGCCATGGTTGTGGACACCTCGTTGCCCGGTATTGCCGAACTGCGCGAACGACTGATGCCGGCCAGTGCAACTGCCGGTATTGACCGCCCGCCACCGGTCATTGCCAAAGCAAGCCCGCCCACAGCCCACGTCTCGACCGGCGATGGTATGCACGGGCTCGTAGGTCTGGAGCTTCCTTCAGAACTCCTGTGGCTGCCCGACGAAGTGCCTGCAGGGGTGAACGACCTGGGTATTGTCGACGCCCGGCAGGAACGGCGCCGCCTGCTGGACATGCTCAACAGCCATCCCGTGGAGCGTCTGCTGGTTTGCTGCGACGCTCGTCAAACGCCGGATCGTGGCACCGTATCTTTTCTGGTGGAACTGGCCGGGCTAGCGCGCCAGATGCGGCTACAGCTCCTGCCGGACGACGCTTCCCCAACGCGCCGGGAGCAATGGCTGCAACAGCTGCTCAATGCCGGTTTCGAGCCGGAACACTTTTGCAAGTCGAAGGCGTATGCCCTGACATGGCTGGCCGGTGAAACGGGCCCCGGTAGAGCCTCTGCCGCTGGCAACAATCCGGGACAGGCCGCGATAGTCTCTCCAGCCAGAAAGGGAGGCGAACATGGCGTTTGATCTCGATGCTCTGACCCCGGAGCGCGGTCGCTCGGGGCACAACGGAGCATTGCGGCTGGCTGTGGTGGGGCACACCAATACGGGCAAAACGTCTTTGCTGCGCACGCTCAGCCGCAACCCAAGCTTTGGTGAAGTGCGAGACAGCCCGGGCACGACGCGTCATGTGGAAGGCCTGCGACTGCTGGTGGAAGGCGCCACAGCCGTCGAACTCTTCGACACACCGGGGCTGGAAGATGGAATGGCCCTGCTCGACTATCTCGACGTTCTGGCGCCTCCGGCGGAACGCCTGGACGGGCCCAGTCGCATCCAACGCTTTCTGGACAGCCCGGAAAGCCTGGGCCGTTTTGAGCAAGAAGCCCGGGTGCTGCGCAAGTTGCTGGACTGTGACGCCGGCATCTATGTGATCGACGCCCGCGACCCTGTCCTGGCCAAACACCGCGACGAACTCACCCTGCTAGCAGCCTGCGGCCACCCTCTGCTTCCGGTGCTCAATTTCACGCATAGCCCGGAGCAGCGCATTGAGGAATGGCGTTCGGCGCTTGCGCGCCTAGGCCTGCATGCCGTGGTGGAGTTTGACACCATTGCCCCACCTCTGGAAGGCGAGGATCAGCTGTACGACAAGCTGGCTTTGCTGCTGGATACCCATGCCACCACTTTGCGAACGCTGAAGAACAACATCGCGCAGCAGCGCGCGCAACGCCACGCGGATGCGACGGCTCTTGTTGCCGACATGCTCATCGATGTTGCCGCGTTGAGGGTGACTGCGCCATCTGAACCCGAGCGTCTAGAGCAGGCTGCCGAACAATTGCGCAGCCTCGCCCGTAAACGGGAAGACCGCTGCATCGACGCCCTGCTCAAGCGCTACAACTTCCGCAGTAGCGACTTCCCGCATCGCCAGCTGCCCCTGAAGGGCGAGCGCTGGGACATGGACCTCTTTCATCCTCAGGCGCTGAAGGAAGTAGGCATACAAGTGGGCAAAGGCATCGCTGCAGGCGCCATGGCCGGCGCCACACTGGACATGTTCACGGCGGGCATCAGTCTGGGTGCCGCCACGCTGATCGGCGCGGCCGCCGGCGGTCTGTGGCAAGGGGCGGACAAGCTCGGCCGCCGACTGCTGGGGCGGCTGCGCGGTTATCAGGAGTTAACGGTAGACGATGCAGTATTGCGTCTACTGTCCATTAGAGAATTGGCCTTGCTCGCCGCCTTGGAACGACGCGGCCACGCGGCGCAAGGTCCGATCGATATCGCTGCGCTGATGGATGGGCGCGAAGAGGCTTTGCGCGAGGAAAAACTTCCCGAGGAACTGCTGGAGGCTCGCGCTACGCCGGAATGGTCTACCCTTTCCGACGAGTATCAACCGTCACCCCGCCGTGCCGAAGCGGTGAGGGGCCTGGCCGGCAAACTTGCCCGGCTACTAAAGTAGAACCGGTTCGTTGGCCAAGCCCGTGTCGCCCTCCACCCCCTGGTCGGTGGGTTGGCTTGCCGGGCAGCAGCGCCTCAGTATGGATTCAATGTCCTCGATCGCTGCCAGTATCCCCGCTGCATAGGCTTTTTCAGCCAGCCTTACCTGCAGGCGGGTGCACACGGCTTCCCATTCGGCGCTTTCTGCAGCAATGCCGCGGTCGGCGATGATCTCGATACGGTGCTTGTCCAGGGCCAGGTAGAGCAGCATGCCGGTATTGCCGGGCGTATCCCAGACCCGCAAGCGGCCGAACACTTCCAGCGCCCGCATGTGCGGCTCAGGCTCATGCACCGGACTGACGGCCTCAATGGCCACAACAAGCTCGCCTTCATGATCGCGCTCGCATTCCCGAATGCGCTCGGCGATTGCCGCCAGGACATCGGGCGTGAAATGGCGCCGACGCAGCCACTGGCCTTCCAGCCCCGACCAGCCGGTCATTTCCTTGATCAAAGTAACGGTACTCATTGTCTTCCTCTACCAACTTCCTGAGGCACCGCCGCCACCGCTTCCGCCACCGCCGCCTCCTCCGAAGCCGCCGCCACCAAAACCGCCACCTCCACCGAAGCCACCACCACCGCGACCGCCATAAAACCCTCCGCCGAAACCGCCCACCACGCCGCCGCGCCGCGAAGCTCGGATGGCGCTACCCTTGCCGCCCGCACCGAAGCGCCGGCCGATTAGTGAGAACACAACCGCCACCGCGCCGCACACCAAGCCGGTAAGGAGGCTGCCGAAGGCCAAAGATGTGAAGACAGTTACCGCAAAAGCGGCAAATAGGGGCGGCATGAGAAAAGACATGAGCGCCAGCGGAACAATGACCACCCCCACGTCCCATTCTTCGTCTTGCGCATCGCTACGTGCAGCGGGCGGCGGCAGTGCTTCCCCTTCGATGAGTTTCAAGAGACTGTCCACCCCAGCCACAATACCGCCGGCATAGTCGTTCTGCTGAAAACGCGGAGTGATCTGTTCCCTGATGATGCGCCCGGCGAGAATATCGGGCACTGAGCCTTCGAGGCCATAGCCCACCTCAATACGCAGGCGGCGGTCGTCTTTGGCGACGAGCAGAAGAATGCCGTCGTCTACGCCTTCGCGCCCCAGTTTCCAAGCATCAAACACGCGGCGCGCATAGCTTTCCACGCTGTCGTCGCCAGTGGTGGGCACAATAAGCACTGCGAGCTGCGCCCCCTTGGAAGCGTCCAGGGCAGCGAGCTGCGACTCCAAATGACTTCGGGTATTGGAGTCCAAGGTGGCGGTCTGATCAATCACCCAGCGATTAAAGGGCGGTACCGCCACTTCCTCTGCCCAGACCGGCTGCAACAACCCCAGGCAAAGCAGCATGGCGGCCAGCCATGCCGCTGGACAACCCCGCAGCAAAGCCGGCATATTGAAACGCACCAGCATGCCCTTCCCCTTAACCACCGGCACCTGCAGGGCGGGTGAAGTTGACATCAGGACGTCGCATCAGCTCTTCTTCGCGGTCCACACCATAATTGGCCTTCACGCCATAGCCAAAGATCTTGGCAGTGATGAGCGTGGGGAATTGACGGATATACACGTTGTACGCCTGTACTGCTTTCACATAGCGGCCACGTTCCGTGGCGATGCGGTTTTCAGTTCCCTCAAGCTGGGTCATGAGATCGCGGAACACGCCGTCCGCCTTCAACTGAGGATAATTTTCCGAAACAGCCAGCAGCCTGGAAAGCGCCGAACTAAGCTGACCCTGTGCGCGTTCGAAGCGAGCCATCAGTTCCTCGTTGTCTAGATCGTCCACTGAAATGCGAACTTGACCCACCTGTGCGCGAGCCTTGGTCACCTCAGTAAGAATCGCGCGTTCGTTGACCATGTATGCGTCGGCCGCGCTGACCAGCTGCGGCACCAGATCGGCGCGCCGCTCATATTGGTTCAATGTTTGGGACCATGCAGCCTTGACCTGCTCATCCAGTCGCTGGATCTCGTTGTAGCCGCAACCCGACAAAAGCGTCACAATGGGAAGAAAAAACAGTAAAAACAGGCGCTTCATGAGCTTTTTTTCCGAAAGATAAGTGAGCCGAGATTACAGCAGCACCATCTGCCTGTAAAATACCTTTTGATCAGCGTGCGAACCAGTCTGCACGCACGGAGCAGCAAGCTTTTCTTGTTCTCTTCAACACCCGTAGAACGTCAGCCTGGATTGGTATCTCTCGTCTCCGAGCGATAGGCCGTCGCTGGAGCACTCTTTGAATTCCACCATTTCGTTTGCCGACCTTGGGTTGGCCGAACCCCTTTTGCGCGCCATCTCCGAGGCTGGCTATACACAGCCCACGCCGATTCAGGCCCAGGCCATTCCGCATGTCATCAAAGGCGGCGACGTTCTCGCCGCTGCACAGACCGGTACCGGCAAGACCGCCGGCTTCACCCTACCCATTCTGCATCGCCTACTCGAGCGCCCGGCGCGCGAGCGTAAGGCAGGTCGCCCACGCGTGCTCGTGCTGACCCCTACCCGCGAGCTGGCCGCTCAGGTGGAAGAATCAGTCCGTGTTTACGGCAAGCACGCCCAGGTTCGGTCCATGGTCATGTTTGGCGGCGTGAATATCAACCCGCAGATCTCTGCCCTGGGCAAGCCGCTGGACATCCTCGTGGCCACACCGGGTCGTCTGCTGGACCATGCCGGACAGAAGACCGTCGACCTGTCGGGCGTGGAAATTCTGGTGTTGGACGAAGCCGACCGCATGCTGGACATGGGCTTCATTCGCGACATCCGCAAGGTGCTTGCGCTGCTGCCGAAGCAGCGTCAGAACCTGCTGTTCTCGGCCACTTTCTCGGACGAGATCCGCGGCCTAGCTACGGGTCTGTTGAACGACCCCATCGAAATATCGGTGGCGAGGCGTAATACGGCTTCCGAACTGGTACAGCAGGGCGTGGTCATGACTGAACAGAGCCACAAGCGTGATCTGGTCAGCCACATCATCCGTGGTCACGGCTGGCATCAGGTGCTGGTTTTTACCCGTACCAAGCATGGCGCCAACCGGCTCGCCGAGAAACTGGTCAAGGACGGTCTCACGGCCGCCGCCATTCATGGCAATAAGAGCCAGTCCGCACGGACACGAGCGCTATCCGGTTTCAAAGATGGCAAGATCACCGTACTGGTGGCCACCGATATTGCCGCACGTGGTCTGGACATTGACCAACTGCCGCAGGTCGTGAACTTTGAACTGCCCAATGTGCCCGAAGACTACGTGCACCGTATCGGCCGGACCGGCCGCGCGGGCAGCCCCGGTTCCGCACTGTCCCTCGTGGACAATTCGGAGATCAAGCTGCTGAAAGACATCGAACGGCTCATCAAGCGCCCAATCGATCGCATCGAGGTCTCCGACTGGGATCCTGCCACCATGGTGCGTAAGCAGGCGCCTGGCGCCGCTGAAGAGGAGCGTCGCCACGCTGAGCCGCGAGGGCGCCGTAACTCCGCGGGCAATGGTCGCGGTCGAGCCCCGGCACGCAAGCCGGCTTCCGGTAGACCGGGCGCTCAGGCTGCGTCGGGCGTGGCCACTGGCAGTCGCGATGGCAACCGTCGACGTGACTCGGCTCCCAGCGAGCGCAACCGCCACGCCCCTGCCGAGCGTTCTGCACGCCCGGCGCCGGACAATGCGCGGGCAACTCCCCGTCAGGCAGCGCTGCTGAGCAAGACCTCTAACGCCTGAGCACCTTTGCCGGATCCAGACACACGCAAACACCATGTCCCTGTCCACCTGGTTAGCCTTTTTCGCTGCTTCCTGGGCCATTTCATTTTCCCCCGGGCCCGGCGCAGTCTCGGCCATGGCCTCGGGTCTGAAATACGGCTTCCGCCGGGGCTACTGGACAACAGCGGGCCTGATTCTGGGGATACTGGCGCAGTTTCTGATTGTGGCCGTCGGGCTGGGCGCCGTGTTGGCGGCGTCCGAGACAGCATTCAACCTGCTGAAATGGCTGGGGGCCGCGTATCTGGTGTATTTGGGCTGGCTGCAGTTTCGTACCGACGCGGCGCCGGTGGCCGTCGAGGCAGGGCCGTCAGCGGATTTCCGCATTCGTGACCTTGTGTTGCGCGGCTGCCTGATCAACCTGACCAACCCAAAGGGCACGGTCTTCCTCATGGCGGTAGTGCCTCAGTTTCTGAATACTGCCGAGCCGCTGGCCATGCAATACCTCATCATTGCCGGCACACTGTGCCTGACCGACTTGGTCGCGATGGGGTGCTACACGACCCTGGCTTCCCGCATGCTAAAGCTGCTGCGCAAGCCTGGCCACGTGCGCTGGGTGAACCGGAGTTTTGGCGCCATGTTTATCCTGGCCGGCACGGTATTGGCTACATTTAGCAAACGCGTGTAAACGTCTTTAGAACAAAATAAACCGGCCCGGAGGCCGAGATCAGAACCAGAACATGAGCATTCCACAAGAAGTTCAACGGCGAAGAACCTTCGCCATCATCTCCCACCCCGACGCGGGCAAGACCACACTGACCGAGAAGCTGCTGCTGTTCGCGGGCGCCATCCAGATCGCTGGCAGCGTCAAAGCGCGTAAAGCCAGCCGTCATGCCGCCTCGGACTGGATGGAGATTGAAAAGCAACGCGGCATTTCGGTGGCGTCGTCGGTCATGCAGATGGAATACCGGGATTGCGTGATCAATCTGCTGGACACCCCGGGTCACCAGGACTTCTCGGAAGACACTTACCGTGTGCTGACTGCGGTGGATGCGGCCCTGATGGTGATTGACGCCGCCAACGGTGTGGAACCACAGACGGAACGTCTGCTAGCCGTGTGCCGGGCCCGCAATACGCCCATCATCACCTTCATCAACAAGCTTGATCGCGAGGTTCAGGAACCGCTGGATCTGATTTCCGAGATCGAGTCTCACTTGGGCATGGATGCCATTCCCTTCTCCTGGCCCGTCGGCATGGCGCGCCGCTTTGGTGGAGTGTTTAATATCCGCCAGAACCGCATGCGCGTGTTCCGCCCAGGCCAAGAACGCCGTCAAGGAGACGACGAGTTCATTGAAGGGTTGGGCAACCCGGAAGCGGCCAAACGCTTCGGTGACGCCTATGACAAGGCCCGCGACGAGATCGAGCTGATTTCGGAAGCCTCTGTCCCCTTCGATCACGATGCCTTCCTGGCTGGCAAGCAGACCCCAGTGTTTTTCGGTTCTGCCATCAATAACTTCGGTGTGCAGGAAGTCCTGGACGCTCTGGTAGAACTGGCACCACCTCCCGGCGCACGTACCGCCCTGGAGCGCGTGGTAGAGCCGGACGAGACCAAATTCACGGGCGTCGTGTTCAAGGTCCAGGCCAACATGGACCCAGCCCACCGCGACCGCGTGGCATTCGTGCGCGTGAGCTCCGGGCGATTCGAGCGCGGCATGCGTCTTAAAGTTGCCCGTACAGGCAAGGACATCCGGCCTAATAACGTGGTGTCGTTCCTCTCGCAGCGTCGCGAGCTTCTGGATGAAGCTTATGCGGGGGATATCATCGGCATTCCCAACCATGGCGTGTTGCAGCTGGGCGACGTGCTGACAGAAGGTGAGTCTTTGCAGTTCACCGGCTTGCCGTTTTTCGCACCCGAGCTGTTCCAGGCCGTGGAGGTCAAAGATCCCCTGCGGACCAAACAGCTGCGCACCGGCCTCACTCAACTGGGTGAGGAAGGGGCAATTCAAGTGTTCCGCCCCGAAATGGGCGGTGCCTTGCTCCTGGGCGCTGTGGGTCAACTTCAGTTCGAGGTCGTGGCGCACCGCCTGAAGACAGAATATGGTGTTGAAGCGCGCATGATGCCCTCGCGTTACAACCTGGCACGATGGATTACAGCGGAGGATCCCAAAGTGTTGCGAAAATTCATGGATGCCAACGCAGCGAACATTGCTCACGATGTCGTCGAGGCGGTCGCATTCCTCGCAACGTCACCAGCGCAGCTGCGCGTGGTTCAGGAACTCTATCCGGGTGTGGAATTCCACGCCATGCGGGAACACGGCGGCCATGTCTTCGGCCAACAGTGAACTCAGCCTATATACTGCGTTTCGAAGAGCTATGATCCGGTCATGCCGCGTTGGCGGTTTTTGTGACCGGCTAGCTCCGTGAACCTGCACTCAGAGGATACGGATGTCCTGGCGCGTCATATTTGCCATCATTGTCATAGCCCTTGGCGCTTCCGCCTGGGGCGGCGTGCGATTGGGCGAATGGTTAGTCGCACACGGGCCGGTGCGGCCTGATATTAAATCTACCCCGCCGGAACTATCCGACGTTCCGGTACTGGGCGCCGACGGCAAACCCTTTGTTGCTCTAGCCCCGCAACCCTTGGTGAATGGTCAGCTTGGTGTACCCGAAGCACCCGAACCCATTCAATGGGAAATTGCGGCACCGACGGTACAGGAACTTCAGGCTGACACTCCCATTCCCCTAGCCACAACCACCATCACCATGGAAGAGGCGATTCGCATCGCCAACTCCAACCCTCATGGCCTGATGGGCTTGGCCGACGTGGGTGACCTGCTTGGCAACGATCAAATTGCCAGCCTGCCTCAGTCCCAGCAGGGTGGTCAGCAGTTTATCCAGCCGGTGGACATCACCGCGCCCCCGCCTGTGAACACACCGCAGAATTCCGGAAACTGGGAAGCGGCCTTGCGCCAAGAGCTACAGGCTTGCAGCAAACTTGGCTTCTTCGACCGGCCGAGCTGCGCTTGGACGGCCCGAAACAAATATTGCGAGCCAAACCGCGCATGGGGGCATGTGCGTGATTGCCCCTCAAAGAACTTCTGACCCGGTAATCCAAACAAAAAGGCCTGAGCCGGTAACGTACCGAACTCAGGCCTGATCGCGCTTGCTAGCGCGCGCAATGCGGTAGAGCAGGGGCTGTGCGACTGCGGTCTAGTCGTGATCCATCTGAGACTGCAGGTAATTCTGCAGGCCGACCTTTTCCACGAGATCAATCTGGGTTTCCAGCCAGTCTATGTGTTCTTCCGTGTCATTCAGAATTTTCTGCAAGATGTCGCGTGAAACATAGTCCTGCACGGATTCGCAATAGGCAATGCCTTCCTTCACCGTTTCCTGCGAAACGCGTTCGAGACGCAGGTCACAGGAGAGGATCTCCGGCACGTTTTCGCCGATCAGCAGTTTGTGCAGATCTTGCAGGTTGGGCAGACCGTCAAGCATGAAGATGCGTTCGATCAGCAGATCCGCATGCTTCATCTCGTCGATGGATTCTTCGTATTCCTTCTTACCCAGCTTGTCCAGACCCCAGTGGCGCAGCATACGCGCGTGCAGGAAGTACTGGTTGATGGCCGTCAGCTCGTTCTTGAGCTGCTTATTCAGATGCTGGATGACGGTGCGATCACCTTTCATGGCCGACTCCGCTGACTGTTGGGTGGGAAACCAATAGCCTACCACGACGCGTGCTGGCGCGCCGTTATTTACGGATACAGCCAAGGCCCCGCGTTTGCGGCGCCTCCGGCACTCACGCCGGTTAAATGGAAGGGATCAAGCCCTGTTGACTGCTACTGCCTGCAGCGGCAACAAGGTGGAATCGTTGGCAGCGTCGAACTCGAAAACGCCTTCATCCTGGGTTTCAGTCACGCATCCTGCATATTGTCCACCGGGCAGGTAGTCGCTGGCCGTATCGCGGCAGCAACCACAGCACCCGCCCACACCGAGCTGGGCTTCGAGGTCGGACAGTGACTGGGCCCCGGATGCAACCGCTTCCTGAACCTGCCGTTCCGTGATGGCATTACATACACAAATAAACATGAGAACAATTATCAACTACATTCGTGGCTTTTGACAATAGACCGAACAGGGAATTTTGTAACCACAGCAAGGGCTTAGGGGTGAAAGCCACACCCCGCGATTCAACGGGCAGTTTCCAGCGCTGCCCGAGCTTTGCGCATGATGGCGGGTTCGATGCCCGCCGCTTCCCGGTATTTAGCTACGGTACGGCGCGCAATCACCACCCCTTGCGCTGCCAGCAAGTCGGCAATTTTGGCATCAGACAATGGCTTATGCGCGGGCTCTTCGCTGACCAGTTTCGCAATCATGCTGCGTACGGCAGTCGCCGATGTGGACTCACCATCGTCAGTTTGGAGCGCCGTACTGAAGAATTGCTTGAGTTCCACCACTCCCCAGGGGGTCTGGGCATACTTGTGTCGAGTGGCCCGTGAAACCGTGGATTCATGCATGCCAAGTTGTTGGGCGATGTCGCGCAGCACCATGGGCCGCAAGGCCTGCACACCCTGCTCGAGGTAGGCCGTCTGTTCATCCACAACGGCCTGAGCCACACGTAATATGGTGACGAAGCGCTGGTTCACACTTTTCACCAGACCCTGCGCCTGTTGCAGCTGAGCCTGCAATTCGGCGGAGACGGCACTCTGGGCTAAAAGTTCCTCATAGACAGCGTTTATCCGCACGCGGGGCACGACCGCCGGGTTCAAAATCGCTACCCAACGCCCGCCCGACTTGCGCACCACGACGTCAGGTGTAACGTAATCGGCTGCCTCGCCCGCCCAGTTGCGGGCCGGCCGTGGCTCAAGCCGCAACAACAGGGCATGGGCGGCACGCACCACCGGCATGGGCACCCCCAAAATGTCACGCAGCTTGTTCAAATTGCCTGTCGCCAACACCCCCAGATGCTCACGTGCTATCGTCCGTGCGCACTCCAGTACCTCGAGGTCCTCTTCCTCGCTACCGCCCATCTGCTTCAACTGCAAAAGCAGGCATTCCGCCAGAGAACGGGCACCGACCCCCACAGGATCGAAAGATTGCAGCAGGCGCAATGCAGTCGTCAGCTCATCCAGGCTGACTTCTAACTCGGTAGGCAGCGACAACAGAATGTCCTCGAGGGACGTGGCCAAATAGCCACTGTCATCGAGCTCTTCGATCAGCAAGGTGACCAGGGCAAAATCGCGTTCGCTGACGCGGGTCAGACGGAGTTGTTCCTGCAGATGATCGACCAGAGTCAGAGGCAGCTCCGCCTCCGGGCGCTCGCCATCGTCCTCGCCGTCGAACTGCCTGCGCCCCGGCGAATGGCTCATCATCCATCGGTCTTCCTGACCTTCAATCGTTGAGGGCGCTAGTGCAGCGTTCGCATCAGTGTCATACTCTTCATCGCGTTCCAGCAGCGGGTTTTCCTGAAGCGCCTGCGCAACTTCCGTCTCGAGATCCTGAGCAGAAAGCTGCAGGAATCGAATGGATTGTTGCAGTTGCGGCGTAAGTGCCAGCTGTTGCTGTTGACGAAGCTCCAAAGACTGACGCGTATGCATTTTGTGGAAAGCGACTCATGAAGATGGAAAGGCCCCGACCAACCCGAGCCGATGCAGCCCTGCTGCGCAACACGGTACTGAAACTGACGGCGGCCAACAGGCTGTTCACCGTGGCCGTGGTGCTGGGGGTCGCACTCGTCTGGTGGTTTCTGCTGCACAAGGTGATTGCCTTCGGCAGAGGCCTGGACTACAGCGGCCTGCAAGCGCTGGGCGCGCAGGTGATGGCCTTCGTCGAACAGTACAGCCCATTTTTCTGGTGGGCGATAGTCGCGCTGTGCACGCTCATTATTGCTTATTTTCTTTATGGCTTTGTGCAGTCGATGAATCGTCAGGCTATGGCAAGGCGGGTGAGCTCCCAGCGCATCGCCTTTCTCACCAGCCGGCTTTCCGGCCCGGCGCTTAAAGTGCTTGGGTGGAGCTGGCACAACCGGCGAGACCCCATCACCGTGGGTGTTTTACAACACGCACTGCGGGAACTGCGTCATGGGCGGGCAGAAAGAATCGAGCAGGCCGCTGAACATGCCATGCTTCTCGAATCGGCCACGGCTGATGCTTTACAAGACGCCAATGGAGCAAGACCTCCCGCTCAGGTCACTGCTCATGGGCCAGATTCGATGGAAACACCCACCCCCATCACCGTACACCGCTCCCCTTCGCAAGCCCAGTGAAAACACCGATCCCGCAGAAAACATGCTTGCCAAACCCGGTGAATTATGTTTGACTAGCACCTATGAATTCCGTTCACGCAGCCCCTCTTTTTTCCGCTACTGGTCGCCCGACCGGTATCGGGCTGCGCGCTTCCGGCACCGCTCTGGCTGCCGGCACTTCTCTACTTCCCCTTTCCCTCCTTCTACTAGCGATCGGTTGCCGGGCCTAGTGTCCTGTGGCAGTTCGGCAGCCTGAATCCGGCCACCTTCCGTGCAGTCGATGGCGTGCGCATGCCCACACTGCAGCTACAGCGTCAAATTCCAGCTTGAAACAGGTGCATCATGATCCCCAACCCAGCAGAAAAATACCGTCCATTCGTCGCCTTTGAACGCGATTTCTCCGAACGAACCTGGCCCAGCAAGCGCATTACTCAGCCACCAATCTGGATGAGCACTGACCTGCGCGATGGCAACCAGTCATTGATCGAGCCCATGAGCGTGGAACGCAAGCTGCGTATGTTCGAACAGCTCGTGAAGATCGGTTTCAAGGAAATCGAAGTCGGTTTTCCGTCTGCATCGCAGACCGACTTCGACTTCGTGCGCAAGCTGGTCGATGAAAAGCGCATTCCTGACGACGTGACCATCATCGTGCTGACTCAGTCTCGCGAAGACCTGATCAGCCAAACCGTGGCAGCATGTGCGGGTGCAAAGCAGGCCATGGTGCACCTCTACAACGCCTGCGCACCGGCCTTCCGCAAGATCGTGTTCAACATGAGCAAGGAAGAGGTCAAGCAAATCGCCGTCACGGGCACACAACTGGTCAAGAAGTACACGGCCGAGCACCCCGAAACCCAGTGGTTCTACGAATATTCTCCGGAAGTCTTCAGCACGACTGAACCGGAATTCGCATTGGAAGTCTGCCACGCCGTCATGGACGTATGGCAGCCCACGCCTGAGCGCAAGATCGTCTTCAATCTGCCGGCAACCATCGAAGCGACTACGCCCAATATGTACGCTGACCAGATCGAATGGTTCAGCACAAACGTACGCAACCGTGACAGCGTCATTGTCAGCGTGCACCCGCATAATGACCGGGGCACCGCGGTGGCCGCTGCCGAACTGGCCGTCATGGCCGGCGCCGACCGTATTGAAGGCTGTCTGTTCGGTAACGGCGAGCGTACAGGCAATGTCTGCCTGGTCACCCTGGCCATGAACCTCTACACACAAGGTGTGCACCCAGGTCTGGATTTCTCCGATATTGACGAAGTTCGCCGCTGCGCCGAGTACTGCACCCAGTTGCCAGTGCACCCCCGTCATCCCTATGCCGGCGACCTCGTCTTTACCGCGTTCTCCGGTTCTCATCAGGATGCCATCAAGAAGGGCTTTGCCCAGCAGAAACCTGATGCTGTCTGGGAAGTACCCTACCTGCCCATCGACCCGGCAGATGTTGGCCGCAGCTACGACGCCGTCATTCGTGTGAACAGTCAGTCGGGCAAGGGTGGTGTGTCCTATCTGCTTGAGCAGGAACATGGCCTGGTATTGCCGCGCCGCCTGCAGATCGAGTTCAGCCGCGCCATCCAACGCGTCACCGACGAAACGGGCAGTGAAGTGACGGCCACCGACGTCTACGATATCTTCCGCCGCGAGTATCTGGATCAGCACGCTCCCTGGAAGTTGGTGCGCCACCGCATCACCGGCGACGCCGAGGCCGGCACGGGCAAACAGTTCGAAATCGAAGTGGAGCTGGAACACAACGGCGAAGTGCGTGCACTGACTGGCCGTGGCGACGGCGCTATTGCAGCCTTTGTCAATGCCCTGCAAAGTGATGTGAAGATCATGGACTACCATGAGCACGCCATTGGCACGGGTACCGACACGCGCGCCGCCTGCTATATCGAGGTCCGCGTGGGTGAATCCCCCACCGGTTTCGGAGTGGGCATCCATGGCGACATCGTGACAGCTTCCTTCCTGGCCATCCTCAGCGCCGTGAACCGTCACGAATCGAACGCGGTCGCACCGACAACGCAGGAAGCCGTTTCGGCCTGATCGTCCCCGCTTAACTACGGCCCGCCCTTCCAAAAAAGGGCGGGCCGTTTGCTGGCCGGTATTTCATGGGCCGGCACGCAAAATGCCTTTTGCACCCCGTCGCTTCCCGGCGCGGGGTTCCGGGAAGCGAGAACCACCGTTGGCTGGAAATACCGGAGTGCCAGATGTTGATCGCCCAAATATCAGACTTACACTTCCATCTCGAAGGCCCTCACATTGATGTGATCCGGCCTGCTGAACGGCTGGAAGCTGCAGTGCAGACGCTCAATAACTTGAGCACACCTCCCGACCTGGTGCTGATCACAGGAGATATTGCAGAAAACGGCAGCCCTGAAGAATACGCCGCCGCCGGCGAACTACTCACTCAGTTGACGATGCCCTGGTTGCCGATTCCCGGAAACCACGATGATGCCGAGAACATGCGCAATGCGTTCCCGGAAATGCGTTGCCTGCGTTGGGGTGCTCCCTTCATGCACTATGTGATTGACGAATTCCCAATCCGCATTATTGCGCTGGACACCGTCGTGCCCGGCGAGCCACAAGGTGCTTTATGCCCCGCGCGCCTGGAATGGCTGACCGAAGCTCTGGAAGCCGACGCGGAAAAGCCTACGTTGATCATGATGCACCACCCCCCCTTGGACACGGGGCTACGCTGCATGGACCAGTATGCCCTGATGGAAGGGCGGGATGTGTTCGCCGAACTGATCGCCCAGTACAGCAACATAGAACGGATTGTTTGCGGCCATATGCATCGCCATATCATTGGTTGTCTTTCCCGGACCATTGTCGCTACCTGTCCGGGCATTGCCCACCAGATTGCCCTGGAACTTGAAGGCGACCCGGCCTTTCTGGCCTTCCGTCTGGAACCGCCAGCCTATTTGTTGCATTGGTTCGGTGACAATGGCTTGATCACCCACCACACCTATGTGGGCGATTACGGCGAAGCGATCAAATACTGATTAGGCAGTACGGGGCGCACCGGCCGCGGGCGCCCCTACCTGGATATGACCGAGCTTTCTCAGAACCCCACTGTCAGCCCGGGAAGGTCAATCTTGATGACTGGTCGACCCAGTGCAATGGCCACCTGTTCAGCGAACTCGCGCGCCCGGTCTTCGTGCTGCACAAAAGTGGCATAGCCCAGGCTGTCTGCAACACCTAAGACTTTGTCGAGCAACAGCACCTTCCCACTGTGACGCAGTGGTTCACACTCCAACCTTACCCAAGTGGCTTCCAGCCATTCCTGGGCCATGGATTGCGCCTCCGGGGTGTGGTCGATATCCACGACGTATTCGAGGCTCTGGCGCTCGTTGAAGATGATGGTAACGATGCTGCGCATGCTGAGTCGTCTCCGATGCTTTCGGCTATTGATGTTATTGAGATGGATGGGCGCAGGCTCGGCACTACCAGACTGTGGCAGGTTCCCAGAGCACGTCTTCCTGCTTTTCCTGAGCCAGCCTTAACATGGCGAGCAAGGGATAGGCTCGACGCCGGAAGCTGACAGGTTCGTTAATCGGATGGACCTTGTCGTCGTTATCGTCATCAGTATCCGGGTTCTCGTCGTTTTCCTTGGTGATGGCCATCGCTCCTTCTATGCCGGCTATGGCTGCAGGCAACTGATCACGCGTAATGACTCCACGCTCGGGAAGCTCCCCGCCCTCGAAATCCTTACCCGCCGCACGCAGTATGGGGAGCGCATGTCTGTCGAACATCAGGACTTCCGCCGAAGACTTCGAATGAAAAACGATAAGCATGTTCGCAACTCCCACAATGGACACATTCCTACACTACCTGAAGCAGCGACCACTGCCAAGACAGAAAATGGCTCGCACTGCCTTTAGCCAATTGTTCTGCTTCTGTGTTCATGGTCGCTCTCAGATCCCTATTCTTCGCCACTGCTTTGCAAGGAACGGGCCTGCCCACTGCGCAACACAAGACGCTGACGCAATGCGCCGCTTTCGCTTTGCTCACATTCTTGTTCGCGCCTGTCGGGGCTGCCGCACAAGCTGGGCTTGAAACGCCCTCCTCACTCGCTTCCGGCGGGTTCTGCGCACCGCCCTCTCTGGGCGCACCCTGCGCGACGGGAGGCGTGGCATCCGAGGGCAACCGCGAACCGATTCCCGCGCTGGCCGTGGGCAATCCCGTGCATCTCGCCACCGGCAACAAGTATCAGCTGGAAGTAGACCTTCCCCCGAACCCATCGGCGCCCGGGCTGGAATTAATACGCCATTACAACGGCCTTTCCACTCAGGCGGGTGTGCTGGGGCGCAACTGGACGCTTTCCTACGATACCCGGCTGCGTCGGGAAGGTGACCAATGGTGGCTGATCCAGGCAGATGGCAGCCGCCGCGTCATCGGTGCTCCAATGCCCGCTGCGGATGGGCATGTATTGACATGGCCGGACGGTCGGCGGCTGCGCTTCGACTCAGCCGGCCATCTGATCGGAATACGCGCGTCCGCACATCACTCCATTCACATTGAACGGCATGCCGCCCCGCATAGGCTCGCCGGTTTGGTGAAACGTGTTCATAGCGCCAACGGTCACGCACTTGAATTTCATTATCTCGATCGTGACGGCCACCCGCTGCTGCAAGCTGTGGACACTCCGCTGGGCCGCTTTCTGTACCACTATGAGCAAGCTGACGCAGCAACCGGCCACCGCATGCACAGGCTGGCTTCGGTCACGCGGCCAGACGGCATGCAGCGCCTCTATCACTATGAACCTGAGCTGCAATCCGGCAACCCGTATGCGCTGACCGGCATCTCCCTTCGGGCGCCACAGCGTCCTGCACGTCGCCTCACCACCTGGCAGTATGATCGCTTCTCGCGCGTTACCCGCCACCACAGCCATGGCCGTGACGTGCCCGAGCTACACATTGACTATGTGCACAGGGCCAGGGACCAGCGACCGGGGCTTACGCGGCTAACCTATGCAGACGGCACCCAGTCCACGGTTCGTTTTGCACACATTGCCCGGGACTACCGCCTGCTTAGCCGACACACTGGCGGCCCCGCCCAGAAGGCGACACGCGCTGTCTATGATGAAGCCGGCCGGCTGATACTCCTTGGCGACACGCGGCTAACGCGCGCGCCTGACGGTTTCCTGAAGGCCATCGAGCCTGACGAACCAGGGTGGCCAGGCCTTCGTATTGAGCACGAGCCCACTTCCGGTCAGTTGAGCTGGCACAGCAAGTTCACAGGAACCACGATCTTGGCCGCTGACCGGGCAGGTAGGCCATGGCGGCTGCAGCATGCCAGCGGCCATACCTTGCTGTTGACGTACGATGCACAGGGCCGGCCAACACGCCTGGAGCATGGCGCACCCGACGGCAAGCGAGTTCGCACTCAACTGCAATGGCGGGGGGCGCGTTTGCAAGGTATAGAACACCCTCATGAAACTGAAGCGCTGAAGTACGACCAGCTGGGACGGTTTCTAGAACGTCATGTTTCACGGCCGGCTTGGGAGGACGCCCCACCATTCAGCTACCGGGAAACCTTCATTTCCGATGACCACGGTCGCCTGCTGCGGCATACGCTGCCAGAGGGCGGCGCTCTGGTCTACACCTGGCACAGCCCCGCAATGGGTAAGCTCAGTATTGGTCCCGAGGGCAGCCTGAAGGCCCTGCATTGGGAAGACCCGCAGGGGCGTAAACACACAGTTATCGATTCGGATGAAGGTCGAGCCGGGTACCGCCATGGCAACGGCCTGCGCGTGACGACTGCCGCCATCCATGGGCGACATGCGGACACACTAGTGCTGTCGGTCGGAAAGAATATGCTGTGGCGGCAGAGCCGGCAGTTCGACGAGCATGGCCGTGTGCTGCGGGACACCCACGAGTATCCGGGTTTAGGCTTGCTTCACAGCCTCGACTCTCATTACGACGCCCACTCGCGCCTAATTTCCGCCCGAGAAACAAAAGGCCCCGAACCAGAACAATGGTGGTACGCCTGGCATGCGGACGGCAGGCTCGCTGCGGCTCTCGTAAGTGGAAGGGAGCACTCCCTGGCGTTGCAGCATGACGCATCTGGTCTGCCCCGTGAGGCAGCAGGTCTCACTCTGGAATATGGGCCTCAGCGGCGGCTGGAGAGCCTGTCGGGCAGCGAAGGCCTGCTTGCGCGTTACCGCCATAACGCTTACGGGCACCGAGTTACCAAACGCCGGTTTCGCGCCGCGGGTAATGAGGGAGCGACTAGCGGCGACGAAACCGTTCATTTTCTTTTTGTCTCGAATCGGCTGGTGGCCGAAGCGCACCAGCAGGGAGAAGCCTTCCGCGTCACCAGGCGCTACCTTTATGCGGGGCATGTCGTCGTAGGTATGATTGACTACCCTTCCGAAGGCCCCCCTCGGCTCTATGCAGTGCATGCCGACCTTTCAGGCGTCCCGCGCATGCTGACTGATCAGGATCAGGTCGTACGCTGGTTGGCCCGCTATACGCCGACCGGCAAGGCCCTGCAGGTGGTTGGCGACATTTCCTTCCCCTTACGCTTTCCCGGGCAATACGAAGACGCGGAGTCCGGCTGGCATGACAATCTTCTGCGCACCTACGTGCCGTCAGCAGGGCAGTACCTCGAACCCGACCCCATGGGGCCCGCGCCCGGCACCCAGGTGTACGGCTATGCTGACCAGCAACCCTGGCGCTTTGCGGACCCGTACGGGCTGCTGCTCTTCGCCTTCGATGGTACGCGTTACAGCGCAGACTCCGTGAGCAACGCCTGGCTGCTGGCTCAGGCCTACCGCGACGGCCCAACGCATTACCATTCCGGGCCAGGCAACAGCCAATATCTGGACTGGGATGCCATCGTGGCGTGGCGAGCCGGCCAAATTCTGGAAAACCAGTGGCAGGCGCTGCTGGCCTCGTTGGAACAGCGGTCCGGCAAATCGCCAATTCCCATCGACATAATTGGTTTCTCACGTGGTGCCGCCATGGCCCGGCACTTTGGCAACCGCATAGCCGCCCACGTGAACAATGGCATGTTCAGTGTGGACGACCCTCTGCGCGGGCGTGTGATGGCCTGTGTGGACCTGCGTTTCATGGGCTTGTTCGACAGCGTTGCGCAGTTTGGTATAGCCGGGTCTCACAACCACCTCTACGACTTCGGTGTTTCTGAAATGTGGTCCTGGGTGGCGCACGCCGTGGCACTGCACGAGCACCGCTGGGCCTTTCCGCTGCTCAGCGCAGATGCCGGGGGCGCGGGCAATGTGGTGGAAGTACCTTTTGTAGGTGCCCATGCAGACATCGGCGGGGGCGTGGCACTGTTGGCCACCGATGCCGAGCAAAACCAAGCGAGCGCCGACGATTCCGACCTTGCAAAGGTAGCACTGGCGTGGATGCATTGGCAGGCCCAGGCCGCCTCCGTGAGCTTCGACCAACTGGACGAAAGCAGCTTGACCATGCAGGCGCCATATCTCCGTGACATGCGCAGCCCGCTCATGCGTACAGTCCAGCGGGGCGATCGCGCCATACAGGCCCCTTCGGGAGCCCTGCGCCTCACTTACCAGGATGATGATCCACGGCTGGGTCGCAATACCCGCGAACAGACCGAGACCTTTATTGAACGCGCGAAGGACTGGCGTCGCCAGGATGGCGAACGGGTCGGCGAAGTCGATATGGCGGCATATGCCCGCTGGCTCGAAGAGACGCTGGGCTGGTCGCCCTGAAGACATTGGCAGGTATCGACGGCACTGCGCCCCGCCCCGTCGACGCTATTCACGGTATCATTTTGGCTTGAACTTCTGAAAGATTCCGCTTTTATGCTCCCCGGGCAACAAAAACAGCTCATTTCCCATATTGAAGCCGCCGTGTACGAACTGCTGCCGGAAAGCCAGCAAACCGTCGCGCTCGAGCGCCCCAAAGTCGCCGCTCATGGTGATATCGCGTGCAATATCGCCATGCAGCTGGCCAAGCCAGCGCGGCGTAACCCGCGCGAGCTTGCTCAGCAG
>JAJUJD010000047.1 GCA_029267315.1 Alcaligenaceae bacterium
CCGGGCGGTCCACCGCCCACCTTCGATCAGGACAAAGAATTGAAGGTTCGCTTGGCACCATTGGCAGTTATTACAGAGAAGTCATGAACCGCTTTTGAGCTGCACCATAACTACACAATTCATACACCCGAGGAGACAAGGACATTGACCTAGCGGCGGTAGCAGAGCCCTTTAGCATTCGCACGGCCACCGTGCGGCGCATAGAAGACCTTTCCGAGATCGAGGAATTGATCAACGACCATGACTGCCCGGTGTTGATCGATTGCAAGGTGAATGGCCGCGTTGCTGCGGCCTTCACTTCGGAGCACCCCTGACTCACCTCAGCAGAGAGCGAGCCAGGTATGGAAACCAAGAATCTATGCCTTCTTAGGCACCATACACAGACACCAAAGGAGACACCCATGCGCAGCAGTTTGAAGAAACTCACCATGCTTGCAGCATCCCTGCTCTTCGCGGGCAGCGCCGTGGCCGCCGACGACTATCCCAGCAAGCCGGTGCGCATCATCGTGCCCTACCAAGCAGGACAGGGTACTGACATAGCCACCCGATACTTTGCAGATCATCTTTCCAGAACACTCGGTCAGCCCTTTATTGTCGAGAACCTTGCCGGCGCGGGCGGCGTGATCGGTACCCAGGCTGCCGCCCGGGCGGAAGGTGACGGCTACACGCTGATCATGGGCACCAACGCCACCCATGTGCTGAACCAATACATGTATTCCAACACCAATGTTGACCCGGTGAAGGACTTCAAACCGGTGATTCTGGCCGGCACGCTTCCCATGGCCATCGTCGCAAACAAGGATTCCCCGTTCAAGACTGTGCAGGACATCATCGACGCCACGAAGAAGTCCGACCATGCCGCCGATATCGCTACACCCAGCACCACGGCCCGGCTGGTGTTTGAACTGCTCAAGGCGCGCAGTGGCGCACCGCTCTTCATGATTCCCTATAAGGGTTCTGCCACGGCCATGAGCAATGTCATCGGCGGCCAGGTGCCGCTGTCCATCGACACCATCACCGCATCTCGACCGCAAGTCGAAGGTGGCCACCTGCGTGCCATCGCAGTGACCAGCGCCAAGCCCACCGAGCTGCTCCCCGGAGTCGCTCCTGTGGCTGATCAGGGCCTGCCGGACTTTGAAGTCGTGGCATGGAACGCCCTGTATGCCCCCAAGGGAACTCCCGACGCGGTGGTGGCGAAACTCAACCTTGCACTGCAAGGCTTCCTGGCCCTGCCGGAAACCCGCGACCGCCTGCACGCGATGGGCTACGAGCCGGGTGGCGGCACGCCGGACGACCTGGGCCGCTTTGCCCAAAATGAGCGCGACAAATGGAAGCCCATCATCGAGAACGCCAATCTGAAGGTGAATTGAGGCCACATCGATCGACGCCCACTGCGGGCCCGGGGCGGCGGAGATTCCCCCGCCCCGATCAGCGCGCCATACGACCCGTTGCTAGAATTGGAGACCCCAGCCATGCCATGGCCCAACCTTGCTGCTTTACAAGGCGGCCCCTTCGACGGGCAGCCAGCGGCCGCCCGCTCAGTCAGCGCGAACTCCATGACAGCGAAACCCTCAGCCTCCCCTTCAACCCGTTCCGAACCGCGAATTCGACCTGTTCCGGCCGTCGCCCGCGCCATTGCCATCATGCGGCTGCTTGGTCGCCGGCGCGAGCCCATGAATGTGAAGTCCATCGCCGACGAGCTTGGCCTGGTGCCCAGCACTTGTCTGCATATTCTGCGCGCCCTCGCTGCGGAAAGAATGGTGAGCTTCGACCCCTCATCCAAACGCTACAAACTGGGTGCGGGCATCCTCGCCTTGGCGCGCGGCGTGGTCGAAACGGACTCTTTCGCGCAGGCTGTGCAACCGGTGCTCGATGACATCGCGGCTAAGTGGCAGGTGACGGCCATCGGTGTCGAAGTTCTGGGCCTGGACCACATCATTGTGACGGCGCTGGCTGACTCCAAGCTGCCCTTCCGGCTGCACGTAGACATTGGCAGTCGTTTCCCTGCACTGATCAGTGCCAGCGGCCGGCTGGTGGCGGCCTTCGGCGGGCATAGCGAAAAAGAGCTGCGCGCCAAGTTTGACACCCTGCGCTGGCAGACCCCAATCCAGTTCGAGGACTGGCTCGAGGACGTTGAACTTGCCCGGCGCAACGGGCATAGTGCGGATTACGGCAATTACATTGGCGGCATTGCCATCATTGCCGTACCTGTCCTGGATGCCTTCGAACGCATCACTCACACCATTGTGGCGGCGGGCATTCTCAACCAACTCACGGCAGAAGACACCCACACCCTTATCCAGGAATTGAAGGCGCATGCTGAAGGCTTGTCCCGGCAGCTATATTCATTGGAGTAGACATTGATTACCTGGCGCGAACACAGGCCCGCCGGCCTGATGACCACACTTGGACCCTTGCTGAGCCGCCGTGAAGAAGACACTTGGGTGTACGGGCTGCGCCTGGACGAGCGTCATCTCAACCAAGCCGGCATGGTTCACGGCGGAACCATGACAGCACTGCTGGACCACGCAGTCAGCGCCATCGCCTGGGAACATTCCGGGAAGCAGCCCTGTGTGACCGTTCAACTCAACACCAGTTTCCTGAAGCCCGCCCGGGCCGGCCAGCTCTTGTCTGCCCACGCGAAAGTCAACCACGCTGCCGGTTCCATGTTGTTCTTGGACGGCGTACTGTATGCAGATGGCATCCTGGTCGCCACTGCCCAAGCCATCATGAAGCGCATCGCTCCCCGTTAAACATCACGCAACAGACGCCATGCGAAAGCGTGGGCTGACGCCACCATGCGAAGAAACCCGGATATTGACGTTTACGTAAACGTAATATATTAGGCGCTTCGAATATGGAGACATGGACATGAACCTTCCCGGCCTCAGCTTCGACCTCGGTTCTGATATCGACATGCTGCGCGACGCCGTGCGCGATTTCGCTCAAACTGAAATCGCCCCGCGCGCAGGTGAAATCGATGCCACCGACCAGTTCCCCATGGACCTGTGGCGCAAGTTCGGCGAACTCGGGGTGCTGGGCATTACCGTGGGCGAGGAATACGGCGGAACCAACATGGGCTACCTGGCTCACATGGTGGCCATGGAAGAAATATCGCGAGCCAGTGCCTCGGTGGGCCTTTCCTATGGCGCACATTCCAACCTGTGTGTGAATCAGATCAACCGCAACGGCACGGAGGAGCAGAAGCGCCGTTACCTGCCTAAGTTGATCAGCGGGGAACACATCGGCGCCCTGGCCATGAGCGAGTCCGGTGCCGGCTCTGATGTCGTCAGCATGAAGTTGCGCGCCGAGAAAAAAGGTGACCGCTACATTCTGAATGGCAGCAAGATGTGGATCACTAACGGCCCAGACGCCGACACCCTGGTGGTTTATGCCAAGACCGATCCTGAAGCGCACCAGCGTGGCATTACGGCATTCCTCATTGAGAAAGGTTTCAAAGGCTTTTCCATAGCGCAGAAGCTCGACAAACTGGGCATGCGCGGGAGCCATACCGGCGAACTGGTCTTCCAGGACTGCGAAGTACCTGAAGAGAACGTGTTGGGAGAGGTCAATGGCGGTGTGAAAGTGCTGATGAGCGGCCTGGATTACGAGCGTGCCGTACTCGCCGGCGGGCCGTTGGGCATTATGCAGGCCGTGATGGACATCGTTGTGCCCTACATCCACGACCGCAAGCAATTCGGGCAGTCCATTGGGGAGTTTCAGCTCATACAGGGCAAGGTCGCCGATATGTACACCACCATGCAGGCCAGCCGCGCTTTCTGCTACGCCGTGGGCAAAAATCTGGATTCCCTCGGTACCCAGCATGTGCGGGAAGTGCGCAAGGACTGTGCAGCCGTCATTCTGTATTGCGCAGAAAACGCCACACGCATGGCCGGTGACGGCGTCCAGATTCTCGGCGGTAACGGGTATATCAATGAATACCCCACGGGCCGACTGTGGCGCGATGCCAAGCTGTATGAGATTGGCGCCGGCACCAGCGAGATTCGCCGCATGCTGATCGGCCGTGAACTCTTCAACGAAACCCGCTGATACGCGCAAGCTGCCATGTTTCAGGACGGAGATCACCGCAGAATCGAGCAGGCCGCCTCGGCGGGGCCCCCTGCTGGTCAAGTGGCGGCCACCATCCTGGAAGGGTTCAACCGCCACTACGCCCTGTTCCGGTATAGTGCCCAGCGTGCCAAGAGCCTCTTTGAAGCAGGCGACTGGCAGCAGATGCAGCAGCTTTCCCGGGAACGCATCGAATATTACGACACCCGGGTGCGTGAATGTGCAGCTCGCCTGACTCCGGCCTTACGTAAGGTGGCACCACAAGGGACTGACGGTACCGCGCTGACACCCGCCCAACAGGCCTTTTGGCAGGATGTCAAAACCGAGTTCGTCGGCATGCTGGCCGACCACCGCCAGCCGGAGTGCGCCGAAACCTTTTTCAATTCGGTGTCCTGCCGCATTCTGCATCGGGATTACTACAACAACGATTTCCTGTTTGTGCGGCCGGCTGTGGCCACCGATTACCTTGGCAGCCGGCTACCCGCCTATCGTTCCTATTACCCGCTCAACCAAGGGCTCCAGCCGGCGCTCACGCAAATGCTGGCCGGCTTCGGCTTGGCCGCGCCCATGGAAGACCTGCCGCGCGACACCCGCCTGCTGGCACGCCACGCATTGCGGGCGCTGCGCAGCATGCTGCCGCGTCACGATACCTACAGGCTGGCGCCTGATTGCCAGATGCAGGTGCTAAATACCCTGTTTTTCCGCAACAAGGGTGCCTATGCGGTGGGGCGTCTGATCAATCACGGCACCACCTTGCCGTTTGCCATTGCGCTGCTGCGCCGGCCATCCGGCCATATCTATGTTGACGCTTTGCTGATCGGTGAAGACGACCTGAGCGCACTGTTCAGTTTCACGCGCGCCTACTTCCTGGTGGACACGGAAGCCCCCGCAGCTTACGTCAACTTCCTCAGTTCGCTCATGCCGCGTAAGCCCAAAGCTGAGCTCTATACCACCATCGGTTTGCAGAAACAGGGCAAGACCCTGTTCTACCGTGACTTTCTCCAGCATCTGGCGCATTCGCACGATTGCTTCGACATCGCACCGGGCATACACGGGCTCGTCATGGTGGTGTTCACCCTTCCGTCTTATCCCTATGTGTTCAAGCTCATACGCGACAGAATCGCCAAGCCGAACATGGATCACGCCACGGTAAGACGCAAGTACATGCTGGTGAAGAAGCATGACCGTGTTGGCCGCATGGCTGACACTTGGGAATATTCGCAGGTTGCCCTGCCGCGGGCGCGCTTCTCCGAGCGCCTGGTGGCGGAACTGCGAGCCAAAGCGCCTTCCCTGCTCGAGGAAGACGGCGAACAACTGGTTCTGCGACACGTCTATATCGAGCGGCGCATGACACCGTTGAACCTTTACCTGCAGCGCGCCAGCGACGCAGCGCTGGAAAGGGCTGTCAAAGGGTATGGGGATGCCATCCGGGAACTGGCGGCGGCCAACATCTTTCCGGGTGACATGCTGTACAAGAACTTTGGGGTCACACGCCTGGGCAGGGTCGTATTCTATGATTACGATGAAATTCAGCACATGACGGAAATGAACTTCCGCAACATCCCGCCGGCGCCGAACCCGGAAGCCGAGCTTTCCGGTGAACCCTGGTACCCGGTGGATGCCAACGATGTTTTTCCCGAGGAATTTCAGTATTTCCTGCTGGGAGACCCGCGCGTCAAAGCCGCGTTCCTGAAGCACCATGCCCACCTCCTCGACCCGTCATGGTGGCAGGCATGCCGTGCCCGCGTAGCGCAAGGGCGATTGGAAGACATCTTCCCGTACGCTCCGGAAAGGCGCCTCCCACACAGGACAGCCGCCCCCCAGGCGGCATTACACCTCACAACGCAACAATCAGGAGCAACACATGTCTGACCCTATCGTTTTGGTTTCCGTTGCCCGCACGCCCATGGGCGGCATGATGGGCAGCCTTTCGGATCTGGCGGCTCACCAGCTTGGTGCGACCGCCATCAAGGCAGCGATCGAGCGTGCCGGCATCAAGCCGGAAGTCGTTGATGAAGTCATCATGGGTAACGTGCTGCAGGCTGGCCAAGGCCAGGCCCCGGCACGCCAGGCCGCCTTGGGCGCGGGCCTGCCGATCGGCGTGCCTTGCACCACCATTCACAAGGTCTGCGGCTCCGGGCTCAAGGCAGCCATGTTCGGTCATGACCTGCTCGCAGCAGGCAGCGCCACTGTCGTGGTCGCCGGTGGCCAGGAAAGTATGAGTAACGCCCCCTATCTTCTGCTGCGTGGCCGTCAGGGCTACCGCTACGGTCATTCCACCGTGTACGACCACATGGCACTGGACGGCCTGGAAGACGCTTACCAACGTGGCACTGCCATGGGCGTGTTCGCAGAAAGCTGCGTCGAAAAATACTCCTTCACCCGTGAAGAACAGGACGCCTATGCGCTGGAGTCGCTGCGCCGTGCTCGCGCCGCCAGCGATGACGGCAGCTTTGACTGGGAAATCGCCCCAGTCACCATTGCCGGTCGCAAGGGCGACGTCGTGATCGACAAGGACGAAGCTCCCTTCAAGGCCATGCCGGAAAAGATCCCAACCTTGCGTCCCGCCTTCAAGAAAGACGGCACCGTCACTGCAGCCAATGCCTCCTCCATTTCCGACGGTGCGGCAGCCATGGTGCTCATGCGCGAATCCACCGCCAAGGAACTGGGTGCCACCCCGCTGGCGCGCATTGTTGGCCACACGCAGCATGCGCACGAACCAGAATGGTTCACCACCGCTCCGGTCGGTGCCATGCAGAAGCTGTTCGCCAAGGTAGGCTGGACGGCCGAGCAAGTGGACCTTTTTGAAATCAACGAAGCCTTCGCTGTGGTCACCATGGCCGCCATGAAGGAACTCAACCTGCCGCATGACAAGGTCAACATTCACGGCGGCGCCACCGCACTGGGCCACCCCATCGGGGCATCCGGCGCCCGTCTTGTAGCCACTCTGGTTGGCGCACTGCGCAAGACTGGCGGCAAGCGCGGCGTGGCCTCGCTGTGCATCGGCGGGGGTGAAGCGGTCGCCCTTGCCATCGAAATGGTTTGACCCTGACCCGGGGCGCCCCGCAAGGCGGCGCCCTTTTTTCAACCTTCAGGAAGTGCAATGCCTGTCATCGAATCAAGCATCAACACACGTTCCGCTGCCTTCATGGAAAACGCCGAGCTCATGCGTTCCCTCGTGGAGGATCTGCGGGAGAAACTGGCTCGCAATGCTTTGGGCGGCAGTGAAGCAGCCCGCGAAAAACATCTTGCCCGCGGCAAGCTCCTCCCGCGCGATCGCGTTGAACGTTTGCTCGACCCAGGCTCGCCCTTCCTGGAGTTTTCCCCCCTGGCCGCTTTCGACATGTACGACAATGCCGCGCCGGCAGCCGGCATCATTACCGGCATCGGCCGTGTGGCAGGCCAGGAATGCGTCATCGTCTGCAACGACGCGACCGTCAAAGGGGGCACCTACTACCCCATAACGGTCAAAAAGCATCTTCGTGCTCAGGAAATCGCCCAGCAGAATAATTTGCCATGTATCTACTTAGTAGATTCAGGCGGCGCCAACCTTCCCAATCAGGACGAAGTTTTCCCAGACCGCGATCACTTCGGTCGCATCTTCTATAACCAGGCCAATATGTCGGGCCAGGGCATCGCCCAGATTGCTGTGGTCATGGGTTCGTGCACGGCAGGCGGGGCGTATGTGCCGGCCATGAGCGATGTCTCCATCATCGTCAAGAACCAGGGCACCATTTTCCTTGGTGGGCCACCGCTCGTTAAGGCTGCGACGGGCGAAGAAGTCAGTGCCGAAGACCTGGGCGGTGGCGATGTACACACCCGCCTTTCCGGGGTGGCGGACTACCTTGCCAACAATGACCTGCACGCCCTGGCCCTGGCGCGCGACGCCGTGGCCGCCCTGAACCGTAGCAAGCCCCAGCAGCTGGCCCTGCGACCGGTCAAGGAGCCGCTGTACGACCCCGAAGAACTAAACGGAATCATTCCGGCCGACACACGCAAGCCCTACGACGTGCGCGAAGTCATCGCCCGAATTGTTGATGGTTCTGAATTCGATGAGTTCAAGGCCCGCTATGGCACCACGCTGGTAACGGGCTTTGCACACATCCACGGTATGCCTGTCGGCATCATCGCCAACAATGGCATCCTGTTTTCTGAAGCAGCTCAGAAAGGCACCCATTTCATCGAACTGTGCTGCCAGCGCCGCATTCCGCTGATCTTCCTGCAGAACATTACCGGCTTCATGGTTGGCCGCAAGTACGAAAACGAAGGGATTGCCCGCCATGGGGCCAAGATGGTCACGGCGGTGTCCACGGCGGCCGTGCCCAAGTTCACAGTCATCATTGGCGGCTCCTTCGGTGCCGGCAATTACGGAATGTGCGGCCGCGCCTTTGGCCCGCGCATGCTCTACATGTGGCCCAACGCACGCATTTCAGTCATGGGGGGTGAGCAGGCGGCCAGCGTGCTGGCCACCGTGAAGCGCGACGGCATCGAAGGGCGCGGGGGCAGCTGGAGCGCTGAAGAGGAAGAAGCCTTCAAGGCGCCTATCAGGGAACAGTACGAACGTGAAGGGCACCCCTATTACGCGACCGCCAGGCTCTGGGACGATGGCATCATCCGCCCCGCCGACACGCGCCGTGTGCTTGCCCTGTCGTTGTCCGCTTCCCTGAACGCCCCCATCGAAGCCACGCGCTTCGGCATCTTCCGCATGTAAGGAGTCACCGTGTTTGAAACCCTGTTGATTGCCAACCGCGGCGAGATTGCCTGCCGCGTCGCTGCTACGGCTCGCCGCATGGGGCTGCGCACTGTTGCGGTCTATTCCGATGCCGATGCCGACGCCCGCCATGTCGCCGCTTGTGACATGGCCGTTCATATAGGCGGCGCCGAGCCCGGTGCAAGTTATTTGCGCTCCGAGGCAATCCTTGAAGCCGCACGCCAGACCGGAGCGCATGCCATCCACCCTGGCTATGGATTTCTTTCGGAAAACGAAGGCTTTGCCCAGGCTTGTGCTGATGCAGGCATTATTTTCGTCGGTCCTCCGGCCAGCGCCATTGCCGCCATGGGCAGCAAGGCCGCTGCAAAGGCATTGATGGAGAAAGCCGGCGTCCCGCTGGTGCCCGGCTACCATGGCGACAATCAAGACCCTGCCTACCTGCGCGAGCAGGCTGATGCCATCGGCTACCCCGTATTGATCAAGGCCAGCGCTGGGGGTGGTGGCAAAGGCATGCGCATCGTCAAAGCCAGTGCTGAATTCCCCGAAGCCCTGGCATCGTGCAAACGTGAAGCTGCCAGCAGTTTCGGCGACGATCGCGTACTTATCGAACGCTATTTGCAAAAGCCCCGCCACATCGAAATACAGATATTTGCCGACTCCCAAGGCAATTATGTCCATCTCTTCGAGCGCGACTGCTCTGTCCAGCGCCGTCATCAGAAAGTCATCGAAGAGGCCCCAGCCCCCGGCATGACCGAGGAACGCCGCGAAGCCATGGGTCAGGCTGCCATCGCCGCGGCACGGGCTGTGGGATACATTGGTGCCGGCACCGTCGAGTTCATTGCTGAACCGGACGGGCGCTTCTACTTCATGGAAATGAACACCCGCCTGCAGGTGGAACACCCGGTCACGGAACTGATCACCAGCCAGGACCTAGTCGAATGGCAACTGCGTGTCGCAGCAGGCGAAGCGCTTCCTTTGCGTCAGGAACAGCTGACCATTGGGGGCCACGCCATCGAGGCCCGCATCTACGCAGAGAATCCCGAGAAAGGGTTTCTGCCATCCATAGGCACCCTCAGCACCTTGGAGTTTCCTGAGCACACGGAATTCTGCTGGGGCACCATCCGGGTAGATGGTGGGGTACGCAATGGCGATACCATCACGCCGTACTACGATCCCATGATTGCCAAGCTGATCGTGCATGGGCGCGATCGCGATCAGGCTCGTGCGCGCATGCTGCGGGCACTGAGCGATATGCGGGTAGCCGGCTTGCAGACCAACATCGCCTTTCTGCAGCGCCTGATTGCCGATCAAGCCTTTGCCTCCGCCGATCTCGACACCGGGCTCATCGAGCGCCGACACGACGCGCTTTTCCCTGTAGCGGATGAGCTTGCCGACGATGTGCTTGCCTTGGCTGCGACGGCGGCCTTGCAAGCCCAGGGCTATGGCAGTTCCCTCGGACACCGTGAACCGGTGGCAGCAGACCCATGGGGGGTGGCTGATGGCTGGCGGATTTCCAACCAGCACAAGCGCGTTCTGGAATTTCTGGATGCCGCCGGCCAAGTTCAGGCAGTGGAATTGACCAGCAACAACGGCCAATGGCACTTCACGCGTAAAGGGCAGAGCCAGCCGCTGGAGTGGTCGGCCAGCGAATCCCGCCCAGGCCGACAACAGCTGCGTCTGCGCCTCAACGGGCGCGATTGCAACGGCGACGTGGTGGTTCAAGGCGAGACGCTCACGGTCTATCGCAATGGGGAATCGCACATTGTGCGTCTGCACGACGCAGTGGCCCATGCGCAGGACGCGGTGGGCGACCATGGCGGCAGTCTGACCGCCCCCATGCCGGGCAAGATCATTTCTGTTGCGGTGGCTGCGGGTGATACGGTCAAAAGCGGAGATGTTCTGCTCGTGATGGAAGCCATGAAGATGGAACACACCATCTGCTCGCCACGCAATGGCGTGGTGGAAGAGGTTTTCTACCAGCCCGGCGACCAGGTGACCGACGGCACGGAACTCATTGCCATCAAGGAAGGGTGAGTCTGCGGGCCAGCCCGCAGACTGTATCGGAAGAACGGGCCGCGTCAGAAGACCAACGCGGCCTCTTCATCAGCGGCTCAGGCCGCGGGCGGCAATAGGCCACACAGCTTCGACCACCCCCTTTCGTACAGCCACCACTTCATCGTGCAGGTTGAAGGTCGGGTCGCAATGGCCTGGGATGAGCCTGAGCTTTTCTCCCAATGCGGGACTGGCCCGTGGCTCGTCAACCGTCACGATGCAGTGTTCGTCGTTAAGCGCCGTACAGCGCAAAGCGGGGTGCCCCGCTACCTGCGGCAGACCGCTTTCGGCCGTCGTGGACTTCAGGCCGACGTCCAGCACCGCCCTGCCCGGCGCAGGTGTACTCATCACCGACGCCCACAAGAACAGCGCATGACGAAGGTCGGTTACCTCTCCCCAGTCCATGGCGCCGTAATCGCCGTCCATGAAGGCATAGCTGCCGGGCTGCAATTCCGTGAAGACACCGGAGGCCGCGTCGAACAGGGCACTGCCGGTGCCACCGCCGGACACAATCTCGCAGGCATAGCCGGCGCGACGTAAGGCATCCACAAAACCTGCGGCGGCCTTGATACCCTTTTTTGCTGCGCGCTGGCGATCTTCGAAAGACCGCTTGTGCTGCACCCCACCGTGGTAGGCTTGCACCCCCTTGAAGTGCACGTTTGGCAGCCGTACGGCAAGGTCGGCCAGCGCAATCGCCTGGGCGTGGGTCTGCACCCCACAACGCTTCTGACCGATGTCGACTTCGACCAGGATGTCCACGGCACTATGCTCGGCGTCAAGCGCCGCTGAGAGGGCGCGCAGCGCGTCAGGATGGTCCACGCACACGGTGAGCCGCGCGCGGGATGCCAGCCGCGCCAGCAGCTCCAATTTCTGCCGGCCCACGACTTCGTTACTGATCAGAATGTCTGACAGGCCGGCCTGTACAAAAGGCACCGCTTCTGAGACTTTTTGACAACAGATGCCCCGCGCGCCCAGCGAGACCTGCTGCAACGCGATTTCCGGACATTTGTGCGCCTTGCCATGCGGCCGCAACGCCACACCGTGTGACTCGGCGAGGGCCTGCATGCTGCGCAGGTTGTCCTCGAAGGCATCCAGATCCAAAATGAGTGCCGGTGTATCGACGTCTTCGAGACGATCTCCCGGTCGAGGCCCGCGGACCAAGGGCTGCACACCAGCCGACTCCCCGACCACGACGCTTGCAAAGGTTTCTTCAGCCATGAGTCCCCCGCCACCTTTCCAATTTGCCCCGCTGCGCGAAACAGCGTAAAGTCAGGAACGGCAGTTTGCCTGCACGGGCAGCTCGCCTGTTCCACTCATGACACGCTCCCGGAGTCCGGAAGGCGCTATGTACGACATCCTGGTTTATCTTTTCGAAAACTACTATACCCCCCAGGCCTGTCCAAAGGCCGATGTTCTGGCCCACAAACTGGCCGCCGTCGGCTTCGAGCAAGAAGACATCCATGAGGCCCTTGGCTGGCTCCATGGCCTGGCTCAAAGCACTGAACGCTTCGCCCCCATCCAGCACGCAGCCACCTCCAGCCTGCGCGCCTACTCTGATGAGGAATACCACACCCTTGGCAGCGAGGCCATCGGCTTCATCACGTTCCTGGAAAATTCAGGCGTGTTGCGTCCGGCCCTGCGCGAAATTCTCATCGAACGTGCTCAGGCCACCGACGAGGCACCTGTTTCCCTGGACAGAATGCGCATCATAGCCCTCATGGTGCTCTGGAGCCAGGAAACCGAGGTTGATCACCTGCTTCTTGAAGAGCTTCTGAACGGCGAACGTTCCACAATCTCTCACTAGCCGGCAACAGCCGAACGCCGTTCTCGCATGAACGCGCGCACCTCCCCGTATCGTGGGCGCTTTGCCCCCAGCCCCAGCGGGCCGCTGCATGACGGATCGCTGCTGGCCGCCATGGCCAGCTTCCTGGACGCTCGAGCGCACGGCGGCCAATGGCTGCTGCGTATCGAAGACATTGATACGCCCCGTGTGGTGAGCGGCGCCGACGCGGTCATCATGCAGCAGCTTCAGGCCCTGGGCATGCATTGGGATGAAGCACCCGTCTGGCAATCGCAGCGACTGTCCCTGTACGAGCAGGCGTTCGAGCGCCTGCGGCAGTCCGGGCGGATTTACGGCTGCGCATGTACCCGCCGCATGCTGACCGGCGGACCTTACCCCGGCACCTGCCGTGACGGCCTGCCCATGGGGCAAGTCGCCCGCGCGTGGCGGCTGCGTGTACCGGAGGGCGAGGCCAGTGCCGAACACTTCGTCGACCGCTGGATGGGCGAACAATGCCAGAATGTTGAAAAGGAAGTGGGAGATTTCATTCTGCGCCGGGCCGACGGCCTTTGGGCATACCAATTCGTGGTGGTAGTGGACGATGGCCTGCAGGGCATCACGGATATCGTTCGCGGCGCCGATCTGCTCGACTCAACCGCCCGACAGCGGGTCCTCGCACGCATGCTGGGGTTCCCACCTCCTCGTGTGATGCACGTCCCTTTGCTGTACGATGCGGAAGGCCGGAAGCTCAGCAAGCAGAACCACGCCCCGGCGCTCGACCTGGACAGGCCACTTGAGACCTTGTCACGCGCCTGGCAGGCCCTTGGTTTCCCCGGCTTTGCGGCTGACAGCATCGAGACTTTCTGGGCACGCGCCCTGCCTGCTTGGGCGGCCCGACATTGCGGTCAATAGCAATAGCCTATTATTGTCAACTTGCGCGTCTGGATTGACCGCCCGTATTATCCGCGCTATTGCTGCCCAAAAGCGGTCCTTGAAAACACATGACTAAAACCCTCATCATCGCCGAGAAACCCTCGGTCGCGCTCGACATTTCGCGCGCCCTCGGTGGTTTCACCCGGGAAGGCGACTACTTCGAAAGCGATCAGTACGTGCTGGCCTCCAGTATTGGCCACCTGCTGACGCTCGTTGCGCCCAACGACCCGGTGCGCGGGAAATGGAGCTTCAACCACCTGCCGGTGATTCCGCCCAAGTTCGAATTGGGCCCGACGGACAAAAAAAGCGCCGAGCGCCTGAAGCTGCTGGTCAAGCTGCTCAAGCGCAAGGATGTTGACGCCGTCATCAACGCATGTGACGCTGGACGTGAAGGCGAGCTCATTTTCCGCTACATCATGCAGTATTCCGGCGTGAAGAAACCGGTGAAGCGCCTGTGGCTGCGCTCCATGACCCAACAGGCCATCCGTGAAGCCTTCAACGAGCTTCGCGACGACGACGCACTCAAGCCGCTCGAGGCAGCTGCCCGTTCGCGCGCCGAAGCAGATTGGCTTGTGGGCATCAACGGTACCCGCGCCATGACTGCCTTCAACAGCAAGGATGGTGGCTTCTTTAAAACACCGGTGGGCCGGGTACAAACTCCGACCCTGGCCATTGTGGCCGAACGTGAAGAACGCATACGGCGCTTCCAGCCCCGCGATTACTGGGAAATCCACGCCGATTTCGCCGCCAGCGCGGGCAGCTATGCAGGCCGCTGGTTCGATCCGGGCTTCCGCAAGAACGAAGACGACCCAGAAAGCCGCGATTTTCGCCTGTGGTCAAAAGAACGCGCCGAGGAGATAGCCCGCGCCTGCGAAGGGCAACCGGGAACGGTTAGCGAAGAGGCCCGCCCCTCCACCCAGGCGTCTCCGGCACTGTTCGACCTCACTTCCTTGCAACGTGAGGCAAACAGCCGCTTTGGCTTTTCTGCTAAAACTACCCTGGCACTGGCCCAGACGCTGTACGAGCGCCACAAGGCACTAACCTACCCTCGTACGGACTCCCGTTATTTGCCGGAAGATTATCTGGGTACCGTCAGCCAGACCATGCAGACCCTGGCCGGCGCCAGCGGCAATGCCGCCGCCTCGATCAGCCCCTTCGCGCAGACCATCTGCGAGCAGAGCTGGGTCAAGCCCAACCGTCGCATCTTCGACAACAAGAAGGTGTCGGATCACTTCGCCATCATTCCCACGCTGCAAGTACCGCGCGAACTGAGTGATGCCGAGAGCAAGATTTACGATCTGGTGCTACGCCGCTTCCTGGCGGTCTTCTTCCCCTCTGCAGAATTCCGCCTGACCACCCGTATTACGCAGGTTGCCGGCCACTCCTTCAAGACCGAGGGCAAGGTACTGGTCAAACCGGGCTGGCTCGCCATTTATGGCCGCGAAGCCCAGGGTAATGACGACATGCTCGTGCCCATTTCGCCGGACGAAACGGTGCGCACGGAAGCCATCGAAGTGCGGGAGCTGGCAACCAAACCGCCCGCCCGCTTCACTGAAGCCACCCTGCTTTCTGCGATGGAAGGGGCTGGCAAACTGGTGGATGACGAAGCTCTGCGGGAAGCGATGTCCGAGCGGGGCCTGGGTACGCCCGCAACGCGTGCCGCCATCATCGAAGGTCTGCTAAACGAAGGGTACCTGCGACGCGAAGGCCGAGAGCTCGTTCCCACCGCCAAGGCGCGTCAGCTGATGACGCTGCTCTCGGGTCTGGGCGTCAGCGAACTCACCTCGCCCGAACTCACCGGCGAATGGGAGCACCAGCTCAAGCAAATCGAGCAGCGTCAGCTGGACGCCAATTCCTTCATGCGCGAAATCGTGGACATGACCCAGGCTATCGTGCGTCGGGCCAAGGAATACGAGCGCGACACCGTGCCTGGAGACTACGTAACGCTCAGCACGCCATGCCCTCGATGCGGTTCAGTCGTGAAGGAAAATTACCGCCGCTACGCCTGCACGAACTGCGATTTCTCAATCGGCAAGCATCCTGGTGGGCGCACCTTCGAAGTGCAAGAAGTCGAAGAATTGCTGCAGAAGCGGGAAATCGGCCCGCTTTCAGGGTTCATCAGCAAGATGGGCCGTCCGTTTTCCGCATTGCTGCGCATTACCGACGACTACAAGCTGGAGTTCGACTTCGGGCAGAAGGACGAAGAAAGCGAAGAGCCTGTGGATTTTTCTGGTCAGACCCCTCTTGGGAAGTGCCCGAAATGCAGCCATGGGGTCTTTGAGCACGGTATGAACTATGTGTGCGAAAAGGCGGTTGGTCCGGAAAAGAGCTGCAACTTCCGCAGTGGCAAGGTCATTCTGCAGCAGGAAATCAGCCCTGAGCAGATGAAAAAGCTGCTCACCGAAGGCAAGACAGATCTTCTGACCAACTTCGTGTCATCGCGCACCAACCGCAAGTTCAAGGCCTTCCTGGTCGCCCAGAAAGACGGCAAGATTGGCTTCGAGTTCGAGCCACGCCCAGAAAAGGCAGGCAAGACGGCAGCCAAGAAGTCTGCGGGTGGCGCCTCGAAGGTAGCGAAGAAAGCCGTCAAGAAAACGGCCAAGAAGGCTGCTGCGAAGAAAGCGAGCAAAACGGCGGCAAAAGCCGCCAAGCAGGCAGCACCGGCGACATCGGTCGATCTGGACGACGACCCGCCATTCTGAACAAGGCGCAATCATGGCCTGGCCAGCAGAATGCCGTGTGCTTCTCTGGCCAGGACACGCCACCGGAAGGGAAGTCCATGCAGTCGCGCCGAACTGCCCCGATGCGCCGCCTCAACCATATACCAGCTGCTTGAAGAACAAGGAAAGTTGGGGCACGTAAGTGATGATGATCAGGCAGGCGAAAGTCACCAGAACGAAGGGAATGAGGTTCCGTATCATTCGTTCCAGTGGGAGCTGCGCCACTGTGCACGCGGCAAAGAGGTTGACTCCAAAAGGTGGCGTAACCATGCCAAGCGCCAGATTCACCACCATGATGACGCCAAAATGGGCGGGATCCACACCAAATTGCATGGCCACAGGAAGAAGCAACGGTGCCAGCACGACAATCGAGGCAGACGTCTCGATAAACATGCCGATCAGGAACAGGGCTAGGTTCATCCCCAACAAGAAGGTGTACTTGTCGCTGAAAAAGGAACCCAACAAATCGCCCAGGGCCTGCGGAACACCGGCGCGATTCAGCAGAAAGCCGAATACCCCGGCGTTGGCGATGATGAACATAATCACCGCTGTGGAGATCACGGACCTGTGAAAGGTGTGAGATAGCGTTTTGAGGTCCAGGCGCCGGTAGACAAACATGCCGACCACCAATGCGTAAACCACAGCCACTGCAGAGGCTTCCGTAGGCGTGAACACGCCACCATAGATGCCACCTAGAATGATCACCGGCATCATGAGGGCCAACCACGCGCGACGCAAGGCTACACCCACGGGCAATCGCCCGGCCCCGTCGTTCTTACCAAAGCCGTGACGCTTCGCATAAAGCCATACGTAGAACATCAACGCCAGGGCGATCAATATGCCAGGGCCGATGCCGGCAATGAAGAGTTCGCCTACCGAGGTATCCGTAGAAACCGCGAACAGAATCATGGGCACTGAAGGCGGGATAATGACGCCCAACTCTGCAGCTGTCGCCTGCAACGAGGCGGCAAATGGCCGGGGGTACCCATGCTTGACCATTGCTGGAATGAGGATTGCGCCCACGGCGAAGGTGGTAGCCACACTGGAACCGGCGACCGCAGCGAAGATCATGCAGGTGAGCACACAGCTGATGGCCAGCCCGCCTTGCATACCACCAACTAGACTCTTGGCAAATTCCACCATGCGTTCGGAAATACCGCTGGCTTCCATGAGGTTGCCAGCCAGGATGAAGAAGGGCACGGCCACCAGCGGGTATTTGTCCAGGGCGGCGTAAAGCTGCTGCGCTACGACCAGCCACGTCATGCCCTCGCTGGCCACGCCCAGCAGGGCAGCCAGGCCGATCGAAACCGCCACGGGTACCGAGACGGTAAAGAAGACCAGCATGGACACGATCATTAACTGCGACATGCCGCCCCCTGCGTGGTGTCCGTGGGGGCTTGCAGCCCGGCGAAGAACTCCGCCAGGGAGCTCATGCCCCACCCATTTATGTAGTTCATTGCTTGATTCATGCTTGTGCTGCTCAGATCACCGTGTCGTCCACGGGTGGCGGCTCTGTCATGTCGAGCCAGCGGGCGAGCACGCCAAGTATCGCCAGGCCCATGCCAATGGGAATGGCGATGTAGATCCATGAGATGGAGAAGTCCAGGCTAGCCAAGGTTTGGAACCGCACACGCCAAGTCATTTGCGCACCTACCCAGGCCATGAAGCCTAGAAAGCCGACGCAAATCAGCATGATGAGGTGTTCCAGCCAGTGGCGCGCCTTCCCCTTGAGAAAGCTATGCAACATTTCCACGCTCAGCATGGCTCCATGGCGAAACGCCAAACAGAGCCCGAGCATGACCGTCCAGATCAGTGAAGAACGCGTCCAGGCCTCGCTCCAGTCTGCGGGTGAATGCAGGACAAAACGGGCCAGCACCTGGTAGAAGCCTGCGGCAACTGCCGAGAAAAGCAGTAGCTGGCAAATGAGAGAGACCACGCGGAACAGACTGCGGTCAAGAAGATTGACGAATTTCACTGTGAGCAACGGTTGTAGCGAACGCTGAGCCTGAAGAAATGATGAGCCGGCCGTACAGCAGATAACTGCCGCCGGCCGGCGCAAGGAATCGAATTGTGCGGCCAGTGTTCATGCCGCGGGAACCATTACTTGTGGTTGCGGATCGATTCCACGAGTTCCTTGCCGAACTGCTTGTAATACTGCGGGTAGACAGGGTCCAAAGCTTTGGAGAAAGCGGCGTGATCCACCTGGTTGACCTCCATGCCCGCCTTCTTCACTTCTTCGATGCCGCTTTGTTCGACATTGTTGACAAACTCGCGCATGGCCTTGGCCGACGCATCAGCCGCCTTCTGGAAGGCAGCCTTTTCGGCGTCCGAGAGGCCGTCGTAGGTGGAAGGCGATGCCAGCACCACGGCGGGGCCATACACGTGGGAAGTCAGCGACAGGTACTTCTGAAGCTGCGGCAACTTGGCGGACACGATCACCGACATGGGGTTTTCCTGGCCGTCGATAGTGCCCTGCTGCAGGGCGGTCGCGACTTCAGGCCATGCCATGGGGGTGGCGAGAATCCCCAGCTCGCGGAACGCAGCAATGTGC
>JAJUJD010000189.1 GCA_029267315.1 Alcaligenaceae bacterium
ACCAGGGGTCAGCATGATGAAGGAAAAGGGGGTTTTGGGAATAGCTGCGCTATTTTTTTCCGGCGCAACATTTGCCCAGGTAGGAGACATGCCGGGGGGCCCACAGGTCAACCAGCTCAACCTCACAAGAGGGGTCACACGAGTAGCTAGCGAACTGGCAGACCTGCACTGGTTACTGCTGGTCATTTGTGCCCTCATATTCGTGGGGGTCTTCGGCGTGATGATTTACTCCATCGTCATGCACCGAAAGTCGAAGGGCGCCATTCCCGCGAAGTTCCACGAACACGTGGGCATTGAAATCGCCTGGACGGTCATCCCTTTCCTCATCATCATTGCCATGGCGGTGCCCGCCACGCGCGCGGTGGTGAACATGAAGGACACTTCCAGCGCCGATCTCACCGTGCTGGCAACGGGCTATCAATGGATGTGGGGCTACGAATACATCGACGGCCCTGCACAAGGTGTACGCTTTCTTTCCAGGCTTTCCACCCCGCGCGACCAAATCGAGGGCCGCGCTCCCAAATCCGAAACCTACTTGATGGAAACCGACAACCACCTGGTGGTACCGGTGAACAAGAAAGTTCGGGTCATGCTCACGGCAAACGACGTCATCCACTCATGGATGGTGCCTGACTTTGGCGTAAAGCAAGACGCCATGCCGGGTGTACTGCGTGATACCTGGTTCCGCGCCGAGAAGGCCGGCATCTACCGTGGCCAATGTGCCGAGCTCTGTGGCAAGGACCACGCCTTCATGCCGATCGTGGTTGAAGTCATGGAACAGGCCGACTACGAAGCATGGGCCGCCGAACGCGTTCAAGCCATGCAGGCAGCCGCCGACGATCCCACCAAAACCTATGAGCTCGAAGAACTCATGGCTCGTGGCGAGAAAGTCTATGGTGCTACCTGCGTTGCCTGCCACCAGGCCAATGGCCAGGGTCTGCCGAACACGTTCCCGGCGCTCGCAGGCAATGAAGCCTTCGTTCTCGCGCCCATGAAGAACCAGATCGACATTGTTCTGAACGGCAAGCCCGGCACCGCCATGGCACCGTTCCGCGATCTGCTCAACGACGTCGAGATCGCATCGGTCATCACCTACACGCGCCACGCCTGGGGGAATGACGGCAAGGGTGAAGACCCTGTCGTTCAACCCTCCGACGTCACGGCCCAGCGCTAGACGCCCCTAAACAAGGCACTAGAAGCAAGATCACCAGAATTCGGCTCGTCTCCATCGGGGGGCGAGCCAGCAGGAAGGAGCCAAGCATGAGCAGCGTTACCGCCGGTCACGTACCACCGACCACCCACGATCACGATCACGACCACGCGCACCACGGCCCCGAGAAAGGCTGGCGCCGCTGGGTCTTCGCCACCAACCATAAAGACATCGGTACGATGTACCTTGTCTTCTCGTTCGCCATGCTCCTGGAAGGGGGCATTCTGGCACTGTTGCTGCGAACGGAACTCTTCGCCCCGGGCCTGCAGTTCTTCCGGCCTGAACTGTTCAACCAGTTCACCACCATGCACGGCCTCATCATGATCTTCGGTTCCATCATGCCGGCCTTCGTGGGCTTTGCGAACTGGATGATTCCCCTGCAGATTGGCGCATCCGACATGGCCTTCGCACGGATGAACAACTTCAGCTTCTGGCTGCTGCCCATCGGTGCGATCCTGTTCACTGTCTCCTTCTTCGTGCCCGGTGGCGCGAACGCTGCAGGCTGGACAATGTATGCGCCACTGTCGCTGCAGATGGGCCCTGGCATGGATTTCACCATCTTCGCGGTGCACATCCTGGGTGCCTCCTCCATCATGGGCGCGATCAACATCATCGTGACTGTGCTGAACATGCGTGCACCCGGCATGACCTTGTTCAAGATGCCGCTGTTCTGCTGGACATGGCTGATCACCGCCTATCTGCTGCTGGCCATCATGCCGGTGCTGGCTGCGGCTGTCACCATGCTCCTGACCGACCGCCACTTCGGCACCGCCTTCTTTAATGCCGCTGCCGGTGGCGACCCCGTTCTGTATCAGCACATTTTCTGGTTCTTCGGCCACCCCGAGGTCTACGTGATGATTCTGCCTGCCTTCGGCATCATCTCCTCCGTAGTCCCCGCATTCGCCCGCAAGCCGCTGTTTGGCTATGCCTCGATGGTGTATGCGACCGCCGCCATCGCCATTCTGTCCTTCCTGGTGTGGGCGCACCACATGTTCGCCACGGGCATGGGCACCACCAGCCAGCTGTACTTCATGTACGCCACCATGCTGATCTCCATCCCTACGGGGGTGAAGGTCTTCAACTGGGTGGCAACCATGTGGAGGGGTTCGCTCACGTTTGAAACGCCCATGCTGTTCGCCATCGGCTTCATCTTCGTGTTCACGGTCGGCGGCTTTACGGGCCTGATTCTCTCCGTTGCCCCCGTTGACATCCAGGTTCACGACACCTACTACGTGATCGCTCACTTCCACTACGTGATGGTCGCCGGTTCCCTGTTTGGTATGTACTCCGGGGCTTACTACTGGCTGCCGAAATGGACGGGCGTCATGTACGACGAGCGCTTGGGCAAGTGGCACTTCTGGTCCAGCATGATCTCCTTCAACATCACCTTCTTCCCCATGCACTTCCTGGGGTTGGCAGGCATGCCGCGTCGTTATGCCGATTACGCCGCGCAGTTCACCGACTTCAACATGGTCGCAACCATCGGTGCGTTCTGGTTCGGCTTGTCGCAGCTCATCTTCCTGTGGCTGGTCATCAAGGCATCGCGCAAGATTGGTGAGCCTGCTCCGGCCAAGCCGTGGGAAGGTGCAACCGGTCTGGAGTGGACCGTGCCTTCGCCGGCGCCCTTCCACACCTTTGAGACACCCCCGGTAGTGAAATAAGCATGACCATGACCCCCGAACAACGCCGTAAAAATCGCAACACAGCTCTATGTCTTCTCGCCTTTGTTATCGGCGTGATTGCCTGGACAATCTGGAGCATTGCGTCCAAGAGCTGAGTGGCATGACAGAAGATCGCAAAGAAAACCACACTGAGCAGGGCGAACCTCGGCATTACTCGCTCCTGCAGACGATGAAAGCTGTGGCCTGGGGGATGCTCGGCATCCGCAGAAGCAAAGGCCACAGCGAGGACTTCAGCCGGCTCAACCCATTGCACCTGATCGTGATGGGTTTGGTGGCCACACTGGTCTTCGTCTTTGCTCTTGTTGCAGCGGCCCGTTGGTTCATCGGTTATTTCACAAGCTGACACTGAACAGAAGAACATTCGTAGGAGACTCACCATGAGCGCAACTCACGCGGACAACGGCGGCAAGGCACCTTACTACTACGTGCCTGCCAATTCGCCTCACCCAATACGCACGAGCATTTCCCTGCTCCTGATGTTCTTTGGCGCGGCGCTCTGGATCAACAGCATGTTCCCCGGCCGATGGATGTTCCTCATCGGCGTGGTCGGGCTGTTTATCTCGCTTTACCTCTGGTTTGCCGAGGCCATTCGTGAATCCGAGGCAGGCCTTAACAGCAAGCGGGTGGACCACGCCTACCGCTGGAGCATGGCCTGGTTCATTTTCTCGGAGGTCATGTTCTTCAGCGCGTTCTTCGGTGCGCTGTGGTATGCACGGGAAATCACTACGCCCATGCTGGCAAACATCGACCATAAGAGCTTGCTGTGGCCCGGCTTCACCGCGCAATGGCCAAACTTTGGCCCGGGCGGCATCGTGGAAGAGTTCAAGACGGTCGGGCCGTTCTGGCTGCCCACCATCAATACGGCGCTGCTGCTCACTTCCGGCCTGACGCTCACCATCTCGCATCATGCGCTGCGTGCAGACCACCGCAGCAAGGCGATCTTCTGGTTGGCCGCCACCGTAATACTGGGCTTCATCTTCGTGTTCTGCCAGGGTTACGAATACGCCCACGCCTATGCGGATCTCAACCTGCGCTTTGACTCCGGCATTTACGGGTCATTGTTCTACATCCTTACGGGCTTTCACGGCTTCCACGTGATCGTGGGTGCGTCCATACTGACCGTGATCCTGTTCCGCATGATTCGCGGCCACATGACTGCCGACCACCACTTCGCCTTCGAAGGCGCAGCTTGGTACTGGCACTTCGTCGACGTGGTGTGGCTGGGCCTCTACCTTTATGTCTATTGGATGTAAATCGCAAGAAGCCCTGTTCACCAGGGCTTTTGCATCAGGCAGGAACAGGTATGCCCGTCGCTTCTATCCATCCGAGGCGCCAGGCAAGCAGCATGAACAGAAACAGCAGGATGGAAAGGCCGATGCGCAGCGTAAGGGCATGAGCCATGCGGCTGTGCCGGCCTTGGTCCTTCATCAGATAAACACCCGCGGAAACGAGGCTGGCCACGATTCCGAGGAATGCAAGCAATACAAAGATGCGCATGCTGGTCTCCGGTGGAGCAGGAATGACTGCAGACAAAATCAGGCCGATACTCGGCCTGCTCGGGGGGCACAGTCCTGCCGGGTTTGTTTGTTGTTCTCTGCACCGGATTATCCTCCCCCATCGCCAGCTTTCCAACCCGGCCCGCATGTTTATGCCTAAAGTTGTTGAGTCTGAGCCGGGCAGTACCCCTGAAATCGTGCCAGCGGAAGCCCGCCACAACGGTACAAGTGGGGAATCGGCACCGGGCCGCAAGCAGCACCGGCGCGGGCGTAGCATTCTGGCGCTGATCCTGCTTCTGGGCGTTGCGGGAATCTGTATTTCCTTGGGATTCTGGCAGCTGGACCGCGCCGCGCAACGCGATACTCTGCGTCAAGCTATTGAATCGGGGCGTACTCAGGAAGCCATCGTTCTCACTGCCCTCACTCCAAGCGAAGACCTCATCCCCTGGCGAGCAGCAGTCAGCCAGGGTCGCTGGTCCCACGAACACACAGTACTGCTGCAGAATCGCAATCTGGAAGGCCAGCCAGGATACTGGGTGGCCACACCGTTGCTGCTTCCGGCCCCACCGCCGACACCGAACCGTCTCGACGCTGTATCGGCGGGTTCGGCGGAACCTGAGCTTTTGGAAGGCGACGCAAATGCCGGTTTCCTCTCCCGTGGGCCTGTCAGTCAGGAAACGGCCGTGCTGGTGCTGCGTGGGTGGGTGCCGCGCGACATGCAGGCGGGTGGAGCTGCCCCGGCCATCCCTCGGGAAGAAGGGCTGGTAGAAATCCAGGGGGAGCTCCATTCCCATGTCCCGCGTATTTTCGAGCTTTGGGAATGGGCTGGTGGGGCCACGTCCCAGCTGCCTTCCAGGCTGCCTACGGGCAATGACACGGTACCGCAGGTGCAAAACCTGGAACTGGAAGCATATGCGCGGGCCACTGGCCTGGCCCTACTACCCATCGTGCTGGCCCAGACCAGCAACTCCATCTATCTGGATGACGGCAGTTCGGCCGGCCAG
>JAJUJD010000116.1 GCA_029267315.1 Alcaligenaceae bacterium
CCTGCGAGTGTTCGGCGTGCAAGGTTTGCGGGTGGCCGATGCTTCCATCATGCCCACTATCATTTCGGGCAACACCAATTCTCCCACCATCATGATCGCCGAAAAGGCTGCCGACATGATTCTGCAGGACCAAAAACTGGGAGCGAGCGCGCTGTCGTGCGACAATTCTGCCACCGTTTAGTTAGGAATGCTTACTGATGACAGCCAGCTTCGTAGAATATTTGGCCACCGCGCTGTTTGCGATCGCCATCATTCACACCTTTTCCGTCCCTGTCTTCGCCCGTCTTGCCAACAAGGGTGGCCCCCATGCCGGCATGTGGCACCTGCTTTCCGAAGTGGAAGCGGTGTTCGGAGTGTGGGCGGCCGTGTTGGTCGCCTGTATGGTGTTGTTCTCCGGCGTCGGGTCGGCGGTTGCCTACGTGGAGTCCAGCAACTTCACTGAACCCGCTTTCGTCTTCGCCATCATGGTGGTTGCGGCCAGCCGGCCCATCATTGCGGTGGTCAGTATCATGGTGAAGGCGCTCGCGCGCCTGCTGCCCATGCGCCGCGAGCTTTCCATGTATTTCGTGACGCTGTCCTTCGTGCCGCTGGCGGGTTCGTTCATCACTGAGCCGGCCGCCATGACGCTGGCCGCCCTGCTGCTGCGCGACGCCTATTTTCGTCGTCATGGGCAGGAAGGCTTCAAGTACATGACCCTAGGTGTGCTCTTCGTAAACATCTCAATTGGTGGGGTGCTCACTGCGTATGCCGCGCCGCCCGTCCTAATGGTGGCCGGCAAATTTGGCTGGGACACCACTTACATGCTCACTCATTTTGGCTGGCGTGCTGCAGTAGCTGTTATTTTTAGCGCCGCTGTCGCCACATTCGTGTGTCGTCGCTACTTGCTGGATGGAACTATAGGCACGGCGTCCACCGAAGAAGGTCGAGCACCTGTGCCACCCATTTTTATGGCGATCCACATTGCCTTCCTCGTGGGCATCGTACTGTCAGCTCACCACATGCCCATCTTCATGGGCCTGCTGCTGCTGTTTGTCGGTTTTGCTCATGCATATAGCCGCCACCAGAATCCGCTGCTCATTCGCGAAGGTCTGATGGTTGGTTTCTTCTTGGCCGGCCTGGTGGTGCTGGGCGGCTTGCAGAAGTGGTGGTTGCAAGATTTGCTTGGCGGTCTGCCTCCATCCATTCTCTATTGGGGGTCGGCCGCGCTGACAGCGCTCACTGATAACGCCGCGCTCACCTACCTGGGCTCTCTGGTGGAAGGCACGAGCGAGTACTGGAAGTACATGCTGGTGGCCGGTGCCGTGACCGGCGGTGGTTTGACTGTGATTGCCAATGCACCGAACCCGGCCGGCTTCGCCATTCTAAAGAGTACCGTCCCGGATGGCGCGATTTCGCCCCTGAAGCTTTTGATGGCTGCATTGCCGCCTACGCTGGTCGCCGCCTTCATGTTCCTGTTGTAATCTGGCCCCGGAAATAATTCCGGTTAAAATCAACGGGTTTGGCCGCAACCGCGTCCTGCCGGGGCTCTGACACTTAACAGGGGCTTTCCGGGGCGCGGTTGCGTCTTTTCCGTATCCTTCTTTCCGGGATGTATTGTCGTGCCTATCTATGCTTACAAGTGCAGCGCCTGCGGTCATGAGCAGGACGTGCTTCAGAAGATGTCTGATCCTGTGCTTACTACCTGCCCCGCGTGCGAAAAGGACACCTACGTCAAGCAGGTGACCGCAGCAGGTTTCCAGCTTAAGGGTTCGGGCTGGTACGTAACCGACTTCCGCAATAACGGTTCCTCTGGTTCATCGTCCGGCGCTTCAAGCACATCTTCCGGCTCAACCAGCAGCAGTGATGCCGGTTCGAGCTCATCAGCAAGTAGTACGAGCACGAGCAGTACCAGCAGTTCAGCGTCCGCCTGAGGCGGGGCGCACGCTCCGGCCGCGTGGCTATGGCAAGCGCCAGTCGCGGTCGGGCGCCCGGGAACCTGTTCCCTTTATAATTCCGTCGAAGCAGGTCAGCGATTACGGCGGGGTGCGCCGAGAACGGTCGGCCCGCCCGCCGTCCGGCGGAACACTTAGAAAGTCATTTACATGGAGTCATCCTCGATGCGTACCTGCTACACGGGCGAGGTCAGCAAAGCCCATTTGGGCCAAACCGTCACATTATTCGGCTGGGTTCACCGCCGTCGCGACCATGGCGGGGTCATCTTCATTGATCTGCGCGATCGCGCCGGCCTTGCTCAGGTTGTGGTCGATCCCGACAATCAGGAAGCCTTTGCCACAGCCGAACGCATCCGTAATGAATATTGCGTGCGTATAACCGGCCTGGTTCGCGAGCGCCCCGCTGGCACGGTCAACCCCGAACTGGCTTCCGGCGAAGTGGAAGTGCTCTGCCGCGAAATCGAAATTCTCAATGCTTCGGTAACGCCTCCCTTCCAGCTTGACGACGACAACCTTTCCGAAACCACGCGCCTGACACACCGCGTGCTCGATCTGCGTCGCCCGCAGATGCAGCAGAACCTCATGCTGCGTTATCGCGTCGCCATCGAGGTGCGCAAGTACCTGGATGATCTCGGCTTCATCGACATTGAAACCCCGATGCTCACCAAGAGCACCCCGGAAGGCGCGCGCGATTACCTCGTGCCGTCGCGAGTCAATGCCGGCGAATTCTTTGCGTTGCCGCAGTCTCCCCAGCTTTTCAAGCAAATGCTGATGGTTGCAGGTTTCGACCGCTACTATCAAATTACCAAGTGCTTCCGCGATGAAGATCTTCGGGCAGACCGCCAGCCCGAGTTCACCCAGATCGACTGCGAAACCTCCTTCTTGAACGAAGAAGAAATTCGCGCGATCTTCGAAGGCATGTTGCGCCACGTATTTTCCACGGTACAGCAGGCGGAACTGCCCGAGCAGTTCCCCACCATGACCTGGGAAGAAGCCATGCGCCGGTTCGGGTCTGATAAACCCGACATGCGCGTCAAGCTGGAATTCACCGACGTAGCCGACCTCATGAAGGATGTCGACTTCAAGGTGTTTGCCGCCCCCGCCAACGATCCCGCCTGCCGCGTGGTCGCTCTGCGCGTTCCTGGTGGCGCTGCACTGTCCCGCAGCGAGATCGACGCTTACACCCAGTTCGTCGGCATCTACGGCGCCCGCGGCCTGGCCTACATCAAGGTAAACGACGCCGCCGCCATTCCGGAAGGGCTGCAGTCACCCATCGTCAAGAACATTCATGTCGATGCCCTCAAGGGCTTGATCGAACGTACCGGTGCGCAAAATGGCGACCTCATTTTCTTTGGTGCAGACAAAACCAAGGTTGTAAACGACGCCATCGGTGCACTGCGGGTGAAGATCGGCCACAGCGAGTTTGGCCGCGAGCACGGCTTGTTCGAAGCCGGCTGGAAGCCGCTGTGGGTTATCGACTTCCCCATGTTCGAATACGACGAAGAGGAAGGCCGTTATTTCGCGGCCCACCACCCCTTCACCAGCCCCAAGGATGGTCACGAAGACCTTCTGGAAACAGATCCTTCCAAGGCATTGGCAAAGGCCTACGACATCGTTCTGAATGGCTGGGAAATCGGTGGCGGTTCAGTGCGTATTCACCGTGCCGACGTTCAGTCCAAGGTATTCCGTGCACTGAATATCGGCGACGAGGAAGCGCGTCTGAAGTTCGGATTCCTGCTGGATGCGTTGCAGTACGGGGCTCCTCCCCATGGTGGTGTAGCCTTCGGTCTGGACCGTCTGGTTACCATGATGGCGGGCGCGGAATCGATCCGTGATGTCATCGCCTTCCCCAAGACACAGCGGGCACAATGTCTGCTTACCCAGGCTCCATCCGCTGTCGATGAAAAACAGCTGCGCGAGCTGCACATCCGACTGCGTAACACGGAAGTCAAATAAGGAGATAGCCCCCGGTGACCATTCTAAGGGTCGTCAGTTACAACATCCACAAGGGTCGTTCAGCAATGGGCACCCGCGAGACACTGACGGCCCTTCGCCTGGGGCTCTATAACCTCCACCCCGACCTGGTCTTCCTGCAGGAAGTCCAGGGGCGCAACGAGCGCCATTTCAATCTGGACGGCCAGCATGAATCGCTGGCGGCAGTACTGGAAATGCAGGCCGCCTACGGCTGCAATGCTATCCGTTCCCGAAGCGATCACGGCAATGCATTGCTGTCTCGCTTTCCCATTCTGCAGTTCGAGAATCAGGACATTTCCGACCATCGGCTGGAGCAGCGCGGCCTGCTACATGTTGTGGTGGAAATCAAAGATACCCCTGTGCACTGCCTGGTCGTACACCTGGGCCTTTTTGGTGGCAGCCGTTCACGCCAAGTCGCGGCCCTGGTGGAGCGCATCAAGCGCCTTGTTCCAGACGACGAACCCATCCTGATCGCGGGAGACTTCAACGACTGGAACAATCGTCTTGCGCCGCTGTTTGTCCAGCAACTGGGGCTGTATGAAGTCTTCGCCGTCGCCCCGCAAGCACGAGACCCCCGCTTGTTCCGGCGGTTGCGGCACAGCCTCGCGTTTCGCCAGAGGCCACTTGCTCAGAAAGTGCACGAATTGGGCGTGGAAGGTGGCGCGCGCATGACGCCTCCACCGCGTACTTTCCCTTCGGCCTTCCCCTGGTTACGACTGGATCGCATTTATCAACGCGGGTTTGCCGTGAGGAACGCGAAGGTCCTTCATGGGGCGCCGTGGCGGCAACTTTCTGACCACGCACCGCTGTTGGCCGAACTGGAACTGCCTTGAGGTCAAGATGAGCACTGCCTTGTTCGTCCTGCAGGAGGGGTCTCATGGCTCAGCGCGCACTTAAGCTCAGGTGGCGGGACGGCAACGACATACGCCTTCTGCACAATGGCGAGGAGTTTTTCCCGGCGCTGATCAAGGCGATTGATGGCGCGAGCCACTCGGTCCACCTGGAAACCTACATCTTCAATCTGGATGAAACTGGCCGGAGTGTGGTGGATGCCTTGTGCCGGGCTCAAGCGCGCGGGGTGAAAGTGCGGGTGGTGCTGGATGGCTTCGGCTGCAACGAAACCGCCTTCGACGTCTGTGACCTATTCAGCCAGAGCGGCATCCGCCACCGCGTCTATCGCCCCGAGCCCACCGGCCTCCGGCAGGCCGCCTTCAGCCTGCGCCGCCTCAGACGCATGCATCGTAAAACCTGTGTGGTGGATGGCACCATCGGTTTCGTGGGTGGAATCAACATTCTTGATGATTTCGAAGACGTGCCCAATGACGGCAAGGGTCCGCGTCCGCGCTTCGATTTCGCCGTGGAGATGCGTGGCCCCATAGTCGATGACCTGGTGCACACGCAGCGGGCGCTCTGGCTGCGTATGAACTGGCGCGGGCAGGGTGGCGCAGGGGGTTTTTACCGCCGCTTTCAGAAGCTGGGGGAGCGCTTGCTGAAGCGTCGCCAATCCCGGCATACACCGGCGGCCAATGGCATGCGTGCGGCCCTGGTATTGCGCGACAACCTGCGCAACCGGCAGCTCATAGAAGACGCGTATCTGACAGCGATCGCCCAAGCGCGGCACGATATCCTCATCGCCAATGCTTACTTCTTCCCCGGTCGCCGTCTCCGCAAGGCCTTACGCAAGGCCGCCAAACGCGGTGTGAAGGTCAGGCTGTTTTTGCAGGGTCGGGCCGAATACGCCATGCAGTACCGTGCGTGCCGCTATATGTATAACGACCTGTTGGCCGACGGCATGGAAATTCATGAATACATGGCCAGTTACCTGCACGCCAAAGTTGCGGTCATGGACGACTATGCTATGGTGGGCTCGTCCAATCTGGACCCGTTCAGCCTGCTGCTGGCCCGTGAAGCCAATGTATTCATCGACAACGCCGATTTCGCAGCTGACCTGAAGCACTCCCTGGAATCCGAAATGGAAGCCGACGCCCGCGTGGTTACGGTGGAACGTCTCAAAAAGCGTAATGCGCTTGAGCGTTTGCTGGATGCCGTCGCCTACGGGATGCTGCGCTTTGGCGTTGCACTGACGGGGAAGTCTTCGCAGTACTGAACGGTGATCAATTAAGATCGCTAAGCGGCACGGGGTGCCCGCCAATGTTTCGGCAAGGTCTGGTCAGCGGGATCAGGCCTGTGCGCTTTTTTCTAGGAGGACTCATGAAAACCAAAGCTGCTGTTGCCTGGAAGGCCGGTGAACCACTGACCATCGAGGAAGTCGAGCTACAAGGTCCCAAGGCATTTGAGGTACTGGTAGAGGTGAAGGCCACCGGTATCTGCCATACTGACTACTACACGCTTTCTGGCGCCGACCCCGAAGGACTGTTTCCCGCCATCCTGGGACACGAGGGAGCCGGTGTCGTGCTGGAGGTCGGCCCCGGTGTTACCTCGCTCAAGCCGGGTGATCATGTCATTCCTCTGTATACCCCTGAATGTCGGCAGTGCAAATCCTGCCTGTCGCGCAAGACCAATCTGTGTACCGCCATCCGTGCCACCCAGGGCAAGGGCCTGATGCCTGACGGCACCAGCCGCTTCTCCATCGGCGGAAAGCCGCTGCACCACTACATGGGGACATCCACTTTCGCCAACCACATTGTGGTGCCGGAAATTGCTCTGGCCAAGGTGCGTAGCGACGCCCCTTTCGACAAAATTTGCTATATCGGTTGCGGTGTGACCACCGGCCTGGGCGCCGTACTGTATACCGCTAACGTGGAAGCCGGCGCTAATGTCGTAGTGTTCGGGCTGGGAGGCATCGGCCTGAACGTCATTCAGGGTGCCAAGATGGTTGGTGCAGACAAGATCATCGGCGTGGACATCAACCCCGCACGTGAAGCCATGGCCCGCCAATTTGGAATGACGCACTTCGTCAACCCCAACGAAGTCGAGAACGTGGTTGACCACATCATTCAGCTTACCGACGGCGGTGCCGACTATTCCTTCGAATGTATCGGTAACACCAAGGTCATGCGTCAGGCGCTGGAATGCTGCCATCGCGGCTGGGGCCAGTCCATCATCATTGGCGTTGCAGAAGCCGGCGCTGAGATTTCCACACGCCCCTTCCAGCTGGTTACTGGTCGTGTCTGGAAGGGCTCTGCGTTCGGGGGTGCGCGTGGCCGTACCGATGTGCCGCGCATTGTGGACTGGTACATGGAAGGCAAGATCAATATCGATGACCTCATCACCCACACCTTGCCGCTGGAGCGTATTAACGAAGGCTTCGATCTCATGAAGAAGGGTGAGTCCATCCGTTCCGTGGTCGTTTACTAACTTCAGCAAGAGAGGGCAAAGAACTCAATGTCACACAATCTGGAGGTTGCTAGCCGTCATCGCTGCTTCGACGGCACGCAGACGTTCTATAAGCACGCGTCTGACACCATTGGCCTGCCGATGCGTTTCTCAGTGTTTGTTCCTCCCCAGGCCGAGCAGGGCAGGGTGCCAGTGCTGTTCTATCTGGCTGGCCTGACCTGCACCGAGGAAACCTTCATGATCAAGGCGGGTGCTCAGCGGCGGGCTGCGGAGCTAGGCCTCATGCTGGTTGCACCCGATACCAGTCCTCGTGGTGCAGGGGTGCCGGGGGAAGATGATGATTGGGATTTCGGCACCGGCGCTGGCTTCTATCTGGATGCTTCTCAGGAGCCCTGGTCCAAGCATTACCGCATGGAAAGCTATGTCACCCGGGAACTGTTCGACATTGCCACCACCACGCTACCGGGCGACCCCGCCCGGGCCGGCATTTTCGGGCACTCCATGGGTGGGCACGGTGCGCTGACGCTGGCACTGCGTCACCCCGACCTTTACCGTTCTGTCTCGGCATTCGCGCCTATTGCTGCGCCTACTCGCTGCCCCTGGGGCGAAAAGGCTTTCACCGGCTATCTGGGTGAAGACCGGGCCGAATGGGCCAAGCATGATGCGTCCGAACTCATGGCTGCTAAATCCCAGCCCTTCCCGGAAGGCATCTTGATAGATCAGGGATTGGCCGACAACTTCCTGGAGAATCAGCTGTATCCCGAAGCTTTCGAGGCTGCGTGCCAGAAGGCCGGTCAGCCGCTCACCTTGCGGCGGCATGAAGGCTACGACCACGGTTACTACTTCATCAGCACCTTCATGGATGACCACCTGGAATTCCATGCAGCGCGTCTGAAGAAGTAATCACGCTCCGTCTGGGCGGGCCTTCCCTCCGAAGGTCCGCCCGCCATTCGACTGTTTTCCCCCCCCGGCTGAAGTGGTGCATACTCACTATCGGCCTGTCTTTTGCTTCATTTCCTGGCGCGGGAACTTGCCTTGGAAATTCCCGTCAAAAGGGTATTAGCACTCTACCCTTATGAGTGCTAATATGATGAATACATGGACTTTTCTTTTAATGTGAGGAACTGCCATCCGATGACCCAAGCTCAAGCCCTTACCCTGACCCCCCAGAACAATCTGGCGGTCGCCATTTCCAACCCCGGCGCGCTGGGAACGATCGAGGCCTACATCAGCGCCGTGAATCGTATTCCCATGCTTACGGCAGAGGAAGAAATCTCGCTGGGGCGGCGCTTGCGTGACCACTCGGATCTGGAGGCCGCGCGCCAGCTGGTGATGTCTCACCTGCGTCTCGTTGTGTCCATCTCCCGGCAATACCTGGGCTATGGCCTGCCACATGCCGACCTCATCCAGGAAGGTAATATCGGCCTCATGAAAGCCGTCAAGCGTTTCGACGTTGACCGCGGCGTACGGCTGGTTTCCTTTGCCGTGCACTGGATTAAGGCCGAAATTCACGAATACATCGTGCGTAACTGGCGGTTGGTGAAGGTCGCGACAACCAAGGCCCAGCGGAAGTTGTTCTTCAACCTGCGCCGCATGCGCCCCGATGGCCAGACTCTGGATAGCGATCAGGTCGAGGAAATCGCACGTGAATTGAATGTGCGGCCGCAGGATGTCAGCGAAATGGAAGTTCGCTTGTCCGGGCGGGAAATGGCGCTGGAAGCGCCTTCGGACGAAGAAGACTCCTACGCGCCGATCGCTTACCTATCCGATGACGGGCAGGATGAGCCTTCCCGAGTGCTGGAGCGGCGTGCACACGATCAGTTGCAAGGCCCTCTGCTGGAAAAGGCTTTGGAAAGCCTTGACCCTCGTTCGCGGCATATTGTCCAGGCCCGCTGGTTGCAAGATGAAGGTGGTGCCACACTGACCGAGCTCGCGGAAGAATACGGCATCTCCGCTGAGCGTGTGCGGCAGATTGAAGCTGCGGCCTTCAAAAAGCTTAGGGCGGCACTTCAGTAAAGAGGGTAAAGGAGGAAGGAACTTTTTTATGCCTGGGGTGCCTAAGTTAAGACAGGCGTCCATGCAACGTTAAGCGTATACGGATACTGTCGTCCGCTTCATGTTTCTCCTCTTCCCCTCCCTATAGAAGCGGATGTTCAAAGGCACCAGCAGGTGCCTTTTTTTTGGGTGGCACTCAGCAGTCAAGTTGAGGAGGTGCTGCGGCCCGCCGGCTCTTTCGGAAGCACCAGCATAACGAGCAATGCCCCTGTGCCCGCCAGAATGAAGGGAATGTCATAGCGGCCCGTGGTGGCCACACATAAGGCAAAGAGCGTGGGCGACACCACGTTCACGGCGCTCACCAGCAAGGAGGCGCCGGACGCCGTTTCCGTAATGAGGTGAGCAGGCGAATGCCGCGCCGTCTCGGCAATTTGAACCCCATTCCAGCTGGCGGCCGTGCAACCGGCCACGAAAGC
>JAJUJD010000179.1 GCA_029267315.1 Alcaligenaceae bacterium
AGATGGGTCGACAACGTCCACGGTGCGGCCATCATAGGCAGCCGACCACTCGTTATCGATGAAGTTCATGTAGCTTGTCATTCCTACTCCTTCGGTATCGGGCCGCCGACCGGCGGCCGCATGCATTCATGCCTTGGTGGCGATTATTGTTTCGCCCTTTCCTCCAGCACGGCCACGGCGGGCAGTTTCTTACCTTCCAGAAACTCTAGGAAGGCCCCGCCCCCAGTCGAGATGTAGCCGATATCCTGGGCGATGCCGTACTTGGCGATGGCTGCCAGCGTATCACCGCCTCCCGCGATGGAGAAAGCGGGCGAACGGGCAATGGCGCGAGAGACGACTTCCGTGCCCTTAGCAAAGGCGTCAAATTCGAACACGCCCACCGGGCCATTCCAGACTATTGTGCCGGCTTGTTCCAAAATGCCAGCCAGCTCCTGCGCCGTACGGGGGCCGATATCCAGAATCATGTCATTTTCGGCGACATCGGCAGCCTCTTTTACCGTGGCGGGCGCATCGGCGCTGAACTGCTCTGCGCACACGACATCTACGGGAATGGGTACATCTGCGCCGCGCGCCTTCATTTTCTCGATGACGGCACGTGCTTCTTCTACTTGATCAGCTTCGACAAGAGACTTACCCACCGGTAGGTTGGCTGCCAACATGAAAGTGTTGGCAATGCCACCCCCAACTACGAGCTGGTCCACTTTCTCGGACAATGCACGCAAGATGGACAGCTTGGTTGAAACCTTGGAACCCGCCACAATGGCTACCAAAGGACGCTTCGGCGCGCTCAAGGCGCGACCAAGTGCATCCAGTTCAGCTTCGAGCAAGGGGCCTGCACAGGCTACCGGGGCGTATTGCGCCATGCCATGCGTGGTAGCTTCTGCCCGATGAGCCGTGCCGAAGGCGTCGTTCACGTATACATCGCACAAAGCTGCCATCTTTCGGGAAAGCGTGTCATCGTTCGCCTTCTCACCTGGGTTGCAGCGGCAGTTTTCCAGCAACACCACTTCGCCGGCCTGCAGTTGCACGCCGTCCACCCAGTCCTGTGCCAGCCGCACGGGGCGCTCCAGCAACTCGGAAAGACGCTGGGCCACCGGTGCCAGGGAATCTTCCGGGCGCAGCTCGCCTTCCTTGGGACGCCCAAGGTGTGAGGTCACCATGACGGCGGCACCTGCCTCCAGTGCCATGCGTATGGCCGGCACGGACGCGCGTACTCGGGTGTCTTCCGTAATGTGCCCATCCTTGAGCGGGACGTTGAGGTCGGAACGAATAAATACACGCTTGCCGGAAAGAGCGCCGGATTGCGCCAGGGAGGACAATGTCTGGACGGTGGTCATGGTGCGATGCAACAGAATGGTAGGGTGGAAATAGGAAGGGAAGCCCGAACACGCGTGTGACACGCCTTCCGGACTTCCCCTTATGCGGGCTTGCCCCGCGCTTGCTCGCCGCTGTCGGCGAAACCCTGATTACTTGGCGGTCATCAGGGCAACAGTGGTGTCGAGCATGCGGTTGGAGAAGCCCCACTCGTTGTCATACCACGAAGAGACCTTCACCAGACGACCCGAGACCTTAGTCAGCAAGGAATCGACCGTGCTGGAGGCAGGGTTGTGATTGAAGTCGATGGAGACCAGCGGCTCGTCCGTGTAGTTCAGGATGCCCTTCAGGGGGCCTTCGGCTGCTTCCTTCAGAATGCTGTTCACTTCCTCGACGCTGGTGTCGCGCGACGCCACGAAGGAAAGGTCGACCACGGATACGTTGATGGTCGGCACGCGGATGGCGAAGCCGTCCAGCTTGCCAGCCAGTTCCGGCAACACCAGGCCCACAGCCGCAGCCGCACCGGTGCTGGTGGGGATCATGCTTTGGGTGGCGGAACGTGCACGACGCAGATCCGAGTGATAGACGTCGGTCAGCACCTGATCGTTGGTGTAAGCGTGGATGGTCGTCATCAGACCCGTTTCCAGACCGAGTTTTTCGTGCAGCGGCTTGACCAGCGGAGCCAGGCAGTTCGTGGTGCAGGAAGCGTTGGAAATGACGGTATCCGAGGCTTTCAGCACTTCGTGATTCACGCCGTACACAATGGTGGCGTCGACATCCTTGCCGCCCGGCGCGGAGATGATCACTTTCTTGGCGCCGCCCTTCAAGTGAGCGGATGCCTTTTCCTTGCTGGTGAAGAAACCGGTGCACTCTAGCACGACGTCTACGTTCAGCTCGCCCCAGGGCAGAGCGGACGGATCACGATCGGCCAGGACGCGGATGCGGTCGCCGTTGACGACCATGTAGTCGCCGTCGACTTCCACGGTACCGGGGAAGCGGCCGTGCGCGCTGTCGTACTGAGTGAGGTGGGCATTGGTCTTGGGCGCGCCCAGGTCATTGATGGCCACGATCTCGATGTCGTGCTTTTTGCCGCCTTCGTAATGGGCACGCAGAATATTGCGCCCGATACGCCCGTAACCATTGATCGCCACGCGAATCGTCATTTCTAGATCTCCTGTATTAAAGAACTTGTTCGACCGCTGCGGCGACATGCTCCGCGGTCAGGCCGAAATGCTTGAACAACTGGTCTGCCGGTGCCGATTCACCAAAGGAATCGATCCCGACCACGGCGCCTTCCAGGCCGACATACTTGTACCAACCCGCCGTTGCGCCGGCTTCCACAGCCACGCGGGGCAGGCCCTTGGGCAGAACCGATTCGCGCCACTGGGCGTCCTGAGCATCGAACAGCTCGGTGCAGGGCATGGACACCACGCGCACCGCCACACCGCGCTCGGCCAGTAGCTGCTGCGCCTGAAGCGCGAGGCCTACTTCTGAACCGGTCGCAATGATGACCGCCTGGGCATTTTCAGTGTCGCTCAACACATAGCCACCGCGGGCGATTGCCTCCACCGTAGCGTCGTCTCGTTGCACGAAGGGCAAGTTCTGGCGGGACAGCAGCAAGGCAGTAGGGCCGCCATCGCGCACATTCATGCCAATGCTGGCCGGCCGCTGCAAGGCGCTTGCCCAGGCGACAGCAGTTTCTGTCGTGTCGCACGGGCGCCAGACGTGCAGATTGGGGATCAGACGCAGACTGGCGGGGTGTTCAATAGGCTGGTGGGTGGGGCCGTCTTCTCCGAGGCCGATGGAGTCGTGCGTGAACACATGCACCACGCGCTGTTTCATGAGGGCAGCCATACGCACCGCATTACGGGAGTAGTCGGAAAAGGTCAGGAAAGTGCCGCCGTAGGGCAGGTAGCCACCGTGCAGGGCGATGCCGTTCATGATGGCGGCCATGCCGAATTCGCGTACGCCGTAATTGATATGACGGCCAAGTTGAATGTGCCCTTCCCCCCCGCGCACCGGCGTCACGCCCTTCCAGTCGGTCAGATTGGAACCGGTGAGATCGGCGGAACCACCCAGCATTTCGGGCAGTTGCGCAGCATAGGCTGTCAGTGCCACCTGAGAGGCCTTGCGGCTGGCCATGGTCTCGGCTTTCTCGTTGGTGGCGCGGATGAAGTCCTGTGCCTGCTGAGCGAAGTGAGCCGGCAGTTCGCCGGCCATGCGACGGAGAAATTCTTGCGCTTCTGTCGGGTAGGCAGCAGCATAGGCATCGAAGCGCGTCTGCCACTCGGCCTGTTGGCTCGCACCGCGCTCGCGGGCGTTCCACAGTTCATACACTTCAGCGGGAATTTCGAAGGGGCCGTAGGGCCAGTCGATGGCATCACGGGTAGCTTGGATTTCGGCCGCACCCAAGGGGGCACCGTGCACTTTTTCAGAACCAGCTGCGTTGGGAGCGCCCTTGCCGATGACAGTGCGACAGCAGATAAGCGTCGGCCTGCCAGACTGTGCGCCCTGCAATTGCGCTTGAGCAATGGCACGGTCAACTGCTGCGACATCGTGGCCGTCGACATCGCGAATCACATTCCAGCCATAGCTTTCAAAACGGCCCGGCGTGTCGTCCCCAAACCAGTGCTGCACTTGTCCATCAATGGAAATACCGTTGTCGTCGTATAGCACGATGAGCTTGGACAAGCCCAGCGTGCCGGCCAGCGAGCACGCCTCATGTGAAATGCCTTCCATGAGGCAACCATCGCCAACGAAGGCGTAAGTATGGTGATTGACGATCTCATGCCCTTCGCGGTTGAACTCACGCGCGAGGAGCGCTTCTGCCAGCGCCATACCAACGGCATTGGCAATGCCTTGGCCCAGCGGGCCGGTGGTGGTCTCTACCCCGGCAGTGATACCGACTTCGGGATGCCCAGGGGTACGCGAGTGCAATTGACGGAACCGCTTGAGCTCTTCCAGCGGAAGGTCGTAGCCAGTCAGATGCAGCAAAGAATAAATGAGCATGGACCCGTGACCGTTGGAAAGCACGAAACGGTCGCGATCAGGCCAGGTGGTGTCGGCGGGATTGTGGCGCAGATGACGCGACCACAGTGCCACGGAGATCTCAGCCATGCCCATGGGGGCGCCGGGGTGACCGGAATTGGCTTGTTGAACCGCATCCATGGAAAGCGCGCGGATGGCGTTTGCCATGGACATGACTTGGGCTGGCGAATGGCTCATTGGGGTGAGATGGAGGCTGCAGCACGAACGCCGGCGCAGGCCTCAGCTTAAAGAGTTTGCAAAGTGCCTGATTTTAACACCGCAAACCTGGTCAGCCCGTGTCCCGCTGACCGCCTGTCTGGAAGGTATCATTGGCCCTTACTTTGCCTGAATACTGCACATGAGTCAGCCACGCTTTCACTGTCCCTTTCCGCTGGCAGCGCAGCAGCGTTTCGAGCTGCCCGAAGCCATTGCTCATCACGCCATCCGTGTTCTTCGCCTGCGCGACGCCAGCAACATCATTCTGTTTGACGGCCAGGGCGGGCAATACCCCGCCACCCTTCATATAGAAGGCAGACGCGCCTGGGCCAAGACGGCGGACCATGTCGACACGGAGGTTGAACTGCCGGTGCGCACCGTACTGGTGCAGGGTATAGCCAGCGGCGACAAGATGGATTGGATAGTGGAAAAAGCTGTGGAACTCGGGGTGAGCCAGTTGGTGCCCATTGCCGCGCAGCGCAGTGTGATCCAGTTGTCAGCCGAACGGCGCGCCAAGCGTCTTCAGCATTGGCAACGCATTGCTGTATCAGCGAGCGAGCAGTGTGGTCGCAATCGCATCATGGAGGTTGCTTCCGTGCAGAGCCTGCAGGAATGGCTGCAGCATTCAGACTCCCAACTACTGCGGCTTGCTTGCCACCCTGATGCGCCCAAGAGCCTGGAAGACGCCGTGGCGCACCACACCGGCCCACTTGCGCTGATGATCGGCCCCGAAGGCGGGTGGTCGGAAGAAGAACTTGAATTGATGCAGGGAAGCGGGCTGACCCCTGTGCGCTTCGGGCGCAGAGTGTTGCGCACCGAAACGGCGGGGGTTGCGCTGATGGCAGCGCTGGCTGCCATCAAGCGCTGGAATTAGAGACTAGCCTTCGTTGGAACCGGAATAAGGCGTGGGTGCGACGCCAGGCTCGGGGTCGGGATGCCGTCCGGCATGCACGATATGGTAGGCAAAGACGCGACCATTATTGCCGGCGAACTCGACGACATCCTTGCAGACATTCTCAATGGCCACGGAATCGGCCTCCAGGGCCGGATCGCCGGAATGAAGATTGTCGAACCACAGAAACAGACCTGCTTTTTGGTCCAGTACCGTGTCGCATAGACAGTCATAGAGGGCGTCGAGGTTGCCCCCAAAGAACTCGGGGAAATCTACCGCCTTGACCACGGCTCGCAGCACGGCTGAACGGCTGCGCGCGCGGTCGCAGTCAACGACGAAGGCGGTCAACCCTTCGTCTTGAGCGGCCTTGATCACTTCATCCTGCTTTGAGGACGAAACGTCCACCAAGCCACCTTTCTGCAATTGTTCCTGCAATGATTGCACCTGGCTCATCCGGGCGTCTCCTTGAAAAAAGCGTGCACTTCCTCTGCACGACGAAAGC
>JAJUJD010000239.1 GCA_029267315.1 Alcaligenaceae bacterium
CCGTGTACGGCCAGAAATACACTTGTTCCATTGAAGAAGGCATGGCTTTCGTCAACGTGGGCGCTGCGTACAGAGAGATCCCATGCGTAGACGACATACTCCACTTCCAGGGGACCGTCGCAAGGGGCACACTGCCAGGAATGATTGCCGACCTTGCGGATCTCTATCTCCGCCCCCTGGCTGCGAGCCATGATGGTTTCGACTTGGCGGGCGAAATCTCGAATAAGATAGCTGCCGGGAATCCAGGCCGGGAGGGATAGAACCTGACCTTGCGCGTCCGGATTCGATATGGTCAAGGTAATGCGCAGCCGGTGCCCGGCAAGGTCATGTGGCACCAGCGTATACAGTAAGGATTCGCTTTTCATTCCGCAATATTAACTTCCAAGGAGACAGTATGAGTGCACCCATGGTGAAGTCGGAAGTGCGTGGCCGCGTAGCCCTCATCACGCTCGACCGCCCGAAGGCGCTGAACGCATTGAGCAATGAGCTGATCGATGAGCTGGCAGAACTTCTGCGCCAGTACGACGCTGACGAAAACATCGGGGCGATAGTGCTGACCGGGTCAGAAAAAGCCTTTGCGGCCGGCGCCGATATCGCCGCCATGAAGGACTGGACCTACATGGACGTCTACAAACAGGACTATCTCGGCGGCAATTGGGAGTCGCTCAAACGCATCCGCAAACCCATCATTGCAGCGGTGTCCGGTTATGCGCTCGGTGGAGGCTGCGAACTGGCCATGTTGTGCGATTTCATCATCGCAGCTGAAAACGCCAAGTTCGGCCAGCCTGAAATCAAGCTGGGTGTGATCCCCGGTTTTGGTGGCACACAGCGCCTGCCGCGTGCCGTGGGCAAGGCCAAGGCCATGGACCTTGTCCTGACCGGCCGCATGATGGATGCCAACGAAGCGGAACGTTGCGGCCTGGTGGCCAGGGTCGTTCCCACCGAGCGGCTACTTGAAGAAGCGCTGCAAGCGGCAGAAACCATCGCATCGTATTCTTTGCCCTCCGTCATTATGGCCAAGGAATGTATCAACGCAGCCGATGAAGGCTCGCTGAGCGAAACCTTAATGTTCGAGCGTCGCAATTTCCATGCGCTGTTTGCTACGGAAGACCAAAAGGAAGGTATGGCCGCCTTCGTGGAAAAGCGCAAGCCCGATTTCAAGCACAAGTAAGGCACATATACCCGGCGGTCAACCACGGGGCCGCCGGTTTCTGTTGGATTTAGGCCTGACTTCGCTTGCGGCCGGTTCTCAAAAAAAGATATACTCTTTGGGTTTGCCGCGAGCCACCTTGAAAGAGGTCGGTTGGATGCTTGAGCCTTCAACCATTTTGCAAGACGGGTGGCTGGTTAGGCGGCAGTTGGCAAGTGGGCCGCAAGGCCAAAGGTGTGCAGTATGGAAGACCACACTCCCATCGTGCTGACCGACGAGGAACGAGCAAGAATCGGTCGGCGCGCCAATCAGGGTCTTATACGGGCACTGGTGGCGCAGGCTGGCATGGCTGTGTTTGCAGTAGTGCTGTCCGGTTTGGTGGCGGGTGGAAATGCAGCGTTGTCGGCCCTTGTTGGCGCAGCTGCCTATTTCATACCCAACGCCTTGTTCGCCTTGCGTCTTTTGGCTGGAGCTTTCGGCCCGTTGAAAACTGGGCCCATGGCCTTTTTCTGGGGTGAAGCGTTCAAATTGGGCACTGCGGTGTTCATCCTGAGCCTAGCCACTTGGAAAGGCGAGGGCTGGCTGGTCTGGCCGGCCCTGTTGCTGGGACTGCTGTGTGTGTTGAAAGGGTATGTGCTGCTGTTGGCCACGCGTAAGCTGCCGTAGCTGCACTGATGGTTTTCGGGGAATTCTCCGGTTTGTATTTACAGGATAAGGTTTCAGATGGCTGCCGCTGCTGATATTTCGCCCCAGTCTTACTACATCCAGCATCACCTGGTTCACCTGAATAATCTAGGTGAAAAACAATCGGCCGTCGCCAACTTCGGCGTCATCAACTACGACTCTCTCTTCTGGTCCATCCTCATGGGTGTGATCGTCCTGTTCTTCCTGTGGCGTGCCGCTTCGCGTGCCACGGCTGGGGTTCCCGGGCGGTTCCAGGTCGGCGTTGAAATGCTCATTGACATGGTCGAAGACCAGGCTAAGGGCATCGTTCCTAACGAAAACAGCCGACGCTTCGTGTCGCCTCTGGCGCTCACCGTGTTCCTGTGGATCATCCTCATGAACACGCTTGACCTCGTACCAGTTGACCTCATGCCCTGGATTCTCAAGGTTACCGGCCTTGGCGCAGAGCATGGCGACCCTGTCTACTACCACCGTATTCTCCCCACGGCTGACCTCAACATCACCATGGGTATGTCCCTGGGCGTGTTGCTGTTGATGCTCTACTACGGCATCAAGATCAAGCACCCCGGTGGCTTCGTCAAAGAACTCTTTAGCGCTCCTTTCCACGGGCACGGATTTGCGGCCATTGTGCTGGCGCCGTTCAACCTGCTCATGAACCTCATCGAGTACGCGGCCAAGTCCGTCTCGCTCGGTATGCGGTTGTTCGGCAACATGTTTGCCGGTGAACTGGTCTTCATGCTGATCGCCCTGCTTGGCGGCGCATGGACGGGCTTTAATGGTGCAAGCCTTGGCTTGGGCATAGGCCATATTCTGGCTGGCACGGTGTGGGCCATCTTCCACATTCTTATCGTGCTGTTGCAAGGCTTCATTTTCATGATGCTGACCCTGGTTTATATCGGTCAAGCTCACGAAGGCCATTAAAGCACTTCGGCCCGCGCGACTTTCCCCCCGCAAAGGCCGGAGCCGCAGACTTGCCCCTGCAAAGAAGTTTCTTTGATTATCTGCTTAAACACGGTTATTAAACCAAGGAGTTGTTATGACTGACGTCG
>JAJUJD010000082.1 GCA_029267315.1 Alcaligenaceae bacterium
GCCTTGGGTGTCGGCGCTGCGTGGCTGATCACAGCCTATCAGTTCCCTGGCAGATCCATTCTTTCCTGGGCCTTGCTGCTTCCGTTGGCGGTACCCACGTATATTGTGGCATTCGCCTATCTGGACATCCTTCACCCAATTGGCCCTGTGCAGACATGGATTCGCGAACTTCTGGGTTACACCAGCCCCCGCCAATTTCGTTTGCCCGATCTGCGCTCCCTCCCCGGCGCCATCGTGCTACTGGGCTTCGTACTCTACCCCTATGTTTACTTGAGTACTCGCATCATGTTTGCGACTCAGGCCGCCAGTCTGATGGAGGCTGCGCGCATTTTGGGTGAAACGGGTCGAGGCGTATTTTTGCGGGTTGCCTTGCCCATGGCTCGGCCTGCCATTGCCATAGGCGTGAGTCTCGCTCTGCTTGAAGCACTGAACGACATTGGTGCCTCAGAATTCCTGGGTGTGCAAACGCTAACTGTATCGGTCTACACAACCTGGGTAACACGCAACGACTTGGCAGGCGCGGCCCAGATTGCGTTAGCCATGCTATTCGTGGTGGCCTTGCTGGTACTGCTGGAGAGGCGGGGCCGACGGCGCCAACGCTATGCCTCGAACCTACGCGCGCGTCCGGTTCAACCTCGTCCGCTACACGGTACCCGGGCGCTAGTTGCCAGCGCCTTAGGGTGGGCGCCAGTCATCATCGGGTTCGTCGCGCCGGCTGTGTATTTATGCAGCGAGACCATCAACCATCTGGCACTTGCCGGCTCGGTATCCGACCAGCTTCTGGCCAGCGCAAGAAATACATTGACGGTCGCATTGGTGGCCACATTTTTCACGGTGCTATGTGGCGTGATCGTGGCCTGGGCTGCACGCGCCGTCCGTCACTCTCATCAGCCGGCTCTGGCTCGCATCTGTGCCCGGATTTCCACGACCGGCTACGCCATCCCAGGCACCGTGCTGGCAATCGGCCTGCTTACTCCCCTCATCGCTTTCGACGGACTTCTGTCTTATGCGGCCGGCATTTTGACCGACGCGGAACCATCATTGTGGCTGATGGGCTCGATGGGCGCTCTAGTCTGCGCCTATGTCATCCGTTTTTTGGCCATTTCCATCGGCGGCGTGGAAAGCGGTCTGGCACGGATTCCCCCCTCGCTGGAGCAAGCCGCTCGTCTGCTGGGTGAATCGCCGGCTGGAACTTTGCGTCGCGTGCACCTGCCGTTATTAAGGCCCGCCATTGGTGCTGCCGGTTTACTGGTGTTCGTAGACGCCATGAAGGAATTGCCGGCCACCCTTTTATTGCGGCCAGCCGGTTTTGAGACCCTGGCGACCTGGCTTTATGCAGAGGCTGCGCGCGGCACTTATGAAGAAGGCGCAGTGGCCGCCCTGGCCATTGTGCTGGCTGGGCTGGTGCCGGTCGTGTTGCTGGCCCGAAGCCAGTTGAAACCTGTGTATTGATATGTCGGATTTTCTGGAACTGAATAAGATTTCTCTTGCCTACGACACCCCCGACGGTGTGGTGCCGGTCGTGAACGACTTGTGCCTCGGGTTGCGCAAGGGCCACATCGGCTGCCTGCTGGGTTCCTCGGGCTGTGGGAAGACGACAATACTGCGGGCAGTCGCCGGGTTCGAGCCGCTGCGGTCTGGGGAAATTCGTCTGTCAGGCCGTGTTCTCAGCACCCCGGGCAGTGCCATTGAGCCGCAAGAACGGCAAGTGGGCATGATGTTCCAGGACTATGCCCTCTTTCCCCACCTCAACGTTGAAGAGAATGTGGCTTTTGGGCTGCGCCGGCTGGACAAACCCATACGCAAGGCTCGCGTCAACGAGATGCTGGAACTCGTGGGGCTGTCGGAAGCGCGCAAGCGCTATCCGCATGAATTGTCGGGCGGCCAGCAACAGCGTGTAGCACTGGCCCGCGCGTTGGCGCCCGAACCCGAGCTTCTGTTGCTGGACGAACCCTTCTCGAATCTCGACGTCGACACCCGCGAGCGACTCGCGTTCGAACTGCGGGATATCCTCAAAAAGACGGGGCACACAGCTCTGCTCGTGACCCACAACCAGGCGGAGGCGTTCGCCATTGCTGATCGCATTGGCATCATGGACCAAGGCTGCATCCTGCAATGGGACACGCCCTATGCGCTGCACAACGCACCCGCCTCGCCATTCGTGGCTGACTTCATCAAGCGGGAAGTCCTCATGGCGCAGCGCGCCCAGGCCTATCAGCGCGGACTCGCTGCTGAATAAACCTATTCTCGTTCCTCGCCAATGCCTAGTTCATTGCACTTGCGGGTCAGCGTATTGCGGCCGATGCCGAGCCGCAGTGCTGCTTCCACCCTTCGGCCCCGGCAGTGACTCAGGGCGGTGGTAATCAATATTTCCTCAAACTGACGCGTCAGGGTGGCCATGATGGCGGGCTCATTACTGCGTAGACGTTGTAGGACATCGTTGCGCAAGTTCGAACGCCACTGCTCCGAGGGATCAATAGCAGCGGCCGGTTCCCCAACGGCGGCGCTAGGAGAGGGAGCGCCTCCTGGAGCGACCACACTTTCCGCCCCAACAGCCTCGCCTGCAAGCCCCAGCACTTCGGGGGGCAGGTCCTTGACCTCCACCATGCGGCTGGACGACATTACCGTAAGCCATTGACAGAAGTTCTCCAGCTGACGAATGTTGCCTGGATAATCAAACGCCATGAGTGCATCCAGGGCCTCCGGCGTCAGTTGGCGCTCCGGCACATTCAGGTCGCGCGCGCTGTTGCGCAGAAACAATCTGGCAAGCTCCGGAATATCTTCCTTACGTTCACGCAGGGGCGGCAGACGCAGACGAATCACGTTGAGACGGTGAAAAAGGTCTTCACGGAAGCGCCCTTCCAATACCCGCTGCTCGAGCGGCTGGTGGGTGGCCGCAATAATGCGTACATCCGCACGAATAGCCTGTGACCCGCCCACCCGGTAGAAGCTGCCTTCGGCCAATACACGCAGCAGACGCGTCTGCAAATCGAAAGGCATGTCTCCGATTTCATCCAGGAACAGCGTGCCTCCCCGCGCCTCTTCAAAACGACCGCGGCGCTGTTGCGTGGCGCCGGTGAAAGCCCCGCGTTCGTGGCCGAAGAGTTCAGCTTCGAGCAAGTCCTTCGGTATGGCAGCGGCGTTCAAGGCGACAAAAGGCATGCCCGCCCGACGGCCATGTTCATGTAACGCGCGGGCAATCAGTTCTTTACCACTGCCGGATTCCCCAGTCACCAACACAGTCACGTTCGAGGCCGCCAATCGGCCGATGGCCCGAAAGACTTCCTGCATTGCCGGTGCGGATGACTGCATCATCACCCGCTCCTGCCCGAGTTCCTTATCACGGCCGCTGTCGGGCTCAACCGCATCGCGTTGGGCTGCCCGTTGAATCAGCCCTAAAGCGGCATTAATGTCGAAGGGCTTGGGAAGATAGTCAAAAGCCCCCTTCTGAAAGGCCTCCACCGTACTGCTCAAATCAGTGAAGGCAGTCATCACAATCACAGGGAGGTCGGGGAACTCTTCCTTGACCTTGTGCAGCAGGGAAAGCCCGTCCATGCCGGGCATGCGCACGTCCGTCACCAGTACGGCGGGCTGGCTCTCCTGCAGGGCTTCCAGCATTTCGGCACCACCAGAAAAGCTGCGGGCACTCAAACCAGCCCGTTCCAGCGCCTTTTCCAGCACCCAACGAATGCTTTGGTCATCGTCTACGATCCAAATAGGTTTCATCGCAGCTCCAGTGGCAAAATCATGCGGAATTCCGTGCGCCCGGGGCGCGAATCACATTCCAATACTCCCCCGTGCTGCAACACAAACTCCTGGGCCAGGCTCAGGCCCAGCCCTGTGCCCTCGGCCCGACCAGTAACAAGAGGGTGAAACACCTTGTCGAGGATTTCCGGCGGTACCCCCGGCCCGTTGTCGATGATGGACAGCACGACCGCGAGCGAAGCGGGTTGGTCGCATAGCAGCACCTGCCGGGCCACACGAGTGCGGAAGATGAGATGCGGATCCTGCTGTGCCGGGTTTTCCGTCATCGCCTGCGCTGCATTACGAGCAATGTTCAGCACGGCCTGGAGCAGGCGCGGGAAGTCGCCAAGGAACTCCGGCAGCGAGGCATCATAGTCGCGGGTGATTCTGATCGAAGAAAATTCGGGCCCGACCAACATACGCACCCGTTCGCATACCTCGTGAATATTCAACGGAGTCTTGTGCAGGCTGTCACCCTGCGGCGCTATCAGACGGTCCACCAAGTGTGCCAGCCGGTCGGCTTCCGCAATGATCACTGTGGTGTACTCACGCAGGCCGGCTTCCGCCAGCTCGCCCTCAAGCAGCTGCGCGGCGGCCCGTATGCCACCGAGGGGGTTCTTTACCTCATGGGCGAGATTGCGCAATGTTTCCCGTTGCGCCGCGACCTCCTTGCCCAATTGCTGATGTCTATCCAGCAGGGCGTGGTGCTCGACGACACGCACTTCCATCAGTGCGGCCCAGGCTTCGTTGCGCAGCGGTACCAGTGCAACGCTGACAGGCACCATTCCGTCGCCACGCCTGACTTTCAGCGGTTGACGCAGCACACCGAATTTTCCATGGACGGCGTCCATGAAACGTGACTGCAATCCGTCGTCATCGCCCAGCAAATTTGCTGCGTTCTGCCCGGCGAGATGTCGATGCGAAACTCCGAAGAGTTCTTCCGCGGCCGTGTTCACATACTCAATGCGGCCTTCAGCGTCCAATAGCAATACCGCCGTCGACAACAGATCGTAGGCGGCGACATCCATGATGTTTTCCCGGTTGTGAGGCCGGGCCGCGAGTGGGCCCGGCAGATGGATCAGATTACAGGCTGTAGTACATATCGAACTCGACCGGATGCGTGGTCATACGCAGACGGGTGATTTCTGCGCGCTTGAGTTCGATGTAGGCGTCGAGCATTTCATTGCTGAACACGCCACCGCGGGTGAGGAACTCGCGATCTTGGTCTAGTGCATCAATAGCCTGTTCGAGGGACGCGCAGACCGTTGGGATCTGTGCATCTTCTTCGGGAGGAAGGTCGTACAGGTTCTTATCTGCGGGGTCGCCCGGATGGATCTTGTTCTGCACACCGTCCAGGCCGGCCATCATGAGAGCGGCAAAGGCCAGGTAGGGGTTGGCCATGGGATCCGGGAAACGTGCCTCGACGCGACGTGCCTTGGGGCTGCCCACGAACGGAATGCGAATAGAGGCCGAACGATTGCGTGCCGAGTAAGCCAGCTTGACCGGCGCCTCAAAGTGCGGGACCAGACGCTTGTAGGAGTTGGTGGACGGGTTGGTGATGGCATTCAGTGCACGGGCGTGCTTGATGATGCCGCCAATGTAGTACAGCGCAAATTCCGACAGACCCGCATAACCGTTACCGGCGAAAAGGTTCTGGCCATCTTTCCAGATGGACTGGTGAACGTGCATACCCGAACCGTTATCACCCACGATGGGTTTAGGCATGAAGGTCGCAGTCTTGCCATAAACGTGAGCAACGTTGCGCACGGTGTACTTGAGCACCTGGTTCCAGTCAGCGCGTTCCACCAGCGTGCTGAAACGGGTGCCGATCTCAAGCTGACCCGGGCCGGCCACTTCGTGGTGATGCACTTCAACCGGCACGCCCTGCTGCTCGAGCAGCAGGCACATTTCCGAGCGCATGTCTGCAAAGCTGTCGATCGGGGACACGGGAACATAACCGCCCTTTACGCCCGGACGGTGCCCCAGATTGGAGCCTTCCATTTCCATGCCGCGCGACCACACGCCTTCCTCAGAGTTGATTTTCACAAAGCAACCCGATGGGCCGTCGTCCCAGCTCACACCATCGAATACGAAGAACTCGGGTTCCGGGCCAAAGTAGACCGTATCACCCAGACCGCTGGACTTCAGGTAGGCTTCCGCGCGCTTGGCAATCGAGCGGGGATCGCGGTCGTAGCCCTTCATGTCAGAAGGCTCGAGCACGTCGCAGGTCAGAATCAGCGTGGTTTCCTCGCGGAAAGGATCCAGACGCGCTGTGCTGGCGTCCGGAGCCAGTACCATGTCGGAAGCTTCGATGCCTTTCCAGCCGGCGATCGACGAACCGTCGAACATGATGCCGTTTTCGAGTTTTTCTTCATCGAAGGTGCGCGCCGGGATGGTGAGGTGGTGTTCCTTACCAAGGGTATCGGTAAAACGGAAATCAACGAAAGCGACTTCATTGTCGGCAATCATCTTGAGGACGTCTTCGGGGGCGGACATATAGGCTCCTGACCTTGTTTGCTGAAATGACGATGGACTTAACGCAAGGACCGTGCCAATTCCCACGGACGGATTTACCCAACAGCCCCGCGCTGGAATGATGCCTGCTCACCAAAAAAGTGCATGGCGCACCATATCAGTGCATATTTTAGTGCACGGCCGCCCTAATCCAGAAATTCACTGACGACATCGTTCAAATATTTCCACCCGAGCTCAGTGGTGCGCAGACGCCCTGCCTGTACGCTGAGCAAACCTTTGTCTTCCAGCCGTTTCAAGGTGGGAAGAATGACGGTTATCGGCAAACCGGTGTGGGCGGGGAATAGACCGGCTTCAACGCCGTTTTTCAACCGCAAGGTATTCAACATGAATTCGAAGGGAAGCTCCTGCGGCATCAGGGTGCGTGTTTCAGCGATATGACTGCCGTCGCGCTGCAGGGAACGTGTCATCCAGCTTTCAGGCATGCGATGTCGCGCTTGGCGAAGGATGCGGTCGTGGAAGGACAGCTTACCGTGCGCGCCCGGGCCAATGCCCAGGTAGTCGCCGAATGTCCAATAGTTCTGATTATGCAGGCTGCGGTCAGCGACACTGCGTGCGTAGGCCGACACTTCATATTGTTCCCAGCCTGCAGCTGCGGTAGTTTCCAGAATCAGCTCATGCATGGTGGCCGCCAGATCGTCATCCGGCAGCGGCGGCGGATACTTGGCGAACACCGTATTCGGTTCAAGCGTGAGATGGTAGAGCGACAGGTGACCGGTCTGGAAAGACATCGCGGTGGTGAGGTCCAGGCGGCAGGCCTCGAGTGTCTGCCCCGGCAACGCGTACATCAAGTCAAGGTTGACGCGATCCACGGCGCTCAGCGCCATGTCGATTGCAGCGCGAGCCTGCTTGGCATCATGGATGCGACCGAGAGCACGAAGCGCTTCGTCATTGAAGCTCTGCACGCCTAAAGACAGCCGGTTGACCCCACTTGCCGCGTAATCCCGAAACCGCCCTGCTTCGGCCGTCCCTGGATTGGCCTCCAAGGTGATTTCAGCGTCAGGCAATAGATTCAGACAAGCCCTAAAACTTGCCAACATGGAGTCGATCGCTTGTGCGGAGAGCAGGCTGGGTGTCCCACCCCCAATAAAAATCGAGATAACCTGCCGTCCCCAAATCAGCGGTAAGGCCTGTTCCAGATCAGCTTGCAGTGCCTTCAGGTAGGCTTCCTCCGGCACGCTGTCCTGTGCTTCGTGGGAATTGAAGTCGCAATAGGGACATTTGCGTACACACCAGGGGACGTGTACATATAGTGACAGTGGTGGCAAGGGCCTGTGACCTAGGCCGTGTCCTGAAGCAGGCCGCACCCGCGGCGCGTTTGAGGTTTCCCCTGTATTACCCGCTGCCTGAGCGCGCCGGCCTGGGCGGGAAACTTCTTCCTCGGGGTTCATGATGGCGTTCCGATTCCACGCAGTTGGTCCAGTAGCTGCGCCAGCGCCCTGCCCCGGTGGCTGACCCGATTCTTTTCTGCCGGGTCCAATTCCGCCACGGTGCAACCGTATTCGGGAAGCCAGAAATGCGGGTCGTAGCCAAACCCGTTTTCGCCCTGCGGGGTTGCAACGATTCTGCCATGCCAACGCCCTTCTGCCACCAGTGGACAGGGGTCCTCTGGCCCGTTCATGAATACCAGAACAGCTATATAGAAGGCGCTGTGGTCCTCCAGATTGGAAAGCTGGCTGACCAGACGCAGGTTGTTCGCCAAATCGGATTTCTCACCGCCGTTGAGGCTGGCATACCGGGCGGAATACACTCCGGGCGCACCGCCCAGCGCTGGCACGCACAGGCCGGAGTCGTCCGCCAGGGCCGGTCGACCGGTATGCAGGCTGGCATGCCGCGCCTTGGCGATGGCATTCTCGACAAACGTGGCGTGGGGTTCATCCGCTTCGGTTACACCCAGTTCGTTCTGCGCAATCATGCGGATGCCCGCCTGCTGCAGAATGGCCGAGAACTCGCGCAGCTTGCCGGCATTCCCTGAGGCAAGTACCACTTCGCGCAATGTCTCTGAACTCATAAATTTTCTCCAATTACTGTATGGCTGGCTGGGTGCTCCGCGCGTTCGCAGGCATCATCGGCTTCGGCAGCATCTTCCTGCATCAGCTGTACCAATTGCTGCGCAAATATGGGAAGACGCCCAAGTTCCCGCACACAGATATGTAGGCGCCGGACCGCCCAGGGGTTGTTCAGCTCGACGATACGAATGGGCAGGTCCTTCACGTAGCGCAGGGCCGCTGTGCGAGGAATCACCCCCAGGCCGACTCCCGCGGCGATCATGCGGCATACCGCTTCGAAGTTGCTTACCTCGACACGAAAGCGGAGGGCGCGTCCCAGCTCTTCCGCGGCCTGCAATAAGAATGCATGTATGGCACTGGTCTCGGGCAAGCCTATATATCCGTATTCCAAGGTCTCTTCGAAGTCGACACTATCCTCGCCCGCAAAGGGATGATCGTCGCGTGTAACCAGAACAAGACGGTCACTTCTGTAGGGCAAAAACTCCAGACCTCGATCCTGTGCAGGGGCAGCAGTAATTCCGATATCGGCGGCGCCGTCGAGCACTGCCTTCACCACCTGATGGCTCAGACGTTCACGGAGTTCGATATTGACGTCGGCATGTGCCGCCAAGTAGCGCGCGAGAATGTTGGGCATGAACTCATTCATGGCCGTCGTATTGGCACACACCTTCACCAGGCCCTTAATTCCGCTCGCAAATTCCTGCATCTCGCCCCGCAGGTGTTCCAGCTGCCGCATCACCACACGGGCATGACGCAGAAACGCGTCCCCCGCGGGGGTCAACGTAACGCCCTGACTGCTTCGGAAGAATATTGGCGTACCCAGCCGCTGCTCCAAATTCTTCACTCTGCCACTGGCAGCGGGTAGGGAAAGGAAACTCCGTTCCGCGCCTTTGGTCATACTTCGGGCGGTGGCGACATTGACCACAAGCTGCAGGTCAGTGAAGTCGAAATGCATCGTCATGAGGGTTTCTCTTTCAAAACGCCAAAGACCCGCTTCAGAAAGCGAGAATTGGCAGCTCTCGAGAGCTGAGGCAAAGTAGGAAGGTTGACCATCCATTGTAACGAACGGGATTCTCGTCATATGAATACGCCCACTCATCCCAGCGCCTTGCTGGCCGATTTCGCTGCTTCACTCAGCTACGACGCCATTCCGGCTTCTGTTTTGCGGCGTACGGAAGACCTCATGCTGGACACCCTCGGCTCCATACTTGCCGGCTCCAGCGCCCGTGCAGTGCGCACAATCGCAGACTATGCTGACGCCATGGGCCCGGCCAGCGGTCCCAGCGAGAACCTGGTGTCGGGGCGTGGCACGTCTCCAGTATTCGCGGCGCTGGCCAACGCCGCCGCCGCTCATATGGTCGAACAGGACGACGTACACAACGGGGCTGTATTTCACCCTGCCGCAGTCGTGTTCCCTCCGGCCATCGCCGTGGCGCAAGCCCTGGGCCGCTCCGGGCAAGAGCTGTTGACAGCGTGCGTAGCCGGCTATGAAGTCGGTATCCGCGTGGGCGAATTTCTTGGTCGTTCGCACTACCGCATCTTCCATACTACAGGTACGGCCGGTGCCTTGGCCGCCGCTGCGGCAGTCGGCAATCTGCTGCGTTTGGACAACGAACAAATGCTGAATGCCCTGGGTTCCGCCGGCACTCAGGCTGCGGGCTTGTGGGAATTCCTGAAGGACGCAGCAGATTCCAAACAATTGCACACCGCACGCGCTTCGGCCAACGGTCTGATGGCCGCCTGGATCGCGCGGGACAACTTCACCGGAGCACGCCAGATACTGGAAGGCTCGCAAGGTATGGCAGCCGGCATGTCGACTGACGCGGACCCCGCCAAGCTCACAGATGGCTTCGGAAGCCGGTGGACTGTACTGGAAACGTCTTTCAAGTATCACGCCTCGTGTCGCCATACACACCCCGCGGCTGACGCCCTACTGAAGGCCATGCAGGACCACCAGCTCACTGCAGACGACATCGTGCGTGTCGAAACCCATGTCCACCAGGGTGCCATCGATGTTTTGGGCCCGGTAGTGAACCCAGTGACCGTGCACCAATCCAAGTTCTCCATGGGCACCGTGCTTGCGCTTATCGCTTTGCACGGCCGTGCGGGCCTGGCCGAATTCGACGCGGCCCTGGGTGACGCCAAGGTCGCCGAGTTCCGCGAAAAAGTCAGCATGGCACTCGATGCGGAAGTTGACGGCGCCTACCCAGCCCGCTGGATCGGCAAGGTCACCGTCCATACCCGCGACGGTCGCCAGTTGGCCGCGCGTGTGGACGAACCCAAGGGGGATCCAGGCAACACCTTGAGCCGCGCAGAAATCGAGGACAAGGTGTTGCGACTTGGCACTTACCGGAATGCGGCAAGTGAAGACACCGTGCGCGCCGTCATTGACAAGGTTTGGGCGTTGGCTGACGCCGACCGTGTCGGTGCACTCGTGCTGGACGTTCCAGCCTGAAGCCGGTCAAGCCGTTTCAAGCGCCCGCTTCTGCTCTTGCACCAAGCGGGCGATTCCAAACTCGGCAAGGTCAAGCAGCCTGCCCAGAGTAGCGCGGTCGAAGGTCTGGCCCTCGGCCGTGCCCTGAATTTCGACCATGCTGCCTGCTCCCGTCATCACAACATTCACGTCGGCTCCGCAGCCCGAATCCTCGACATAATCCAGGTCGAGCAGACAGGCTTGGTTGACCAGTCCCACCGATATGGCTGCGACGTGGTCAAGCACCGGATCCGCAGAGAGGGTTCCTGCCTGGATCAGTTTCCGTACGGCCAGAGCCGCCGCCACCCAAGCGCCCGTGATACTGGCACAGCGAGTTCCACCATCGGCCTGGATAACGTCGCAATCAAGGTGCAAGGTACGCTCGCCGAGCGCTTCCAGGTCAAACACTGCACGCAAGCTGCGCCCGATCAGGCGCTGGATTTCCTGCGTACGCCCGCTTTGCTTTCCACGTGCGGCTTCGCGGTCACTACGGGTATGGGTCGAGCGCGGAAGCATGCCATATTCTGCAGTCACCCAGCCCTTCCCCTGCCCCTTCAGAAACGGAGGAACTTTCTCCAAAATACTGGCGTTACACAGGACACGCGTCTCGCCCATGGAGATGAGGACCGACCCTTCGGCATAACGGGTATAGCCGACCTGAATACTGATGGGTCGCAACGCATCGGCGGCGCGACCGGATGCTCGAAAAAATTCCGTTGCGGTGGACGACATTGGGGTGTTGGTCACATGAGCTCCATGAGTATTTTTGAGTGGGTCATTCTCTCATGCCGGCCGTACAATGTTGAGCCACCACGGCCTGAGTGCCGTCGACTCCAGGATATTCACAAATGATACGCAGCATGACAGCCTTTGGTTCAGCAAAGGCTGAAAACGAATTTGGTTCGTTAACGGTCGAAATCCGCAGCATCAACAGCCGCTACCTCGATCTGAACTTCCGGCTTCCTGAAGATTTGCGCATGGTTGAAGCCCCCTTGCGCGAAATGCTCACTCGGGAGATCGCCCGGGGCAAAGTTGAGGTTCGCGCCAATTTTGCCCGCAAATTCACCGCCGAGTCAGCAATGCTCGACACGGAGGCGCTGCAGCGCATTGCCACCTTGCTGAAATCAGCCCGGGAAGTGATCCCCGATGTTCCAGCGCCCCGCCTGAACGAGCTTCTTGCTGGTGCGAATGATGGACTGGACCCGGAAGTCTGGACACCCATGGCCAACGATGCTTGCGCCCGTGCACTGACCGACCTGCATGCCGCACGGGAACGTGAAGGCCAGCGCTTGGCGGAAATCATGCAGCAATGCGCAGCTGGCATGAATGCCATCATTCAGCATGTCGAAGACGACCTGCCCATTATCCTGGAAGATCATCAACAGAAACTTGCGCAGCGTCTGCGGGATGCCCTGGCGGCTGCGAATCCCGACGGCTTCCCCATGATCACCGGAACAGAGCTTTCAGCACGCATTGCACAAGAAACTTCGCTGTTCTCCTTGCGCATCGACGTCGCCGAAGAATTGGCGCGGCTCCGCTCCCACATTGCTGAATTGGAGCATATTTTGGCAGGTACACCGGCCGGGCAGTCCGGATCGGGCCGCAA
>JAJUJD010000182.1 GCA_029267315.1 Alcaligenaceae bacterium
CCCCAATGCCGAGATTCAGGCGCGAAAGGTGGCCATCGTCTCGGCCATTGGTTCTGACCTGAAGATCAGCGGCATGCTTTCACGCACCGTCCGCGCACTGGCCGATGCCAAAGTAGACATTTTGGCTATCCACCAATCCATGCGGCAGGTGGATATTCAGTTTGTAGTGGAAGAAAAAGATTACGAGACTGCCGTGCGTGCGCTACATGCCGGGCTAGTGGAAGCCGGGCAGTACCGCCAAGAGGTGATCGCTGCTTGAGTTGGGGCTCCTGTCCCGGCTGACCAGGTGACATGGGCCCTAGCGGGCCTATGTCCCGTGCATGCTGATATGCTAGGCACTCTTTGACAGAGAAGACCTTCAGCAATGCGATCTTCCATTACCGATCATCTGCCTGAATGGGCACACGAGTGGCTCGGCAGCATCATGCTGCTGGGCCCTATTTTTCTCATTGTCTTAATCGCCTGGCTGCTGCAGCGCACGCTTCGGGGCATCATTCTCAAGGCCGGCGAACTTTACGACCTTCCCCGTCATCTTGTCAGGCCGGCCATTCTCTTCGTACGGTGGGCAATCTACATTAGCGCCGCCTTCATGGTGCTGGGCCGACTAGGGGTGTCCGGAACAGTCCTTTGGACAGCTTTCACAGGCTTTGCTGCGGTAGCGGCTGTAGCCTTCTTTGCTGCCTGGAGCGTGCTTTCCAACCTGTTTTGCGCCATCCTGATCTTCATGGCCCGGCCTTTACGCTTGGGAGACCACATCGAATTGCTCGACGCGGCAGATAAGCCGGGTGCGCGCGGAGAAGTTGTGGATATCAACCTGCTTTACGTCACTCTGGAAGACGCCACAGCGGCACAGCCTGGCGTCTTGTTGCAGATACCTAACGTCCTTGTCTTTCAGAAGGTGATACGACGTTGGAAAGGCGGCCCGCCGCGCTTACCAGCTCGAGAACAAGATGCAGCTGACCCAGCTGCAGTGGAATGACCATCGAACGGCGCTCAGGCGCCGTTTTTATTTGCTTTCGTGTAAGCATGTTCGTATCTGGCGTCGGCATACGCCAGCCGCACTGCACCGTATTTCTTGGCACTGCGGTAGTACTTCAGCCGTTCATCGAAGGCCGCTTCAAAGCCCCCGCGTCGTGCCAAGTAGCGGTAGCGGTCTTCCAGAAAAACGCGCTCGAACCAGCGATTGAACATGAGCTGGATGCGAAGCATCAGCGTGAACATCTTCAAAGCTCCCCTTCACAGAAACAACAGAATTCGACCTAGCCACGCGGCATGGTGTCGTCGGTCGAAACACTGATTTTGCCAGTTGTGGACGCTACAAACGACAGTTTTGGCCTGTGGATAAGGTCTGGAACCCGGATTGTGTACAGCCTGTGGAGGAAAAGTGGACGAAGTGGATAAAGGGCTTCGAACAAAAAATTGTCCAGAAACCGTCATGTCTTTCCGAGCTGGTTTATGGACCGAAGAAAAACGCTTGAATCGCCCGTAAATACGGCATTTCCTCGGGTTGTACCACTTATCCACAGGCATCCATTACCAACAACATATATATAAAGAAGAAAGAAGGGAAAGAACCTCCTCTCTTCCCGCGCAATCCTCAAAGCGCTTCGGCTACCGCTTTACCATTGAGGTCGCATCGGCCTGCCAAACCTGAATCGTGTAGTGACAGACCCTGTTAAAAGAGGCGCGGCAAATCGATTCACTTGTCATGAAGATCAGGCACCAGCGAAGCGCCAGTCGAAATCTGCCTTCACAGCTGAAAGATCGCCTTCACGCGCGGCAAGTGCCAGGGCAAGACGAATGCGAGCTTTGCGGGCAGATAGATGGCTGATGCCGATCGCTCCTGCTTCCACCAATTCATGCAGGGCGCCTGGATATTCGTAGCTTTCGTGGGTTGGACCATGAAAAGTGCTGCTGCAAATACCCACGGGCAAGCCTTTGGAAAGAGCAGTATGCAAGGCGGGTAGCCAAGCCAGGGGCACTTGTCCACGCCCCAGACCATCAATTACCACGCCGTCTGGCGCGCTTTCCAGAACAGCCTCAGCCATTGCAGCGTGCGCGCCACCATAACCCGGCAAGATATCCACACGCGGCAGTTTTTCCGGAATCGGAAGTAGGTGCAACATGGAGGGGCGTTGCAGAAGATGAAAGACGCCTTCGTCCATCATTCCAAGTGGGCCAAGCCCAGGCGCATCAAAGCCATTCAGTTGAAAGCTGCTGACCTTGCGAACGAAGCCAGCGCTGAACACTGATTGGTTGAAAGAGACCAGAATGCCCAGGCCCTTGGCGTGATCGTTGGAAGCCAACTCCAAAGCCTGACGTAAATTGGCGTACGCGTCGCTTCCCATCGCATGTGGTACGCGCTGTGAACCCGTGATGACGACCGGAACTTCTCGCGTATCCAGTACGCAATGCAGATAGAAAGCGGTGTCTTCCATTGTGTCGGTGCCATGGGTGATGACTATGCCGTCCACCCCGCCTCCATGCACGAGCTGCCTGCATTTCTCAGCAAGAGTTTTCCATTCCGAAGCGCCGATCGCATTGCTGGCTTTCTGAAAGACCGACTCCACCTGAACTTTCAGGCGTCCCTGCAGTTCTGTTCGGGCAACCAAGTCTTCGCCTGGCAGTGCACCTGCAACGGCACGCCCCTCGTTTCCTGGAATACTGGCAATCGTTCCGCCAGTGGACAACACAGCAATGTGTTTCATCGACTACTCCGTAACCCCCGGATCCGAGTCCGAGGTAAGTGAATGGTGGTGGTTTCCCGTGTGGCCAAAACGACGCAATACCTTGATAAATAGTGGTTTTTATGCCACTTAGCGAGTATAATAAAAGGTATACAAATTCGCGTGTTTCAATGAATACACAAACCAAACTTGGCATGAACGGGCAGAAGGTGCCTACCGTGTCCCGCATCATCCGTGCGGTCGCCAGTTCTACAGCCATTGAAACGGGTCAGTCCATCAAGGAACTGGAAACTCGTCTTCAGGCTCAAGACAGTAAATTCCAGCAGTTATCCCTCGCCTCCAACTGAGCCCTCTCCAGCCGGTTCAAGTGCTCGGCTGACCCAAATCTTCATGGGCTCATAGTCGCATTCCATGCCCTTCTGTATCGCCGCCACATACGCCGAGCGATTCGTCTCCCAGCAGCTGTAGTCGAGAAGGTCGCGACCCGCCTGCACCGCCATTACGTCTGCCAGTAACCGTGAAATTCGCCCGTTGCCCTCGCGAAACGGGTGCATCAATATGAACTCCACGTGCAGCACGGCGATCGCTTCGACGAGTTGTTCTGTATTCATCCCCTTACAGGGCGTGTAGCGCGTCAAATACTGCGTATCGAAGATCTGCATTAGGCGCGGCAACTGTGCCGCGGGAGCGAACGGAAAGCCATCCTTGCTCATGTTGACAGTCCGGTACTGCCCTGCCCAGTCATAAACGTTGCCGAGCCAGCGCCTGTGCCACCGTCTCAGGTGCAGCACGCTGATCCTCCCCGGCGGCAGATGATCTCGTAAAACCTCGAAATATAGCTTTTGCAACAGCACAAGTTCGGCTTCGTTCATGTCGTCCGGACGTGTGATTCCGAGCTTGTTCGCCAATACGCCCTCTTCGGAACCAGGTTGCAACGCTGCTTGCGAGCCTGCAATGTCGTATCGACTCATTTTTTTCTCCTGTGGATAAGCTCTCTGAACATTCCTTGTGCAGAAGCTGTTGAGCGCCTCAGGATAAGCTGCAGTTTTTAGACCTGTAGCAAAGTTTTCCCCAATCCGTCCACGATCAGCTCGATGGTTTGTTCGACCTTTCTGACAGGGCTAAGTGCTTGTTGTCACAGCGCATTAAGAGTTTGTACCAGTTATCCACAGGCCTTACTACCATCAGTCTTTATATAAAGAAGTTAAGAATAAAAGAACTGACGACCACGACCTTGCAGTCGCGGCCAACCCACCATCAAATCCGACGCATCACCGTTTCGGATGTGTTAAGGTTCAGCCTCTGTCGCTCAGATCAGCAGCTTTCGGGTCAACAGGCACAGAGGTATTTCTTGCAACGGTCAGGCTACGGACTCGGGTGCAAGTAACTCCCTCGCCCAACGTTGATCGCCTTCAGCTCGCTCAACCCCTTGCCGGTCTGACGAAAAAAAAGGTTCGCCTTGGTGTGGCGAACCTCGTGTTTTTGCGGTTGGTTGTGTGGGGTTAGAGTCTCTGCAGACGTTCTATCGCGGTATCCAAGGTGGTTTCTCGCTTTGCAAAGCAGAAACGTACCAGGTGGTGGTTGGCTTCCTTCGAGGCTGGATCGCGGTAGAAAGCGGAAACCGGTATGACCCCTACTCCATGTTCCGTAGTCAACCATTTTGAAAACTCGGCTTCCGGCATGTCGCTGATCCCACTGTAATCTGCCAGTAGGAAGAAGGTACCGGCACTTTTCACCGGTTTGAAACGCGTTCTAGCCAATCCTTCGAATAAGTGGTCGCGTTTTTTCTGATAGAAGCTCGACAGCAAAAGGTGATGTTGCGGGTCTGCCATGTAGCGAGCGAGAGCGAACTGCATGGGTGACACTACGGTGAACACGTTGAATTGGTGAAGCTTACGGATTTCCGCGGTAATGGGTGCCGGCGCGCAGCAGTAACCGATCTTCCAGCCGGTGATGTGATAAGTCTTGCCAAAAGACGAGATGACGACCGACTTTTCAGCAAGTGAAGGACGCCGGCACAGGCTTTGGTGCTGGCCACCATCGAACACAACGTGCTCATACACTTCGTCGGAAATCAGGTAGATACCCGTTTGCTCGACGATATGTTCGAGCGCGTCCAGATCTTTTTCTTCAAGGTTGATGCCGGTCGGGTTGTGGGGAAAGTTCAGGATCAAGGCACGGGTGCGAGAATTTATGGCGTCTCTTACACGTTGCCAGTCTACGCGGTGAGTAGGATGGTTTTCATCGGGTGCCAGCATCGGAACAATTACGGGTGTTCCGCCCGCTAATGCGATGACCGGGTTGTAAAGGTCGTAAAAGGGTTCGATGACAACGACCTCATCGCCCGGGTGGACCAGCGCGAGAATGCTCATCATCAGCGCTTCACTTGCGCCAGCCATGACGGTGATTTCGGTATTTGGGTCATAGCGGTGGCCGTAAAGGTCCTCCACCTTCTTTTGAATGCCTTCACGCAGCAGCGGAATACCTGGCATGGGCGGGTATTGGTTATGGCCCTCGCGCATCGCTTTATTGACTTCGTCCAACAGCGCTGGATCGGGATCGAAATCCGGAAACCCTTGACCAAGATTGATGGCATTGTGTTCGGTTGCAAGTTGGCTCATGACGGTGAAAATCGTCGTCCCAACACCCGGCATCTTTGTACGTAATTCCATAACTATTCTTTGAATTGATAAAGTTCTCGGCGAGTTCAGGGCCCTATTTTCGGCCGCTTTCAGCGGTGAAGTCCCTGATCGGCGTTCTGTAACAAAAAAAACCACATAAGGGTTAACTAGCAGTTGTTCACTTTGAAGTGTATGAGTATGCTCTCAGGTGCAGTTGTAAACCAACGTACCGCAAGTTCGTAGCGATACATCAACGTCAGTCCATCACTGAACCTGGTATGCCGTCCCGTGTTTGCGTTCTTGGTGCAATGCGATTCTTGTATTATTTTTAGGACGCTCCAAATCATGGTTCAAAAGGGCAAAGTAAAGTGGTTCAATGCCGAGAAAGGCTTCGGTTTCATCACCCCCGATGCTGGCGGCAGTGACGTTTTTGCTCACTTCTCCGCTATTCAGGGTCGTGGCTATCGCAGCTTGAACGAAGGCCAAGAGGTCGAGTTCGAAGTGAAGGATGGTCCCAAGGGGCCGCAGGCGGCTGAAATTCGCCCC
>JAJUJD010000038.1 GCA_029267315.1 Alcaligenaceae bacterium
GCCAAGTTGACAATCACCACCAGCCCGAAATGAATGGGGTCGATACCAAAAGAAGTGGCAACAGGAGCCAGAATCGGCACGATGATCAAGATGGCGGCTAGGGCTTCGATGAACATGCCCACGATGAACAACATGCCGTTGACCAGCAACAGGAAGATGAAAGGGCTGGTGGTCAGCGACCCGATCAAGCCCGCCACTTTCTGTGGAACCTGATTGATGGTTAGCAAATAAGCGAACACGGCGGCGAAGGCGACGATCAGCAGAATGATGGAAGACATCACCGCCGCTCTGGAAAAAATGCCCAGCAAATCCTTGAAGGTGATTTCCTTATAAATGAAGATGCTGAGAAGCAGCCCATAGAGTACGGCGATGCAAGAGGCTTCTGTGGCCGTGAATAACCCGCCGTAGATGCCGCCGAGAATGACCACCGGCATGAGCAGCGCCAGTACGGCTTCGCGAAAGGCGTCCATGACTTCCTTTGCCCAGTCCTTCATGCTGACCTGGGTGACTTCATCAAAGCCACCGACACTCGCGATCAGGCAGACGGTAAGGATGAGGGAGCCCGTGATTAGCAGCCCTGGCAAGATCCCTGCGATGAAGAGCGCACCCACCGAGACATTGGCCGTCAGGGCATACACAATCATGGGGATGGAGGGCGGAACGATGGCGCCGAGTTCGCCCGATGAAGCAGCGATAGATGCAGCAAACGAGCGCGGATACCCTTTCTTTTCCATTTCTGGAATCAGTACTGAGCCAATCGCTGCCGTGGTCGCCGAAGAAGAACCCGAGACAGTGGCAAACAACATGGAAGTTAGTACGGCAACGGCACCCAGGCCGCCGCGTATCCATCCAACCAGAGCGTTAGCGAGGCGTACGAGCCGGCGAGCGATTCCCCCGGACTGCATCAGCGTGCCGGCCAGGATGAAAAACGGCACGGCCATCAGGCTGAAGGAGTCCAGCGACTGAAAAGCCATTTGCACCACGATGAGCAGGGGCCTGTCGCCCCATTGCAGGGCGGCTGCTGCCGAAAGGCCCAGAGCCGTCATGATCGGCGCACCAACGATCATGATGGTGAAGAAGGTGAGACCCAGAATACCGATCATGAGTGCACCTCCTGGCTGCGGTGCATCAGGTTGACAGGGGGCTTCTGAACTTCAGGCTCATCTTCCACCTCGATGATGGGCGCCACAATTTCACGCAATGCATGCACGACCGAATTCAATGCCAACAAAATGCAGCCGGCATACATGAGGGCGTACACAGAGGTCATGGGAATTTCCAGGGCGGGAGAAGATTGCCTGAGGCCCAGTTCAAGCAGTCGCGTGGATTTCCATACCAGCAGAACTGCCAACGTGAGTGTCATCAGTTGAGAAATGAGGCGCAGCCATCTTGCCAGCGCAGGAGGCGCCATGGCGGGAACGATATCCACTCCGATCAGGCGCAGATGATAGGCGGCTACCGCGCCGCCAATGAAAACGCAGCCCACCATCATGTAGCGCGCCACTTCCTCGGCCCATGTTACCGATAGGGCAATGCCAGTATAGGTGTACAGCAGGCGCGCGAAGACTGAGACAGTCACCGCCAGCACCATGCCGATCAAGAGCAGGCCGGCCAGTTTCGCAGCCCAATTATTGAGCGCTGTCATGAACGACAGCAGGGTCTCCAACCATTGCGGGTGTTCCTTCCTTACTTTCATGCCAAAGTCCTTTGATCATGCCGCTGAATCGCCTTTTTGAAGATCGGACGTTCAACGTGCTGCTATTTTTTATGGCTATTTGGAACTGTTACCCCTCTCCTATGGAAGTCAATATACTCACGCCATATTAATTAGTAAAATTCAAATTAATAAAAACAGTATTTGAAAAAATTAATACTTATCAATCGGCCAGAAGGGGGGCTGTCATGCTGGGTGATCTCAAGCAACTGCGCGCGTTTCTGGCCATCGCCCGCCTGGGTAATTTCACGCGAGCCGCTTACGAATTGAACCTGTCGCAGTCGGCGCTCACGATACAAATCCAGCAGCTCGAAGCACAGCTAAATACTCAGCTTTTTGACCGCAACCGCCGTCGCGTTAGCCTCACTCCGGCGGGGGAAGACCTGCTGCCCCGCATCGAGCGCGTTGTGAATGAAATTGAGGATCTCGTCACCTTTGCCCGCGATACCAGCGACCCGGAACGCGGTACGGTGACAGTTGCCGTATTGCCTTCCATAGCTGCGGGTTTGCTGCCTGCCGCCATTAAGCTGCTCAAGCGCGATTACCCACGCATTACCGTGCGTGTGCGCGACGCCGTAGCGCCCCGCATCAAGGACATGATCCGCAATGGCGACGTGGACTTCGGCATCGACAGCCCCATGAAACGGGATGCCGAGCTCACGTGGGAAAACCTCATGACTGATCGCTTCTATGCGTTTGTCGCGCCAGACTATCCACTGGCTGATCAGGAATCGACCACGCTTAAGGAACTGGCCGCCCACCCCCTCATTCTGCCCGTGCGCGACAGCAGTGTTCGCCTGCACATTGAGGCAGCGGCAGATCAACAGCGCGTACTTTTGCCTGCGGCGTACGAGGTTGTGTACAACTCCACCATCATGGCCATGGCTGCTGAGGGACTGGGGGTGGCGGTCCTTTCTGATTTGGCGGGTTGCTGCGGAAATATCGGACGCCTGCAGCGCATTCCCATCGTGAAGCCACCGCTGATTCGTTACGTTGGTGTGCTTCGGCGTTCGGGCCGTTCGCTTTCCCGCCCGGCGGAATTGCTGATCGAGGCGTTAAGATCCACCGCCGGCGACGCCGCACATCGCTATGCCGATGAGGAATCGGCCTGAAAGACCTGCATGCCGCGCATGCAATATTGCAAGAATCGGTTGGCAGCAGGCGATAAATGGCGCCCTGCCCGGGTAATCAGCTGTACTTCGGGGTTCTGCAAGGCAGTGTTCTTCACTGGCACTGCGAAGAGTTCGCCACTTCGGAGGGCGGCCGAGACAGAGAACGGCGGCAGCAGGGTCACACCCTGGTCATTGGCCACGAAGTTGGCCAGCACGCTAATCAAGTTGGTCGTCAGGGTCGGATGCAGCCGCACACGATCTTCCCGCTCGGCATCTTCGATAATCTGGCGAATGCCGTACACGCCCTTGAGCAGGGCAATCGGCCATGATTGCAGCTCCCTCAAGGTGGTATGGGCGGCCTGACGCAAGGGGTTGCCCGGGCCGACAATGGCATACATGGGCTGGCGCGCCGCGCGGCGCGAAACGATATGGGAATCTGCCGGCGCATAGTAAACCAGCCCGATTTCCGCTTCGTCCTCTGTGACTCTGCGCATGATTTCTGTCGTACCGGTGATCTCCAGAGAAAGGGAAATACCCGGATAGTCTTGATGGAAATCTCTCACCGGCCCGGTAATCATGTTTTCCGCAAACCCTTCCCCACACACGACGGAAACTGAACCTTTCTGCAGGCCGCGCAGAGCGTCAATCTTGGCCATCATGTCATATCGGTGCGCGGAATGTTGGCGGAAGTAGTCGATCATCAGACGTCCGGCCTCAGTTGGGACGACCCCGCTCCGGTTGCGTTCCACCAATACTGTGCCCAGCTCTTCTTCCAGTAGGCTGATCTGCCGGCTGACTGCTGAAGGTGCAATGCCCAAGCGTTCCGCCGCCGAGCGGATAGTCCCGCGCATCACGGCCTCATATAAATAGATACAGCGGGAGTCCTGGAATGGCGTCATGCTTACATTGAGCTGAATGTCACATACTGTTCTAAATATTAGAACAAAGTCACGCCGGTTTGTGTATAAGCCGTTGCTATAGTTAGCCGCTATTCCAATCGGAGGGCGAGGGCCCGGAGCCTCAGGCTGAAAAAGGAGAAAACCGTGATAGCGGACACACACCAAGGTAGGTCGGGATTTGGCAGTATTGCGCAGATTTTCATACTTGCGCTGATCATTTCTTCGTTGTCAGAGTGGCTGGGGCCTCTGCCCATTGAGCTCGGGGTAGGCAAAGTCGTCCTTCTGCCCATGATCTGGGCCTTGCTAATTGGCCTGGTCCTGGGGCTGGCACGTAAGAAAATGCCTGCAGCCCTGAAACTGAGCCTGGAAAGCCAGCATCTGGCGGCGGCGATTCTGTCCACCGCACTGTTCCTTTTTATTGCGAAGCTAGGCTTGCTGGTGGGCGGCTCGCTGCCCAAACTGGCTGAGGCCGGCTGGGCATTGGCGCTTCAGGAAGTAGGGAACCTGGTGGGCTGCATTCTGCTGGGCATGCCGGTGGCCCTGATGCTTGGTATCAAGCGTGAAGCCATCGGGGCGACCTTCTCTATCGGGCGGGAGCCAGGTTTGGCCATTATCGGTGAGCGCTTCGGCATGGATTCGCCTGAAGGCCGTGGTGTGCTGGCGGAATACATCACGGGCACCCTGATTGGCGCTATCTTCATTTCTCTACTTGCCGGTTTTGTCACCAGCCTGGATATTTTCCACCCTCTAGCACTGGCCATGGGCGCGGGCGTAGGCTCCGGCAGTATGACCGCTGCAGCAGTAGGCGCGATTGCCGCACAGCAAACGCCCGAAATGGCGAAGGATGTGGCCACCTTTGCGGCTGCAGCCAACCTCATCGCAACGACCATCGGTACCTATCTGACGCTATTCGTTTCGCTGCCACTGGCGGTGTATGCCTACCGCTTTCTCGAGCCGATTATCGGCCGTGACCGCAAGCCGGTTGTCGAGGCCGAAGCCAAGGTGGACGAGGAAGCCGAAGCCGTTGTTCACACGCCTTACCTGGGCGTCGGCATGCGCTTCGCCTGCTGGGCACTCGTGGGTTTGATGGTGCTCATCGGCAACCGTATCGGCTTTGACGTACCCATGCTGGAAGCGCTTCCCGGCGTAATCCTCATCATTCTCGCAGTGATGATTGGCGACGTCATCTATCACCTCACCAAACGCAAGCTGCCCGCTGTGTGCTGGATTTCCTTCGTTGCCATGGCAATGACTTTTCCGGCCACGCCTTATTCCGCCGAAGTGGCGGCCTTGACTGGCAAAGTGAATTTCCTGGCCCTGATTACACCCATGTTGACCTTCGCAGGGCTGTCATTGGCCAAGGATGTCCCTGCCTTCCGCCGTCTGGGCTGGAGGATTGTGGTGGTGTCGCTGCTGGCTAATGCAGGGGTGTTCCTTGCGGCAGCCGCCATTGCGCAGTTCTTTGTTCATTCCATCTGATACTGAAGGAAGCCTGCCATGAAAACAGGAATCATTGGTTTGGGCAATATGGGCGCCGGCATGGCTTTGTCGGCGCGCCGGGCCGGCCTGGAGACTTATGGCTACGACCCTGACACCCGCGCCAGGGCAGAACTGGAAGCGGCTGGCGTGGTGCTGGTTGATAGTATTGCCACGCTTATGGCACAGGCCGAGGCCATCGTTCTGTCGCTGCCCAATTCCGAGATCATCGAGCAGGTGGTGTGGGGCCCGGGCGGGCTGCTGGAACACGGTCGCGCCGGCCAGATTGTGCTCGATACGTCGACGGCGGACCCGGCCAGCACCCAAAAAATAGCGCAAGCGCTGGAGGCCAGCCCTCTACAGCTGGTCGACGGTCCCGTCAGCGGCGGTCCCAAGGCGGCCCACGCTGGTTCCATGACCATGTTGCTGGGCGGCGACTCAGACAACATCGCGCGGCTGGCGCCTGTGCTGGACGCGCTCACGGCCAAACGGGTGCATGTGGGCCCCGTGGGTGCAGGTCATAGTGCCAAACTCTTTAATAACCTGCTTTGCGGCATCAATCTGTTGGCTGCGGGTGAAGCCATCCGCGTGGCGCGTGCCGCCGGCCTGAATGTCGAACAAATCCTGGAAGGGGTGAACGCCGGTTCCGGGCGCAGCGCTGTCACGGAAGTGAACTGCCCGACCTGGATACTGAATGGGGCCTTCAATTCAGGCTTTACCATGAAGCTCATGCGCAAGGATTTGCGCTTGGCCGCTGAGATGATCGAAAAAAGTGGAGCGGCTGCTCCCTTGTCGCGTGAAGCGCTGCGACTTTGGGCAGACTCTGTTGCCACGCTGGCGGACGAAGAGGACTTCAACCGCATAGTCGACTTTGTGGAACCGAACAAATGAGTGCAGTCATAGCCATGCAGCAAGCAATCATCCAAGCTTTTCAAGCATTTTTTCCGAAGGCCGAAGGCCCCGCATCACTGGTAGATGGTGCCCTACAGCCAGGCACAGGCGCAGAGATCATCCTTCGGAATGCCGCAACAGGTGAAGAGACCCTGCGTTATGCCGATATGAGTGCCGAATCTGTGCAGGCTGCGGTAGCTGCAGCCAAGCATGGGCAACGGGCGTGGGCCGCGCTGAGTCACGCACACCGGGGCCGCATTATGAACGCCATTGGGCAACGCGTCCGCGATTCTGCGGAGGCGCTCGCCCAGCTCGAGGCTGTGACGAGTGGCAAACCTATCCGTGATTGCCGCGGTGAAGTGCTGCGCGTGGCTGAAATGTTCGAGTACTACGCCGGCTGGACGGACAAGCTCCACGGCGAAGTCATTCCGGTACCAAGTGGGCACTTCAACTACACACGCCGCGAACCCATTGGTGTTGTGCTGCAGATCACTCCCTGGAACGCGCCCATTTTTACTGCCGGCTGGCAGATCGCACCTGCCATTGCCATGGGCAACGGCGTAGTGCTCAAGCCGTCTGAGCTCACTCCCTTCAGTTCGTTGGCCCTGGGTGCCATTATTGAGCAGGCCGGCGCGCCCCGCGGGCTGGTCAACGTGTTGGCCGGGCATGGGCAAGTGGCCATGGAAGCGGCGCTGCCCACCGGCGACGTCGGCAAAGTGGTGTTTGTCGGATCGGTGCCCACAGGTGCCCGTATTGCCGCTGCCGCGGCCGCGCATCTTGTGCCTTGCGTGCTCGAACTGGGCGGGAAATCCGCCAACATCGTTTTCGAAGATGCCGATCTGGACCGTGCTTGCCTCGGGGCACAAGCAGCCATTTTTTCCGGAGCAGGGCAAAGCTGCGTCTCTGGCTCCCGCCTCCTGGTGCAACGCAGCGTCCATGATGCGCTGGTTGAAAAACTGGTGAAGGGCGCAGCTCAGTTGCGCGTGGGTAATCCGCTGGACGATACCACCGAGATCGGCCCCATATGCAACGAGCGTCAGTACGCTCATGTGCGTCAATGCGTGGATGCCGCGCTGGCAGAAGGTGCGCAGCTCGCCCTGGGCAGCGCGAAGGACAACGGCACGGGCTACTTCGTTTCCCCCACTATACTGACAGGGGTGCGTAACGACATGTCGGTGGCGCAGAACGAAGTCTTCGGGCCGGTGGTCGCTGTCATTCCGTTCGATACGGAAGAGGAGTCAATCGCCATTGCCAATGACAGCCGCTTTGGTTTGGCCGGCGCAGTCTGGACGCGGGACGTCGGTCGCGCCCATCGCGTCGCGGCTCAGGTCCAGGCAGGCACCTTCTGGATCAACGGCTACAAAACCATTAACGTCGCCTCACCATTTGGGGGTTACAAGCAAAGCGGTTACGGCCGCTCCAGTGGCGTTGACGCACTGCGAGAATACACTCAGCTCAAAAGCGTCTGGGTGGAAACGGCTGCCGAGCCTGCGGCACCCTTTGGCTATCTGTAGGAATTTGAGGAAAAACCATGATCGAGTTCAGCACCGAGGAACTGCAGGATCTCCACGATTGGCGCCACGACTTTCATCGGCACCCGGAAACCGCCTTCGAGGAGCACCGCACCTCGGCCCGCGTGGCCGAACTGCTCCGCAGCTGGGGGCTGGAGGTGCATGAGGGTCTGGGGGGGACTGGCGTGGTGGGTGTGCTGCGCGGTGTATTGGGCGAAGGGCCCTCCATCGGCCTTCGTGCAGACATGGATGCACTCCACGTAACTGAGCTGAATCAGGTGGAGCACGCTTCCACCCATGCTGGCCGAATGCATGCATGCGGCCATGACGGCCACACCACCATGCTGCTGGGTGCGGCGCGTCAACTGGCAAAGAATCCGGACTTCCGCGGTACGGTGGTATTTATTTTCCAACCCGCCGAAGAGAATGAGGGCGGTGGTCGCGCCATGATGGAGGAAGGCCTCTTCGAGCGTTTCCCGGTGCAGGCGGTATATGCCATGCATAACTGGCCCGGCCTGCCTGTCGGTGTGGCAGCGGTGCACGGCGGGCCCGTCATGGCAGCCTTCGACATCTTCACGCTCACCCTGCGTGGCAAAGGCTGTCACGCGGCCATGCCACATTTGGGCAAAGACACCCTGCTGGCGGCCTGCCAGCTTGTGACGCAGCTACCAGCTCTGATCAGCCGCGAACAGGAAGTGCACAAACCCGCAGTGCTCAGCGTCACCAGCTTCCATGCCGGCGATACCTTCAACGTCATGCCGGAAGAAGTGCAGTTGCGCGGAACCATGCGCTGCTACGACATGGAACAGCGCGCACGCATTGAGCAGCGCTTGCGTGACGCGGTGGCGGCGGTGGCCACCTTGCACGGGCTCGAAGTGGATCTCGATTACCAGGTACGTTACCCCGCTACGATCAACAGCCCGGCGCATGCCGATATCTGTGCCGAGGTGCTTTCGGGCTTGCTGGGTGAAGAGAACGTTCGCCGTGACATGGCGCCGAGCATGGCATCCGAGGACTTCGCGTTCATGTCCCAGGCGTGCCCCGGTGTTTATATTTGGATGGGTAACGGTGAACAAAGCGCGTCGCTGCACAATCCCAAGTACGACTTCAACGACGCACTCCTACCCATCGGGGTGCGTTACTACGTGAATCTGGTCACTGCTCTGCTCAAGGACGGCAAGCTTCCTGCGGCTGCGTAAGCGCCAGGAAATAATCCTGGGCAAGTCGTTGCAGGCTGGAGCGATATTCCTGTTCCAGCTTGTCAACGATTTCTGCTACCGGCATAACGGCGTCAATATTGCCAACGCCCTGGCCGGCGCTCCAGATATCCTTCCACACCTTGCTGCGCGTATTTCCGAAGTCCACTGACTTCCCTTCCTTTGGGGGCAGGTTGTCGGGGTCCAGGCCAGCAGCGACGATGCTTGGCTTCAGGTAGTTGCCCGGAATACCGCTGAAAGCGGGGGTGTACTGAATGTCTTTGGCTGCGGATTCAACAATCGTCTGCTTATAGGCGTCGACGGCATTGGCTTCAGCGCTGGCAATGAAGCGCGTGCCCATATAGACGAAGTCGGCACCCATGGCCCGGGCAGCCGCGATGTCTTCGCCTCGGGAAATGGCGCCGGAAAGAACTAGTGGGCCATCATAGAAACGGCGGATCTCCCCGACCAGCGCCATCGGATTGGTTGTTCCGGCATGGCCGCCGGCGCCAGCCGCAACCAGAATCAGGCCATCCACACCGCCTTCCAGCGCTTTCTCGGCATGGCGCACGGTGGTGATGTCGTGGAAGACCTTGCCGCCCCATTCATGCACAGCGTCTACCACACGATGTGGGGCACTTAGGCTGGTGATGATGATGGGCACCTTGTGCTGTGCGCATACCTCCAGGTCAGCCTCCACGCGTTCGTTAGACGAATGGATGATCAGGTTGATGGCGTAGGGCGCCACGATGCGCTCGGGATTCTGAGCACGCAGTGCGGCCAGCCCATTCTCGATGCGGCCAAGCCAGGGGGACAGAGTTTCCTGCGGGCGGGCATTGAGAGCCGGCATGGACCCAACCACGCCCGATGCACACTGGGCAATCACAAGCTCTGGCGTCGAAACGATGAACATCGGCGCACAAATGACCGGCAGACGCAGCTGGCCATAGAGTTCCGAAACGGTTGGGTGCATGAATTCCTCCTATATTGTTCTAGTGTCAGGCAGCCCGTGGCTGCACAACACACTGGCCGGGAAGGGGAAGGCGTAGCGACACCCAGCCTGCAATGAACAGCAGGACACCTGTGCTGCCGAAAGAAATCCAGTGTGTGCCAAAAGTCTCGTAAGCCCAGCCGCCGAGCCAGGAACTGAGCATGCCGCCTATCTGGTGGCCCAGATACGTCCAGCCATACAGGACCCCTACCAGCTTCACGCCGTAGATGTCGGCGAGAATGGCGGATGACAAGGCGATACTGCCCGCCCATACCACGCCGCCCACAATGGCGACGGTATAGAGCTCGATATGTGTGCTCACCAGCAACAAGCCGAAGAAACCCAGGCCCCGAATGAAGTAGATGGCAGCAAGCAGGTTGCGGCGTGGAAGCTTATCGGACATACGACCCAGCACAACGGTACTGAAAATGGCGGCAAAGCCGATAAGACCGATGCCAAACGCGGCCACCAGAGGGTCGTAACCGTGGTCAACCAGCATGGGCACCCCGTGTGCGCCAAGCAGATTCATGCTGTAGCCACAGGCGAACAAGCCCAGCACCACTTTCCAGAAAGGCATGCTGCGCACGGCATCGCTCGCTCGCAAAGCGGGGTTGGGAATCGAGTTGCCTGACGCTGAACCGGGCCGCAATGTGGCTTTGTCGGAACGGGGAAGGGTGTCGGTACCTTCGGGGGCATTCTCGCGCATTATGCACAGAGCCAGAGGCACGGTCACCGCCGCCAGCAAGAGACCATAACCAACAATGGCGCCGCGCCAGCCCCAAACCGGAATGGCGTAGCCCAGCGCCGGGGTAGCCAGGGCGATACCCGCCATGGAGCCGGTTGAAAGAAAGAAGAGGGCGGCGCCACGTTGACGGGTGAACCAGCGCGCAATAATTGGGGTGAAGGTCACCGGGCTGACAAAGGACAAGCCCAGGGAAAGCAGAATGCCAAAGGACAGCAGGAAGCTGATGGGCCCTTGTGCGTTGGCTGTCCAGAATACGGCGGTGACGATCATGGCAGTGCCCAGCAAGAGCACGGTGCGTGTGCCCCATTTATTGACCATCTGACCAACAAAGGGCATACCCACGCCATAGAACAACATACCTACGGCCACGATACTTGCCAGCATGCTGCGACTGAAGCCGAGATCTTCAGCGATGGGCAGAAAGAATGGGCCGATGCCCATGCGCAGGCCGACCGTTAGTAAAGTGAGTGTTGCCGAGGCAGCGACAATGTTCCAACCGAAATACCATCTGCCAGAGGGGGAAGTGCTCAAGGCTTGTCTCCTGTTCGTGATGCGACAGGCGACCGCCTGCAACCACCGCTTTATTCTACCTACAGCCTTCAGGGGTCTAGTCCCGCGCACGCCACGCTCGGTACTCAATCAGGGTTAATACGGATACGGAAAAAAGGAAGGCTGCGTTCGTCACTACCGGCAGCAAAAGCTGCGCTCGACTAAGGGTTACCCCTGCAATCAGTACCAAAATAGTTCACAATGGTAGCGTCTCAATTGGAGTTGGTTTGATGGCACGTATCGTTTTATTCGAGAACATTCACCCCAGCGCACGCGAGGTTTTCCAGGCAGCGGGCTATGAAGAGATCATTACCCACGCTTCGGCGCTTCCCCCGGAGTCCTTGCGTGAGGCGGTTCGCGGCGCCGAAGTACTTGGTATCCGGTCAAGAACGCAGATCGACGCGGATTTGATCGCGTCCAATCCGGACCTCCGCGTCATCGGCTGCTTCTGCATCGGCACCAACCAGGTCGACCTGGATGCCGCTCTGGCGCATGGCGTGGCCGTATTCAATGCACCGTTCTCCAATACCCGGTCCGTCGCCGAACTGGTGCTTGGAGAAGCAATCCTCCTGTTGCGCCGCATCCCCGAGAAAAACCATCGGGTGCATCAGGGCTTCTGGGACAAGACCGCCGACGGCGCGTACGAGGCTCGGGGCAAGACCCTGGGCATCGTGGGCTATGGCAACATCGGTTCTCAGGTAGGGACGCTGGCGGAGCTGGCCGGCATGAAAGTGTTGTTCCACGATGTCGAATCGCAGCTGCCACGCGGCAATGCCAAGCCGGTCTCATCGCTGAAGCGCCTGCTCGCACAGTCGGATGTCGTCACCCTCCATGTGCCGGGCGGCAAGGCGACCCATAACCTCATCAATGCGGAGACCATCGCCGCCATGAAACCGGGGACTATTCTGATCAATGCCTCGCGCGGCACGGTGGTCGATATTGATGCGCTGCACGCAGCATTGACCAGCGGTCACCTCGCTGGCGCGGCGCTGGACGTCTTCCCGGTGGAACCGAAGGGCAGGGACGAAGCATTGGACAGCCCCTTGCGCGGCATGCCCAACGTGATTCTGACCCCGCATATCGGCGGCAGCACTCAGGAATCCCAAGAAAACATCGGGCGTGAAGTTGCGGAAAAACTCGTCAGCTACCTGCAGGCAGGTGCCACGAAGGGTTCGGTGAACTTTCCGGAAGTGCCCTATCAAGAACGGGCAGGCACGGGGCGTATTCTGCACGTACACCGGAACGTTCCGGGTGCCATGGGCGCGCTCAGTAGCGTAGTTGCCGACCACGGCCTGAACATTGTGGCTCAGCACCTGCAGACCAAGGGGCCGATCGGCTACGTGATTTCGGACGTAGAAGGCGAAGTAAAGGAAACAGTCGTTTCCGTTTTGCGCTCGCACCCCGTGACAGTGCGCTGCGAACTACTCTGATTCATTTTGGCCGGCAGAACGTCGGCCAGTGTGTAGCGGTCAAGGTGGCCCAGGAACTGGTCCAGGGCACCTTGCATGATACGGGTCAGGCCGCACTGGCCGACCAGTATGCATTCGGGGTTGTGGCCTCCCAGGCAGGCGACCACGGCGAGGTCATTTTCCATATCGCGCACGACGGCACCCAGGGAAATCTGCCCTGGCTCCTTTGCCAGGCGCATTCCACCGTTCTTACCCCTGATGGTTTCTATCCAACCGGCCTGCGCTAGGCGGTGTGTGATCTTCATCAGATGCGGTTCGGAGATGCCATGAACGCGAGCAATCTCGGCAATTGTGCACAGCCGTTCCGGATGATTGCCCAAATACATGAGCAGACGCATGGAGAAGTCGGTCATTGCTGTCAGTCGCATGGCATATTCCAGAAGCAGGCGAGGCTGCCGGCGGCATGACGCTGCCGGGCCGAATTTGAATCAGCGCTGGGGTGCAGCTTTGCGGGGTGCCGCGGGCCGCGTGCCAGATTGTTGCATGGCGTCAGCTCGCGGGCGAATCAAAATCGGTATATATCGGTAGAGATACAGGCCCATGCTGAGTATCCATGCCGTCGCCGTTGCATGCAGCAAGGGCCCTGCAAAGGAAGTAGGCAACAGGGCTGCGAGCCGCAGAAAGACGGCCAGCACCATAAACCAATAGCTGGCAAGCATGGCGGCGTCCAGGGCCAACGGCCGCCCAGTGTGCCCCAAAGCGGTTCGGGTCACCATGCCGATAATCAATACGGCGAATCCCCCCATACCAATGATATGTACATGAGCGGCATCCCGGGCGAGGAAGCTCCCTCCCAGGCCGAACAGATGGGCGGCGGCCGCCAGCAAACCCAAACCCAAGCCCAAATACCCGAAATAGAGAATCCACAACATGGGCTTATGAAGTACGGCATGGGGTTTCCAGCGCCAGAACTGATACAGACCTATTGCGCCCACTACCGCTAACGCGGCAGCCATAGCGGTTTGCAAGCCACTTAGTCCGGCAATGATGGCGAGACTTCCCACGACGAGCTGCACGCGCCCGCTTCCTGCCAGCATGGGAATATCCAGGCCCGGCACCATGCGTCCGGCAAAGAAAGGTATGACGCGGCGCGCAATGAGAATGGTCAGCACCGCCATGAACAACATGCCGGTATTGAATCGCTCAATTACCAGCAGGTAGTCGCCTTGCAGCGTGGCAAGCAGGAAAAGCACATTACTGGCGCCCAACCCCAGCACCAGGAATGGAATGCCGTAGTTGCGACGGCTCTTTCCTTGCAGCATCACTTTCAGAAGGCACACCGCGCTGTAGCCAAAGAACAGGCTTTCCAGCGCCAGCCCTGTCAGGAAGGCGGCGTCACCGCCAAACAGGTACGCCAAGCGGGCACACAACCAGAACAGGGTGATCAGGGCAAGGGGCAGCCCCTTCATGGGGTTGAAGCCGGTCCAGGTAGCACTCGCTGTCAAAAGAAAACCTACCGCAATCGTCGCAATAAACCCCCAAAGCATTTCGTGGGCATGCCATGCAACGGCAAAAAACGGCGCTGGTATCAGCGCGGGCGCGAAAATCCAGATTGCTACAGAGATCAGGGCCCAAGCGCAGCCGCAAATATAGAGGGGGCGAAAACCCAAACTGAGGAAAACGGAAAAGTCAGGCGCAGGCGCTGTGGCCCGCACGGACGATTGCTCATTCATGGCTCAGCTCCTGTGGCATGCGGTTCGGTTCCCTATGCATTTGATACCCGAACCAAAGGCTGCGCGCGATACGCTGAGCCAGTTCCTCGGCCTGATGGGCCATGTCACGGTTACTCAGTTCTGCGGTAGTCTGGTGAAACAAGGCCAGCCAGTGACGGAACATCGAGGCGTCCAGCCCCGGCAAGGCGATGTGTTTGGGCATAGGGGTGCCACTGTACTGCCCGGAGCCCAGCAAAATTGACGACCAGAAGCGCACCATAATGTCGAGGTGAGTGGGCCAGTCGTGAATGTGTTCATTGAAAATGGGGCCGAGCACGGCATCTGAACGGATGCGAGCGTAGAACTGGTCAACAAGTTCGCGGATTTCTTCGGTGGTACAGAGGTCGGGGCGGGCCATGGACGAGGTTCGAAGGTTAAAGATAACTATAATAGTAATCTTATAAGAAAGCTTGACCGAGCGTCAATGAAACGAGACGCTCAGTTGCTGTGGTGTTGCGGAATCATTCTTGAGGTGGGGTGCTGCCGCCGGGGCCCAATGCGCGCTGCATGAAGACCACGTCAATCCATTGCCCGAACTTGTATCCGGTGTCAGGCTGTGTGCCCACGTGATTGAAGCCGAGCTTACGATGCAGGCTGATGGAACTTTGGTTCTGCGTTCCGCCGATGACCGCAATCATCTGACGCCAGGGCCCTTGCTCGCAGCGCTCAAGCAAGGCGGCCAGCAGCTGTTGGCCGAGACCCTTGCCAGATTCGCCATCCGCAAGATAGATGGAATTCTCTACGGTGTAGCGGTAGGCCGGCCGGGGGCGGTACTGACTTGCATAGCAGTAGCCCAAAATGCGGCCCGCATGTTCTGCCACGAGCCACGGCAGGCCCAGTGCGCGAACTTTTTCTATACGTTCGCGCATTTCCTGTTCAGAGGGCGGTGTTTCCTCGAAGGTCGCGGTACTGGAGAGCACGTGATGCGCGTAGATTTGCTGGATCTGCGCGATGTCATCGAGTGTGGCGTCGCGAATCGTGACCTGCTCGGTATCTGAGGTGCGGGCAGCTTGCGTGCTGGACGGCGCAGTCATACTATTTTCCATGATTACCCCCTTCAACCATTATACGGATTCGCACGATGTCTCTGCCTTACACACCACTTACTGATTCTTTTGCGGTCGCGCCCCAGCTCGGCCCCGAGGACATGCAGGCCGTCGCTCAGGCGGGGTTCAAAAGCGTGATCATCAATCGGCCGGACGGAGAAGGCGGCGCGGAACAGCCTTCTTCGAGCGACGTAATAGCCGCTGCCAAGGCGGCCGGCCTGACCATAGAGTACCAGCCTGTCATCAGCGGCGGAATGACGGAACAGGACGTCCTTCGCTTCCGCGAGCTATTGCAAGCACTGCCTGCCCCGGTGCTGGCCTATTGCCGTAGCGGGACCCGTTGCACGCACCTTTTCCATGCAGCTACCCAGGGTTGAATTGAGTTCGGTCAAAGACAGCGTAAATGCTGATTACATTTGGACTGTGCCACACGGTAAGCTCGAGGCCTGAAGTATAAATTCAGGCGATCAGCACTGGGCTGGGAGCCTAGTAACTTGATAGGGGCAAGATAATGTTCAAAAAAATCCTCATTCCTACCGACGGTTCCCCGCTTTCCGCTCAGGCGGCTAACAAAGGTGTCTGCTTCGCGCGCTCCATTGGCGCGGAAATCGTGGCCTTGTATGTCACTCAGCCATTCGCGGCAACCGTTGGCTTCGATGGCATGGCCGCCGCCTACGCCATCACTGACGAAGACTACGAGAAGACTGCCAATGAGCAGGCCGAGAAGTACATCCGTCAGGTGCTTGATCGCGCGGAAACAGCCGGCGTCAAAGCAAGCGGCAAGGTAGTCTCGAATTTCAACGTGGCCGATGGCATTGTTCAGGCTGCCGAAGAGAACGGCTGCGACCTCATTTTCATTGGCAGCCATGGCCGCAGCGGGCTTTCCCGCCTGCTTCTGGGCAGCGTTACTGTCAAGGTGCTGGGCCTGGCAAAAACCGCAACGCTGGTCTATCGCGTCAAGGAATCCAGCTGATCTCCGGTTCTCCCTTCTTTTAGCCGTATCATTGAGCTTTACACCAAGCACAAGAAGGGGGAACCTATGACCATCAAAATCGGTGACCGTATTCCCGACGGCACCTTGTACGAGTACTACGACGAACCCAGCGGCGCATGTGCCGTTGGACCCAACCCGGTGCAGGTCGCCGACGCGGCCAAGGGCAAGACCATCGCGTTATTTGCCGTACCGGGAGCCTTTACACCCACATGCTCGGAAAAACACGTTCCAGGTTTTCTGGAACTTCGTGACGTCCTGCGGGAAAAAGGCGTGGATGAAATCTGGTGCGTAGCCGTCAATGACGCCTTCGTCATGGGCGCTTGGGGAAGGTCTCTCGGTGTGAACGGTCGCATCCGCATGCTTGGCGATGGCAGTGGCGAATTCGCTCGCAAGCTCGGCCTGGAACTTGATCTGAACGCGCGGGGCATGGGGGTGCGTTGCCAACGCTTTTCCGCACTGCTGCGTGATGGCGTGGTTGAGCAGCTCAATATCGAGCAGGCGGGCAAGTTTGAAGTTTCCGATGCACGCAGCTTGCTGAATCAGCTCTCCTGAGCGCGGCGCATTAACGGAGCGTGCTGTGCAAACGGGCAACCGTTGACAGCACGCCGCACGATCCTTTCCGGGGCCGCAATCTTTTTTTCCTCACCCGAGGCGCGTCTCGCGCTTCACAATATGTTTCGCCATGGTAAAGACGATCGGGGCGTTCTCCTCTCTCTTCCTGGCCACCCTGCTGCTCCTGGTCGGGTCAGGTTTGTTCAACACCTATCTGGGCTTGAGGCTCACTGCCGAGTCTGTTTCCGAGATCTGGGTCGGTGCCATCATCGCCGCGTATTACATCGGGCTTGTGTTCGGGGCACGAGTAGGTCATAAGCTCATCATCCGTGTGGGGCACATACGCGCCTACGCCGCCACTGCGGCCCTTGTGACCGTGACCGTGCTCATCCAGGCCCTGATCGACATTCTCGTCCTGTGGATGGCCTTGCGATTTGTCGCAGGTATTGCGATGGTGACCCAGTTCATCGTGCTGGAGAGCTGGCTCAACGAACAAACGGAAAACCGCTTGCGGGGCCGTGTGTTCGCCTTCTACATGGTCTTCTCCAGCATGGGTACCGTACTGGGCCAGCTGTCTGTCAGCCTCTTTCCGAGGCTGGATACCGGCCCGCTAATGTTCGTTGCGCTGTGTTCCGCTGCCTGCCTGATTCCGGTAGCCGTCACACGCCGCGTTCACCCGGCGATTCAAGTGCCAGTGCCGCTGCATTACCGCTATTACATTTCACGCGTTCCCATCACCCTGACCGTCATGTTCATGGCCGGCATGATGTCGGGCGCCTTTTACGGCCTGGCGCCCGTATACGGTGTGGCACAAGGCATGAATACCGGGCAAGTCGCCGTATTTGTCGCGGCGGCTGTTGCCAGCGGGTTGGTTTTTCAATGGCCTATCGGCTGGCTGGCCGACCGCATAAGCCGGGTTGGGCTGATTCGCTTCAATTCCATGCTGCTGGCCCTCTTCACCCTTCCGCTGTGGGGATGGTGGCCCTTACCCTATGCCGTGCTGGTGGTTTTCTCCTGCCTGTTCGGCATCATTCTTTTCACGCTTTACCCGGTGGCAGCCGCCTTTGCCAACGACAACGTCGAACCAGAAAGGCGGGTCGGCCTCAGCGCCATCATGTATATGGTGTACGGCCTGGGAGCGGGGGTGGGGCCCTTGCTCGTGGGGCTCCTGATGCGCGAGCTTCAGGCAGGCGTCTTTTTCGTTTTCGTTACTGCCTGCGCGGTATTCCTGGTGGCGTTCGTACGTCCACAGCGTGTGAAGGGCACCCATTTAAGCGAAGATGCGCCAACGGGCTTTGTTCCTATGCCGGAATCGTCACAAACCCAGAACGTGGTTCCGGCCCTGGATCCACGAGTGGATCTCGACAAGGACATTTCCTTCACTACCCCTCCAGAAGGCTTGCCGGGTGCTGAAGCCGAGGGCCAGACAGAGCCCGACGTTGTCGCCGCTACCAGTGGTGTGAACGTGACTACAGATAGCCCGGTAGAAGTGGTTCCCGATGCCACTGCAGGGGCAGAGCCGGCAACTGGATCAACGGGAGCCGGCGTCGAGGACGCAGGCGCGGCGGCACAGCCGTCCCCGTCGCCTGTTGCGGCCCCGGCGCAAGAGGGAACGCCGCTTGAGACGCCTTCAGGGCCAATGGCAGGCGCTTTAGAGCCGGAAATCGAGATTGTGCAGCCCGCGGAACCACCAAGTGGCGTGGGGCCGAGCGACCTGCGTATCATTTCCGCGGCTGAACCAGCGGCACCGCTCAGCGAGGGCGCGCCTGATTATGTCGCGCAGGAACAAGCAACGCAGGTACCCGAAATGCCGTTGGGCACGGAAGTAGAAGCAGCACAACAGGCCACGGCAAGCGAACATGGAATTGAACCGGAGGCTCCAGCGGATCAGCCCGAGTCAGACCACACAAGCGATTTCGTGAAACGGCCCGCGCCGCCGGAGCGTTAGGCGGCGCGGTGTTCGTATGAGCTTATCGACTCAGACTATTGGCGTATCAACGCGGGAAGAGGATGAAAATGGCCAGTATTGCCATGCCCACGCCAATGCCGTTGACCCAATTGATTCGTTCCTTGAATACACCCGCACCCACCAAGGTACCTAGTGCGATAACCCCGATATTCATGGCCGAGAAGACCAGGGTAGGGTTATCCGAGTACACCTGGTGTGCCCGGACGTAGAAATAGATATTGCCGAAGTTCAACAGGCCAAGCAGAAGACCTGCCAGCATGCTGCGCACAGTCCACGACGCGCGGCGCACCAATAGATAGGTAAAGCTAACCAAGCCCGCCAGCACGAACGAGCCAAGCAGGGTGGTCGGAAAGCCCGAACCCATTTTGGCCATTTGTTTGAAGAGAATGTCGATGGTGCCGTAGCCTACCCATACACCCAGCAACAGTGCCACGGTAAGCAAACTACCCCTCGTGCCGGGTGCTTGGGAGTTTCGGTTGCCGGGTCGCCATAGCAAAGCGGCCAGTGCACATAGCGCGATGGCTATCCCCATTAATTTCTGCGAGCTTGCCGGCTCGCCAAATACTGTGAACGCTGCAATCAGCGGCAATAGCAGGGAAAGTCGCTGGGCGACATCGCTTAAAACGATGCCTGCCTGCTGCACGGCCTTCGCCATGACAAGAAAGATGCTGGGCAACAGCAGACCCAAGGCGAGCAGCAAGGGCCAAGGCGCTGCAGAGGCAAAAAGTGATTGCGGCTGCGGGCTCAGTAGCAACCAGCACAAGCTGCCAGCCATCACATAGTTGAAGGCGATGGCTTGATCCACTTGGATGGAACGATTGCGGGCCATCTTCAGAAGCACTGATACGGCCACACTGCAGGAAATACTCAGAAACAGCGTATACATAAAGCCCCGTTCATTGAATTGCGGGGCATATCGTAGGGAGGGGAGCGCAGCACATGCAAATATTCCGCACTAACTCCGCAAGCGCGCGCATCGTCAATTTGCGTCAATGTCGGCTAATTTCGACAAATCGCCAGTACTAAGGCGCGGATTCGAAAGATGGAAAGGCGCTTGCCGTTTGGTTACCAAATATTTCTAACGGTATGCGACTTAGGCAGACGTGATGCGCTGAGAGCAAGAAAAAGAAAAAAGCCTGATAGCTGTAAGGCTATCAGGCTTTCTCTCGAATTCTTTGGCGGAGCGGACGGGGCTCGAACCCGCTACCCCCGGCGTGACAGGCTGTTTAAAACGGATTCCCTGAAACTAACCAAACACAAAATATTATTAAAAATCAGTGTGTTAGGTGAAATGATGCTGTTATAGGATTTTACAAGCACTTGCAACTGCCGTATTCTTGTTTACCCCTCTGTTTACCCTGGAACGAGAAACGGCATGACCCGATACCCCAAAGCAGGCAAAGGCCATAAGTGGACTATACGCGAATTGAACGCTATCACGGCTGACTGGAAGGGCGACACGCTCAGCGACGGCGGCGGCCTGTCTGGTGAGGTGCGGGTGGGCGATGACGGTGTATCGGTGCGGTTCAAATACGCCTTCAGGTGGGAAGGGAAGGTGCGGTGGTTCCAATGCGGCACTTGGCCGAAAGTAGACCTAGCAGAGATTCGCAAGCGTCGTGATGAAGCCCGCGATCAGGTGGCCGCCGGTGTCAATCCGAATGACAAGAAACAGGCCGACCGCATCGAGGCTCAGAAGGCGGTCGAGGCGACCATTGCCGAAGCCAAGCGCCTGGAAGCAGAGAATAAGACCTTTGCCGACCTGTTCGATGCCTGGATCACTGATGGCGTGGCCAGGAAAGACGGTAACGCTGAGCTGAAGCGCACATTCGGCCTGGAC